>DAIUEP010000067.1:17322-21937 GCA_036845065.1 Xanthobacteraceae bacterium | reverse complement strand
CCCCCTTGCGGTCGCAACCGGGGCGACGCATTTTAGCGTCATGACGACGACGTTGCTTGAGGCGCATCGACGGTTTGCCGCCGCGCTTGATGATCTGCGTCGCCAATATGTGGCCGAATTCGATCGCTGGCTGCGAGCCGGCACCTCCTCCCAGGAGGCCGACGAGAAGATCGCCACCGCACGCAGCAAGTTCTCCGACGAGTTCCTCGATCGGCAGGCGCCCGCGATCATCCGCGCCCTCAACCGCGACGCCGAGCAGGATATCCTGCACACGCTCCGCAGCTTCGAGGCGCGGCCCGCGCCGTTGCAGCGACCCACCTCGGCCACCCATCGCTGGCAAGTCAGCCTCTGGCGCACCGCCATCGCGGCAGGATTCGGCGCCGTCGCCGCCGTGATCCTGCTGGCGCTGCAGCCGATCGAGGCGACGATCGCGCGCGACACAATGATACGGTCCCTCATCGCGGCGGCGTTTGTCGCCGCCCTCGGCGCGGCGATCGGGGTGGCCGTCGTCGCCTCCCCACCCCTCGACGTCATGCTTGCACGGTTGGGCTTGCGCGGGCTGCCGCTCAAGATCGCCCGCAAGCTCGGCGCCGTGTTCGCGCTGTTGCGGGCGGGCCCGTTGATCACGCTTGCGGCGGTCCTGCTCGGCGGGTTGTTCGCATTGATCGCCTGGCTGCTGGGCGGTTCCAGCCCGTTGCACGTCCTGATCGGGCTTACCGCATTTGTCGCCATGCTGGCGGCGCGCTGGACCGCGCCTGATCCCGCCAGCCCCGATAGCGGCATGCTGCGCCGGCAACTGGTCACGCGGCTGGACGCCGAGCTGCAGTCGGACGCCAATATCTGGTCAGCGCTGTCGGCAGCGCTGACCCTCCAGCGCGACGATTTCGGCGCCCGCATAGGCACGGATACGCGCGAGGTCATCAATATCATCCTGGCGCGCCGCGCCCAGCACGAGGCCGGCGAAGATATCCTGCAGGTGATCGAGCAGCACCTGGGCCTGCCCTGCGGTGCGGCGGCATCGCATCCGCAAGCCGCCGCCATCGAATTCGTCTGGAAATCCGAGCACACGCACGACTACGACACCTTCGGCGCGGTCGATAGCGGCGATCTCGTGAGCGTATCGTCGCAACCGCTCTATATTGACGATGGCAGCGGCGCAAAGCACGTCTCCCGCAAGGGCCTCGTCACCCGCAAGCGTTGAGCCGCGATGAGCAGGATCAAATATACATTCGGGCTCGACTTCGGCACGTCGAAGACGGCGATCTCGTTCGCGCAGACTGACAGCATCAATCCGCAGATCGTCGACGTAGCGATCCATGGGAACGATGACCGCATTCCAACCTGCGTCCTGCACGACAAGTCCAAGAACCGGTTCCATGTGGGCGACATCGCGGAACAGGAATACCTGCTGGCACGGGCGGACGCCGAGCGCGCCGCGATGGCGTTCTTCTCCAACTTCAAGCCGCATATCCATCGCAGCGCCGAGCACCGCGAGACCGCGCTACGCTTCCTGACCGAGGTCCGCCAGGCCGACCGGCTGGCCGAGAAAATCGAGCTTGCCGGCAACGAAGCCGTCATGGCCGCGGGCTGCCCGGTAACGTGGATGTCGGGTGGCGGCGCGCAAGCGCTGCTGTCGCTGCTCAAGCAGGCGGGCTTTCCGCCGGCCTTCACAATTCCCGAGCCGGTCGGCGCCGCCTTCCATTTCCTCGGCACGCAGCTGCGCGCGCAGGACTTCCATCGCGACATCGTGGTGTTCGATTGGGGCGCCGGCACATTCGACATGACCGTGCTGCGCGCGGGCCGCATGGATCTCGAAGGATCGAAAACCTTCGGCTCGACGGTCTACGGCGGGCGACTGTTTGACGACCTGTTCTACCAATGGCTGCTCGACATGGCGCAGAGCCGCGGCCGGCACAAGGATCTCAAGCGGCTGGCCGAGCGGCCGATCGATCGCGCCGTGCTCCTCGGCCTGACCTGCCGCAAGATCAAGGAAGCTTTCTCACGCCACCTGAGCAGCCAGTCGGCCGAGCGTCCATGGACGTGGTCGGCGCCGGTCATCCTCGGCTCCGACGAGAACGGCATCAACCTCGGCAACTTCTTCGTTGCGAGCGCCGCCGAGCTCGATGCGCGCGCCCGCAGCTATCGGGCCTCCGAAACGGCGCGGCAGTGGCTCGCGCTCTCGCTCGGCGACGTTGCGCCCGAGGAACGCGCGTTCGTCGAGGCCGCGCAGCAGGGCGCCCCGGTCGATCTCAAGGCCTGGGGCGCAAGTCTGATCGAAACCGGGTTGCGCCAGCTCGAGGTCGCCGATGGCGCGACCGCGATGCTCACCGGCGGCAGCTGCAACTGGCGCTGGTTTCTGGAGCGTGTCCGCGGGACCGTGCCGTTTGCGGGCCGAGCGAGTGCCGTCCTGCGTGACGACCGTCCCGAGCTCACCATCGCGCGCGGGCTGGCGCGGGCCTATGCGGTCGGCAACTACAGCAAGCGGCTGAGCGGCGAGGTCAGGGCGAAACGCGATCTCCTGGTGCCGCATCTGCAGACGATCCACGACGAGCTGCTCGAGAAGCTCTGTCTGCAGCTGACCGCGCTGATCAAGGACGATGAAGCGCTCAAGGGCGAGCTCACCGAAATCTTCAAGGACGGCCTGCGGCGCAGCGAGGCGCAGCGTGCCGGAGGGCTCGGCGCGTGGTTCATGCGCCTGTTCAATCTCGCGCTCGCCGACCCCGCCGCCGAGGCGATCCGCCCTGACCTCGAACGGCGGCTCGAGCGCTGGCTCGCCGACAACCGGGCGCGAGTCGAGCGCTGGGCCGAGCGGTTCTCGTTCGAAGCCAACCAGCGCGCCATGGAGCTCATGCGGGCGCACGTCAACGCGGAGATCGGCGGCCTGGTCGAGGTCGCGATCGAAGCCTGCGGCGCCACCGGGCAGACGCCATTTGAGGAGGCGCTGCGCGCGCTCGGCGGCAAGGTGCGGTTCGAGCCCGGCATGCTCGCGCGTATCTTCTCGGAGGTCGGTCGCACCATGCGGCAGGCCTACGACCAGTACATCATCCAGAGCGGACAGCCCGACGCGGAGCAGATGCTCGAGGAGCGCGCCGCCGCGCTGACCGCCCGTTTCTTCGACGCGATGCCGATCGCCATCCGCTGGAACATCTTGAATGTGCAGACGCCCGACCAGTGGGCGCTGCGGGTCATCGATCACCTAAACGAAACGCTCGCGACGCTGGTGCGCGTCGCGCGCGTCGAAGAAGCGGAGCGGGTGATCCTCGAGGTGGCGTGAGGCGGCACCATCTGCTCAGCCGCCGTTATCCTCGCCTTCCTCGCTGATGCGCTCGACCGACACCACCTTCTCGTCCTCAGCAGTGTCGAACACGATCACCCCTTGGGTCGAGCGGCTGGCGATGCGGATGCCTTCGACGCGGGTGCGGATGAGCTGGCCGCCGTTGGTCACCAGCATGATCTGGTCCTGATCCTCGACCGGGAACGACGCCACGACGCGGCCGGTCTTCGGCGTCACCGCCATGGCGACGATGCCTTTGCCGCCGCGGCCGGTGGTTCGATATTCATACGACGAGCTGCGTTTGCCGAAGCCGCGCTCGGAGATCGTCAGCACGAGCTGCTCGGCCTCCGACATTTCCACATAGCGCTGCTCGCCAAGCTCGATCGCGTCACTCACCGGGGCCTCCTGCGCCTCCTCAGCGTCGACGGCAGGCTCCTCGGTTTCACCCGTGATCCCGCGCCGCACCGCGCTTGCGCGCTTGAGATAGCCGACGCGCTCCTCGGCGGTGGCGTCGAGATGGCGCAGGATCGAGAGCGAGATCACCCGATCGCCTTCGGCGAGCGCGATGCCGCGCACGCCCATCGAGGTGCGGCCCTGGAACACGCGCACGTCCGGGACCGGAAAGCGGATGCATTGGCCGGCCGCGGTGGTGAGCAGCACGTCCTGCTTTTCAGTGCAGATCTGCACGTCGACGATCGCCTCGCCCTCGTCGAGCTTCATGGCGATGATGCCGGAGCGTCGCACGTCGACGAAGTCGGACAGCTTGTTGCGCCGCACCGTGCCGCGCGTGGTCGCGAACATCACGTCGAGCTCGGCCCAGGTGCTCTCGTCCTCCGGCAGCGGCATCACGGTGGTGACGCGCTCGCCCTGATTGAGCGGCAGGATGTTAATGAGCGCCTTGCCGCGCGCCTGCGGCGCCGCCTGCGGCAGCCGCCACACCTTCTCCTTGTACACGCGCCCGTGCGAGGAGAAGTAAAGCACCGGCGTATGGGTGTTGGCCACGAACAGCCGCGTGACGAAATCCTCGTCGCGCGTCTGCATGCCGGAGCGGCCCTTGCCGCCGCGGCGCTGCGCCCGATAGGCCGAGAGCGGCACGCGCTTGACGTAGCCGAGGCGCGAGACCGTGACCACCATGTCCTCGCGCTGGATCAGGTCCTCGTCCTCCATCTCGCCTTCCTGGTCGAGGATGACGGTGCGACGTGGCGTTGCGAATTGCTTCCTGGCGGCCGCCAGCTCCTCCTTGACGATCGCCTGGATGCGGGCGCGCGAGCGCAGGATCTCGAGGTAGTCGGCGATCTCGGCCGCGAGCTTGTCGAGCTCGTCCTTGATCTCCTCGCGGCC
>DAIUEP010000067.1:0-17222 GCA_036845065.1 Xanthobacteraceae bacterium | reverse complement strand
TGGGCGCGGTCGCGCGCCTTGCCGAGCAGATACTTGGTCCGCCGCGAGATCACCTCCTCGCGGAACGCGAGGAAGGACGCCAGCAGGTCCTTGAGCGTCATCACCAGCGGACGGCCGCCCTCGAGCGCCACCATGTTGGCACCGAAGGTCGACTGCAGCGCGGTGTAGCGATAAAGCTGGTTGAGCACGACGTCGGGCACCGCCTCGCGCTTGAGCTCGATCACGACGCGATAGCCGTGGCGGTCGGATTCGTCGCGCAGCTCGGCGACGCCCTCGATCTTCTTCTCGCGCACCAGCTCGCCGATGCGCTCGACCATCGAGGCCTTGTTCACCTGGTAGGGAATCTCCGAGATGATGATCGCCTCGCGCTCCTTGCGGAGCGTCTCGAACTCGACCTTGCCGCGCATGACGATCGAGCCGCGCCCGAGCATATAGGCGCCGCGGATGCCGACACGGCCCAGAATAATGCCGCCGGTCGGGAAATCAGGCCCCGGCACGATCGCCATCAGATCCTCGATGGAAAGCGCAGGATCGTCGATCAGCGCCATGCAAGCGTCAATCAGCTCGCCGAGATTGTGCGGCGGGATGTTGGTCGCCATGCCGACCGCGATGCCGCCGGCGCCGTTGGCCAGGAGATTGGGAAAGCGCGCCGGAAGGACGACCGGTTCTTTCTCATTGCCGTCGTAGTTGGCCTGGAAATCGACCGTATCCTTGTCGATGTCGTCAATGAGCGACATCGCGGGATCGGCCAAGCGGCATTCGGTGTAACGCATGGCCGCCGGCGGATCGCCGTCGACCGAGCCGAAATTGCCCTGCCCGTCGATCAGCGGCAGGCGCATGGAGAAGTCCTGCGCCATGCGCACCAGCGCGTCGTAGATCGCCTGGTCGCCGTGCGGGTGATATTTGCCCATCACGTCGCCGACCACGCGCGCCGACTTGACGTATTTCTTGTCGGGCGTGTGCCCCTGCTCGTGCATCGAATAGAGGATGCGCCGGTGCACCGGCTTGAGGCCGTCGCGCGCGTCCGGCAGCGCGCGCGCCACGATCACGCTCATGGCGTAATCGAGATAGCTGCGCTTCATCTCGTCCGTGATCGAGACGGGGCGAACATCGGTGGGGGCGCGGTCCCCCGGCGCCTGATCGTCGTTCTCAGCCAAAATGGAATTTCCCGCAGGATGGACTCACGTGTGCTTAGCCGATTCAAACGGCAGATGCCACCTCAAAACGCCTCCGGGCTTCAGCTGTTTTTGTGTGTATTTTCAATTGGTTGTCCGCAAGGCTTCAGAATGATTGTCGG
This sequence comes from Xanthobacteraceae bacterium, assembly GCA_036845065.1. GTDB lineage: Bacteria > Pseudomonadota > Alphaproteobacteria > Rhizobiales > Xanthobacteraceae > VAZQ01. The sequence goes on along the minus strand of DAIUEP010000067.1, from coordinate 15,925 downwards.
TCCAACTGGACGCCGTGACGGAACTGCTCTTCCACGCCCACGATTGACACTTCACCTTTCTCGGGCCCATCCAGGGGCGGGATCTGGTGGTAACCCCAACCGCCGTGCCGGGGAGGTGAAATGGACTTTCTGGGAATGCCGGACGTCTCCCCGCAGGTCTTCTTCGGCCTCACCGCCGCCTCCCTGGTCACCTCCTTTCTCGGAATCTCCACCGGCGCCGCCGGCGGCCTTCTGCTGCTCGCCCTCATGGCCTCGGTGCTGCCACCGGCCGTGCTGCTCCCGATCCATACCGTGGTTCAGCTCGGCTCGGGCGTCACCCGCACCGTCATGATGTGGCGTTACGTCATGCGCGGCACCTTGGCGCCCTTCGTCGTCGGCGCGATCATCGGGGCCGCGGCTGGCGCCAAGATCTTCGTCGCGCTGCCGATTGCCATGCTGCAGGGCATCCTGGGACTGTTCATCATCGTGGCAACCTGGCTGCCCAGGCTCGGCCGCATCGGTGCCGAGCGCACGCGCTTCGTCGTCCTAGGTTTCGGCGCCACGTTTCTCGGCATGTTCGTGAGCGCGACCGGCACGCTGTTGGCGCCGCTCATTGCCGGCAGCGCGCCCAACCGCCACGGCCAGGTCGCGACCTTCGGCGCGCTGATGAGCATCGTGCACATTGCCAAGCTGGTGGCGTTCGGATTCCTCGGCTTTGCGATCGGCCGCTATGTCCCGCTCATGGCCGCCATGATCGCAACCGGCGCGGTCGGCAACTGGCTGGGCGAGCGCGCGCTCGACCGCATGGGCGAGCAAGGCTTCAAGCTCGTGTTCCGCTCGATCCTGACCCTGCTCGGCTTGCGCCTGATCTGGGTCGCGATTGCGGACTGGTTCAGCGCTCCGTAACAGTCCTACTGCAGCGTGATGCCGGCCTGCTTGACGATACGCTGGTAGGTGGCGATCTCGTTGCGTACGAAGCTCGCGAACTCCGGCGGGCTCATGGGCAGCGGGCTGATGCCGAGCTTGCCGAACTGTTCCACCACCTCGGGGTTCTGCAAGCTCATCGCCACCTGTGTGTTCAGCTTCTGCACCACTGCGGCGGGCGTGCCCGCCGGCGCCCACATTCCAAACCAAAGCGATACATCGTAATTGGCAAACCCCTGCTCGGCGAGCGGTACGACATTGGGCATCACGTCGGCGCGTCGGCGCGTGGACAGTCCGATCGCCGCAAGCCTGCCCTCGTTCACCAAGCCAACTGCGGTGTTGATCGGCGCCATGTAGAACGCCGTGCGTCCCGCGATGGTGTCTTGGATCGCTTCGGGCGAGCCTCGATACGGCACATGCAGCATCTTGATGCCCGCAAGGTCGACGACGTACTCGGCCGCAAGGTGAGTGGAGCTTCCCACCCCCGCGGAAGCGAACGGGATGTTGCCGGGATTGGCTTTCGCCGCCTCGATCAGCGCCTTGACCGACTTGTAGGGGCCATTCGGCGCGGTGACCATCACATAAGGGGTCACGCCGAGGCGGGCCACATCAATGAAGTCCTTGAGCGGATTATAGGGCAAGCTCTTGTAGATGGCCGAGTTGGCCGCGTGCGAGGCTGACTGCACCAAGAGCGTATAGCCATCGGCCTCGGACTTGGCCACCACTTGGGTACCGATCAGTCCGCCCGCGCCCGGCCGGTTCTCCACAATCACGGGCTGACGCCAACTGTCAGTGAGCGACTTCGCGATGAGACGTCCGGCAATGTCCGCGCCCGAACCCGGCGTGAGCGGGACAATCAAGCGGATCGATCGGGTCGGATAGTCCTGGGTCGGATGGTCCTGGGCCCATGCCAAGCTCGACGCAGCGGCCATCAGCGCAGCCGCAACCAGTCTCATGACAGCGCTCATGACGAACCTCGCTGAATGTGGCCAACACGTTGGGATTATGCGAAAAGCGCGCAGGCCTTGTCACGTGTATTGATCACGGTTTTTCCGACGTTCGCGTCATGGGTGGCTGCGACGGCCGTTCGCAAGCTGCCACGTGTTCTTGGGGAGGATTGTCATGAAGCGACTTCTGGTCGCTCTGCTGCTCGTGCCGTTGAGCGCCGCGGCGCGAGGCGACTTCAACGTGGTCGAAGCCAGCATCACCGACATGCAGCAGGCGATGGCGAATGGACGCGTGACCTCGCGCGAGCTCACTCAGCAGTACCTGACGCGCATCGCGCTCTACGACAAGAAGCTCAACGCCGTGATCACGGTCAATGCGAACGTGCTGCGGGAGGCCGAGGAGCGCGATCGCGATCGTGCGCAGGGACGGCTGCGTGGCCCGTTGCACGGCATTCCAATCGCCTTGAAGGACAACATCCACACCACCGACATGCCGACCACCGGCGGCGCGCTCGCCTTCGACGGCTTCATCCCGCCCTACGAGGCCACGGTGGTGAAAAGCCTGCGCGATGCTGGCGCCGTGATCATCGCCAAGACCGGCATGACCGAACTCGCCAACTGGATCGCGGGCGCGCCGACGCCGATGCCCTCGGGCTACAATGCGGTCAGCGGCTTCGGCATGAACCCTTACGACCCGCGGCGCGATCCGCGCGAGGCCACCTCCGACGGCCGCCCGGTGCTGTCGCCGGGAGGCTCGAGCTCCGGCATCGGCACCGCCGCGAGCTTTTGGGCGGCCAACGTCGGCACCGAGACCTCGGGCTCGCTGCTCAGCCCCGCCAGCATGACCATGCTGGTGGCAATCAAGCCGACGGTGGGGCGGATCAGCCGGCACGGCATCATTCCGCTCACCGCCGATCAGGACACCGCCGGCCCGATGGCGCGCACCATCACCGATGCCGTTATCCTGCTCGGCGCGCTCGAGGATGCGCAGCCCGACCCGCAGGATCCAGTCAAGCCTTGCGCGCCGCCGCCAAACCGCGACTACACGCGCTTTCTCGATCGCAATGCGCTCGTTGGCGCACGCATCGGCATCCCACGCGCGTTCTATTACGAGCCCGTCATACCGCCCGGGCTGCAGCAATTGTACGGCGGGCTTGATCCGGATCAGGCCGATGCGATGGCCGCGGCAATCGCAGTGCTCAAGGAACAGGGCGCCGTCGTTGTCGACCCCGCTGACATTCCGAGCGTCGTCGAACAGGACCCGAGCAGGAATTCCCTGCACTGGGGGGTCTGTCGCGGCAGCGACGGAGCGAAGGGCATGGACTCCGGCTGCTCGGTCGTTTTCAAGTACGGAATGAAGCGCGACTTCAACAAGTGGCTCGCCAGCCTCGGTCCCGCCTCGCCGGTGAAGACGCTGACCGAGCTGCGCGCGTGGAACCTCGCGCATGCCAAGGCGGGCGCCCTCAAGTACGGTCAATCGCAGCTCGACATATCCGACGAGATGGACGTCGAAGCCGATCGCCCTCGCTACGAGCAGGACCGCGCCAAGGATATCGCGCTCTCGGGCCCACACGGCATCGACGAGATCATGGGCGCTGAGCGACTTGACGCGCTGCTGTTTCCCGCCAACTTCGGCGCCCTGCTGTCGGCACGACCAGGCTATCCCACCGTGATCGTGCCATTCGCCATGGTGGCCAATGCGCGCAGCATTCCCATCCCGGCGAGCTTCGACGCCAAGCCGTCGCCTTTCGGCGTGAGCTTTGCGGCAGGTGCCTGCAGCGAGCCGCGGCTGATCGCGCTCGCTTACGCGTTTGAGCAGGCAACGAAGCGGCGCGTTCCGCCGCCTTCCGCGCCGTAGTCCGCGACAGCGAAGGGGCCGGCTCCGCGTCATGCCGTTCGACTACCTCATCTCCGCGTTGGTCACGCTCGCCGTGGTGGTCGACCCGGTCGGGCTGGTGCCGACCTTCCTGGCGGTCACCCAGGGCCTGTCGCAGCAAGTACGCCGGCGCATCGCGGTGCGCGCCTCGATCATCGCGGCCGCGATCCTGGCCGGTACCGCACTCGTCGGCGACTGGCTGTTGCATCAGCTCGGCATCACGCTGCCGGCCTTCCGCATCGCGGGCGGGCTCCTCCTGTTCGCGGTCGCCTCCGAGATGGTCTTTGGTGTGCGCATCGAGCGCCAGTCGAAGCAGGCCGAGGACGCGCTGGAGGAGCACGTGCGCAACGTTGCCGCCTTCCCGCTCGCAATCCCGTTGATGGCGGGGCCGGGCGCGATCACCGCCACGCTGCTGCTCGCAGGCCAGGCCGGCGGCAAGGTGATCCCGCTCGCTGTCCTGATCGCAGTGGTGGCGATGGTGTGCGCGCTGTGCCTCGGCGTCTTTCTGCTCGCCAACCGCGTCGACCGCCTGCTCGGAATTACCGGCAACGTGGTCTCGTCCCGCCTGCTCGGGGTGCTGCTGGCGGCACTGGCGGTGCAGTACGTCATCGACGGCGTTCGCGTCGTTCTTCCCGCCTAGAACACATATGTCTCAAGTTGCATTCTCGGGATGCAATGTGACTTATTCTCGGGATGCAATGTGACTTCAACTGGCCCGCTCGCCCTGGTTTGTGATCGGCGGGTAGCTTGCTAGAATGAATTCATCACTCGGCGGTAGCCGAGCATCATCCACCTGGGGCGACCTATGGGCGACCTGGTGAATAAGACGATCAAGTTCCGCTGCCCGCCCGAGTTAGCCGAGGATTTGCCGCGACCAACGCAGGCAGTGCTTGGCCTGCCGGATTGGTTCAAGGCAATGCCGCATATGGCATTCAGCAGTCTGCTGCACGAAGAGCAGATGACGGTCAAAAAGTGCCCGCCGTTCATCGATGCCATGACCTACGGCTTTCTCATGCCGCTTTCGGCCGACATCCGGGTCGAGAACGGCACGTTCTCATGGGATCGCGACGTGCCGGTGGGCGCGCTCACCGGCTTCCAACGCGCGCCCATCGATTTTCACGACAACAACCAGGTGATTGGAACGCCGTTTTTCGACGAGGACAGCTTCCTCATCAAATTCATCAATTTCTGGACCATCGAGCTGCCGCCAGGCTATTCGCTCTTCGTCACCCATCCGGTCAATCGGCAGGACCTGCCGTTCCACACCCTGACCGGCCTCGTCGATGCGGATCGCTATACGGACAACTTCATCCACTTTCCCGCCAGCTGGCGCGATCCGCATTTCAGCGGCGTATTGCCGAAGGGAACGCCGGTTGCGCAATGTCTGCCGATGAGGCGGGACGTCTGGGATGCGCAGTTCGAAGTCATCGAAGGTGAAGCCGTGGAGCGCCAGATGGAGCTCACCGCTTCCATCGTGCAGGAGAAAGGCATCTATCGGCGTCACTTTCGGGCGCCGAAGCGCTAGTGCCCCGTTTCCGAAGTTCGTGATACATCGCAGCAACCTCTGACACGAACTTCGGGAACAAAGGGGCACTAGTGTCCTGATCCCCAAATCCGTTTCATTCCAGCCGTTTAAGTCGGCCCCATCACCGATGAATTGCAGATGATATGCCGCTTTTCATATCGCGACTTGGAGGCTGCGTTTCGAAAAAGATCCAGCTTGGAAAAACGCCGCCTTTTGAGGCTGCATACCAATATTGCCGCGGGCCGAATCGAGGATCGTTCGGCCTTCGCGGCAATAATATCTTTTGTCCAATCTCGTCTTGGCTTTGGTCGCAGGCAGCCACATGGGAGCCCGCCGAGGCATGATCCATCTTCGACATTCTGCTCTCCAGTTCGCTCAAAGTATGTTTGGTTTTGTTTTCACCGCTCGAAGGTCAAAAGCGGGCCATGCCGCTCGTGGCCGTCCACGTAGATCATTGTCTGCTCAGGTGGCAGCAACAGCAGCGCACATAGCGCTGAAAATCCCGGCCATATACAACAAAATTTGAAAGCGTTGCGCCGCCCTCACATCCTCTCGCGGTGTTTGGTCCGTGGCATAATTCCTCCGCAATAGGCGGTCGGCCTTATTGGCTCTGGTGAGAACTGCGGACCCCTGATGCTCCCGATTGTACGTGCCGCGCCTACTATGCTGGTTTGGGCTAGCCGAGCTCGATGCGCGACCTATCACTTGAGCCACTTCTTGTGTTGTAGCGATCATCATGGACTCCTGCTTTTCAAATTTGGACGTCTTGCGCGGCCCTCAGGTCGCATCTGAGCGATATTGTGTTATGCTGCGCTCATTTGTGAAATGAGTTTCCTCGCTGGCGCTTATTGAAGGCGTCAATGTGACTGTGACTCCGGAGTTGCGAGCCCGCCGATTGCATCAGCCATTTACAGGGTCAATGGAAGCCATCGGCCAAATCAATTGGCTGGCACGGCGCCCGTCGTTATTTGGTGTCCGCGAAGACGCCATCAAACCTGCGCGGGACGTGCGTATGTTCGCTGCGAGCCCTTCGCTTGTGACCCGGTCGATCCGCGCGCAGATGCCTAGCTAGTGCCCCGTTTCCGAAGTTCGTGAGTCGTCGCAGCAAATCGGCGGCATTAACCGCGCAGTGGTCGTTCGCTCACGCGCTGACGCGGACGTCATCGAGGAACTCCGCCGCGGTGCTGCGCTTGAGCCAGAACTTGCCGCGTGCCGAGGTGACCAACATGCGGAGCACATTGCCGCGCGCCGTCGGGTCAAGCTTGACCGTCGAACGCAACATGGCCACGCCTTCGTCCCACTGGCCGAGCTCCATCAGGCAGTGTCCGAGATACAGGAGCGCGCGGACATGGGCGGGATTGCGCGCCAGGACTTGACGATATTGCTCGGCGGCGCGCGCGAACTCACCCTGGTTGACGAGTGCGGTCCCGAGACCGAACAGTGCTTCAGGGTTGCCTGGCAGTTGCGCCAGAACCCGAGCGAAAGCCGCCTGGGCTTTCACCGGCTCGGCGCGATCAAGGCACACGGCTCCCAGCAGCATATCCAGGTCAGGCAACGGCGGCGCGACCTCCTGTCCGCGCCGGAGCGCGGCTTCCGCTTCGGCAAACCGACGCAATTTGCGATAGGTCGCGCCGAGCTCCTTGAACGCCGGAGCAAGTGCGGGCCGACGCGTCGTCGCACGCTCGAGCCATGTCAGCGCCTCGGCAGTGCGGCCGCTGTCGCGCAGCGCCATCCCAAGATGAGTCTCGACCGAAGCATCGGGATGATTGCGGGCGACCTGATCGAGCGGCTTCACCGCCTCCCCCGCCCGCCCTTGCACCAGGAGAGCGACGCCGAAAAAGAACAGGGCACCCGGATGCCCCGGATTGGTTGAAAGCACGTCGCGGGCAATACGCTCCGCTTCGTCCGGCCGCCGCTGCGCGAGCGCCGCCGGACACCGACGTAGGGCATTTTCCTCTGCGTATATAGACACGTCGCAAACTCTCTTTTGCGCCGAGTCACTTCACGCAGCCATTGTGGCTCGAAGTCTTCCAGAACTACAAGCGATTCCGAGATTACCCGCCTCGACGATATTTACTTATGGTGCATCACAACTAGCAAAGACCCTCACCCCAGCACGGCCGGTATTTAGTTACGGTAAACGGCGGCCAGGAGTTGCCGAATGCGACCGCATGCATGATCCGGCCCGGCACGAACGTGAACGCCCCCGCGATCACCAGCGCCCCGACGAAGAGCCCGATCATGGCACGGCGGTGATTGACGGCGTCATGCCGGGGCGCATGCCGCAAGCGGAAGCATGTCACGGCGCGCGCGCCCGCGTCGCCTTGAAGCCCGAGACAAAACGCGCAAGCGTGGTCGACGTCGCGCCGCGCGGCAGCATGACTTCGATCAGCGAGAACCGGCCGCGGCGAGCGACCGCGCGCTCGAGCGCATCGCGCAAGTCCTTGCGTGTCGTCACCCGCTCGCCGTGACCGCCGAGCGAAGGCGCCATGGCGGCGAACTGCCAGTCGTCGAGATCGTTGAATCGCGATTCCGGCTGGAACGCACGCAGCATCTCCCAGCTCGCGTTATTGAACAGCACCACGATCGGATCGAGGCCATAGCGCCGGCAATTGCCGAGCTCCCAGCCGGTCATCTGAAAGGCGCCGTCGCCCACGAGCACGAGCGGCCGCCGCCCGGTCGCAGCCGCAACCCCGATGCCGGCCGGCACGCCGAAACCCATGCCGGCGTAATAGGCGGGCGCCGCGAGCGCGGTGTTCTCGATCTCCATCGCGGCGAACAGGCAGTCGCCCACGTCGGAGGTCATCGGCATCGCGCCATGGCGGTCGAACAGGTCGTTGATCGCGGTCGCCACGTCCGATGGCGCGATCGGCTGGTCGTCGGCGGCAAGCCCGCGCCGATAAGGGATGGCATTCGGCTTGGGGCGCGCCCAACCCGCCGCCAGTGGACGCGCCCGCACGGTGAGCGCTTCGATCAGGTCGTCGAGCGGAATATTGGCGTAGCCGTGGTGCCCGATCTGCACGGCGCGGTCGAAGGCACGGATCGTCCGGCGCGGATCGAGCCGCCGCTGCGAGAGCGCAAAGTTGGTGTCGGAGAAGATCACGCCCAGGAGCAGGAGGGCGTCGGCGTCCTCAACCAGCTTGGTAATCGCCGCGTCGCCGGCCGCGCCGAGATACGTGCCGCAGAGCACATCATCCGCATCTTCCAGAAGGCCGCGCCCCATGAAGGTCGTCACCACCGGCAGCGCGAGCTTGCGCGCGAGCGCGGTGACGCGCTCCTCGAGATTGTAGCGCCGCACCTCGACGTCGATCAGGATCACGGGGTTGCTCGCGCCGGCGAGCTTGTCGATGATCTCGTCGGCGCATTCGGCGAGCGCCTCCGGATCGGCCGCACGGCGCGGCAGCACTGGCACGGCCGCCGTCGCAGCCGCCGTCATGTCGCGCGGCAGCTCGATATAGACCGGCAGCGCATGCTCGCGTGCGCTGCGCAGAACGCGCGCGATCTCATGGGGCGCGTCGCCAGCGTCGGTGAGCACCGCCTGGTCGCAGGTGATCTCGCGAAACACCGCCAGCTGGGTCTCAACCGAGCGCGCCTGGTGATGCAGCACGAAGCCGCTCATCCGCTCGCGCGCACCCGGTGCTCCCGCGATCACCACGACGGGCGAGCGCTCGGCGTAGGCGCCCGCGACGGCGTTGACCAGATTGAAGGCCCCGGCCCCGAAGGTCACGACCGCGACGCCGAGCCCAGAGTGATAGCGCGCCGCCGCGTCGGCCGCGAAGCCAACGCCGGGCTCGTGGCTCAACGTGTAGTGCGGCAGGATTGCGCTCTCCTCGATCACCTTGAAGAACGGCAGCACGAAGTCACCGGGAATTCCGAAAATTTCGCGCGCGCCGTGATCCTTCAGGCCCTGCAGCAGTGATATCGCCAGCGTCGCCATCGCGCTCCCACGTCATCAACAGGCCCGCGCCCCCAAAAACCTTACAAGCTCAACGGCTTCGCGGCGACGGCATCCGCCGGCCTCCCGCCGCAGCTTGGCGGCGGTAGGCCATTGCCATATATCATGCGCCGGCCCGGGCTCCCCACAAGAGGCCGCAAGGCTTCCAGCAAAATATCTGCAATGTGGCTCAAACCATGAGGAGCGCGCGACAGTCCATGAAGGGTTTCAGCAATGCGCATGAGCGGCGCGACAATGACCGGCATGACACTCTCCCGCGCATCGGTTGGGCCGAGCGCCGTGGCTGTATCGCAAGCCTCATCGCGGGAGCGATGGTGTTCATCGGATCGGCCTGCGTCATCGCGAATGCCTTTCCGGACCGGCCGATCAAGCTGATCGTCGGATTTGGCGCCGGCGGGCCGACCGACATCCTGGCGCGCACCCTGGCCGACCAGATCTCCGATGGCCTGGGCGGAAAGGTCATCGTCGAGAACAAGACCGGCGCCGCCGGCAACATCGCGACCCAGGCCGTGGCGGCCGCCGAGGCCGATGGCCACACCTATCTCATCGGGGCTTCGCCACTCGCGGTCAATCACACGCTCTTTCCGGACTTCCCGGTCAAGTACGGCCGCGACCTCACCGCGGTATCTCCGCTTGGCGCGACCGCCAACGTCCTGGTGGTGCATCCATCGCTCCAGGTCCGCACAGTCGCGGATTTCGTTGCGTACGCGCGCACGCGGCCGGGCTCCGTGAGCTATGCCACGGTCGGCACGGGGTCGTCATCGCATCTCGCGGGCGTCGCCTTCGACCTGCGGGCCGGAACCTCGATGGTCCCGGTCAACTACCGCGGCGGTGGGGAGGCTGCCAAGGATCTGCTCGGCGGGCACATTCAGGCCTGGTTTGCCCCCATCCCGTCGGTGTTGGACGCTATCCGTTCTGGGCAGCTCGTGGCGATCGCAACGACCGGCCCACAGCGCGCCTCCGGGCTGCCGGAGGTTCCGACCGTCGCGGAAATGGGCTTTGAAGACTTCGATGTGCGGCTCTGGGTGGGGGTTTTCGCCCCTGCCGGTGTTCCCGCGGAGCGGCTGGGCCTGGTCGAGGCCGCAATCGGCCGCGCCATGGGTTCTCGGGCCCTGCGCGAGACGCTCGAGACCCAGGGTATCGCCCCGCTAGCGATGAGCCGTGTGGAATTCCACCGATTCGTGGTTCGGGAAATCGAGCGGTGGCGGCCGGTCGTGGCGGCACTCAAGCGTCAATGAGGATGCTAGTGCCGCCGATTTGAAGTTCCTACCCACCTGCAGCAATCTCGATTAGGAACTTCAAATCGAAAAGCGGCACTAGAATCATAGAGTTGCTAGTGCCCCTTTGTTTCCGAAGTTCGTGTCAGAGGTTGCTGCGATGTATCACGAACTTCGGAAACGGGGCACTAGGGTGATTCTCTGGCATCGGCTGCTCTCGGACGCCAGATCTACAATCTAAAGAGAGTCCACTCAACCCAAATGCAACCAGCCACTGAGCCGCTCCGCCCGAATGTGTTGCGGTTGGGACACGGCAAGTCAGAAACCAGCCAAAATCAAGCATGTCGAGCCGAGAATAGCGGGAAAAACTCCGCGGTATCCCTTGCCAGCATGAACCAACGCAAGGTATTTGAGAACCCACAGAAATACTGGAAGGGGATACCATGAACTCTAAGGGATTCTTGCTTGCGACCATTGCGGGTGCAGCGTTCGCGCCGGCGGCCCAGGCCGCCGACATGCCGATGGCACGCAAGGCGCCGGCCTATGTCGAGCCGCCGGCAAGCTGGGCTGGCTGGTATATCGGCGGGCATATCGGTGCGAACTGGCAGCAAGCTCATAACGACAATACCTACGCGCCTTACCATGCCACCTCGACCGGAACCGGTTTCATTGGTGGCGGCCAGCTCGGCGTCAACTGGCAGCACGGAAACTTCGTGTTCGGCATCGAGGCCGATGGTTCCTGGCTCTCCGGCGGCGGCAACATCCCGCAAGACAGCAACGGGTATAGCGCCAGCAACAAGATCCGCTGGCTTGCCACCGTGCGCCCGCGCTTTGGCTTGGCGGTGGGCGACACGATGGTCTACGCCACCGCGGGCGTGGCTTTTGGTGGGGTGAAAAACTCCAACACCCTCGACAGCACCGGCACGTTCGGAACCAAGTCGGAAAGCAAGACTCGTGTCGGCTGGACCGTTGGCGGCGGCGTCGAGCACATGTTGAACCGCAACTGGACGATCGGCCTGGAAGGCCTGTTCGTCGATCTCGGACGAAGCTCGGTGAATCTAGGCACCTTCAACAACACACCCAAGACCACCAGGTTCTCCAATCAGGCCGTTATCGGGCGGCTCAAGCTGAACTACAAGTGGTAAGCCTGCGCCCCGCCTCGGGGCCAGCGAGCTGCTGCGATTGAAACTGATTGAGAAGTCCCGGATTGTTCTTTCCGGGACTTCTTTGCTTTGCAGATCGCTTGTTGCACTTAGCGCAATTCTTTTGCGCGGATCACCGCCAACTCTGCTGTTGCGTTTGTAGGCCCGTTCCATGCACGTCGTCGACATGGTGTTCTTCTGGGCCCGGGCTGAGCCGGATCGGCTGGCGATCATTCAGCCCGAGACGGTCATCACGTTTCAAGGCCTCGCGGACGCAATCGAGTCGATCAGCGATCGCATCGATCAGCTCGGGCTCGACCCTCATGAGCCGGTTGCGGTCTCTCTCGCCAACCCGTCCCATTCCCTGGCCACGATCTTCGCGCTGTTTCGCTGCGGGTACAGCGTGGCGCCTGTGAATGGCCCCCTGCTCCTTCATCTGCGGTCTGCGGGCATCCACAACCTGATCTACGACAACCAGGGCCTGGTGCTGGCGGGTGGCCGAAACATTCGGTTTCATGAGTCCTGGCTGCCACAGAAATTGCCGACCGAGCGCAGGTTCCTGCGCCGCCCGATCGGCAAGGTTGACACCATCTTATTTACTTCGGGATCGACCGGACTGCCCAAGAAATTTGTGCAAACGAGCGCGGGTCTCGAGGGCCGCATTGTGCATCAGAATGTGAACGCGCTCTCGACCCGACAAAAAGCATTGATCATTGCCGGGCTCTCGAGCGCATATGGCTTCAATGCGGCGTGCGAGCTGCTCTATCCGGGCAAGACGGCTTGTTTCGCGCCATCCGGCGAAGCAGCGTTGCGGCTCATCAGCACCTTCGGTATCGACTCGCTGATCGCGTCTCCACTTCAGGCATTTGAGCTGGCCAAGCTCAAGGACCAGATGCCGGACTATAATCTGTCGTCCCTGCAGGTCATCTTGCTCGGCGGCGCCAGTGTTGGCCGCGACGGGGTGAAGCAGATCCGGTCGGCGCTCTGTCGCAATGTGATCAACAAGTACGCTTCGACCGAGGCTGGAATTGCCGCCCTGGCACCTCTGCACCTGCTCCCGGACATCCCGGGTTCGACTGGATTTCTCGCGCCCTGGGCGGACGTCGAGATCGTCGACGAGACCGGCGCGGCGCTACCGAACGGATCGGAAGGCCTGATCAGATATCGAACGCCGCAGTTCACCGGGAATCTTGAAAATGCCGATGCGCCGGCAACGGCGGACGCCGAAGGGAAGCAATGGTTCTACCCGGGCGACGTCGGGTACGTCACCGACGATGGCGTTCTCTGCCTCACCGGCCGACGCTCGGACCTGATCAACCGCGGTGGAATCAAAGTGTCAATCACGAAGATCGAGGAAGCTCTCGAGGCCCTACCTGAAATCAGGGAAGCGAGCGCATGCGGCATGGAGGGCCGCTCTGGATTTGAGGAGATCTGGGTCGCCATCGTTCCACAAGCCCCGATCGACATCTCCGAGATCAGGCAACATCTCAAGGACCATAGCGATGTCGGCGTGATGGTCGACGAGGTGTTCGAAGTGCGACAACTGCCGCGTGGCGACCTCGGCAAGGTCCAGAGGCACATGCTGAAAGAGATGATGCTGCGCCTGAAGGAAGGAGCCTAGGCCATGCATGTCGTCGACATGGTCTATTACTGGGCACGCACCATCCCGCGCCATCCGGCCATCATTCAGCCTGCGGGGATCGTCACCTACGGGGCCCTGGCGGATGCGGTCGAAACAGCCGCCGATCATTTCTCACGTACTATTCTGGAAAGAGCCAAGCCGGTCGCCATCGCGATCGAGAGTCCAGCCAGCATGCTGGTGGCGAGCCTCGGGCTCATGCGCGCCGGTTTCAACATCGCTCCGGTCTCGAAGGCTCTGTTCGACTATCTGCCCCAGATCGGCGTCAACACGCTGGTTAATGAGCGCAATGGCGCAATGCTCTCCGACGGCACCAACATTCTGTTCGAAGACAGTTGGCTGCCGGTCGGCACACGTGCCGGGTCGAGCAAGGCACCGCTTGGCCTGCACCAGTCCAGCAACGCCCATGCCATCTTCTTCACCTCCGGCACCACCGGAAAGCCCAAGCCGATCGTGCAGACACAAGAAGCGTGGGAACAGCGGATGCTGCTCTCCAACAATTCCGCCTTCTCACACTACTCACGCGCGCTCATCGTCCCGGGCCTCGCGGGGGCTTATGGGATCAACCGTGCCTACGAAGTCTTTCACGCCGGCAAGACGGCATGCTTCGCACCGTTCGGACAGCCGGCGCTCTCGCTGGCAAATATCTATGATATCGACCTGATCATCGCGTCGATCCAGCAGGCGATTGCTCTCGCCGAGATCCAGGAAAAGATCACCCGCTACTCCCTCCCCTCCCTGACGACGGTGAGAATCGGCGGCTCCGTCATCACCCGCGACGCCGTCGAACGGATCAAAAGACACCTGTGCCGCAACATCATCCTGTCATATGCCTCGACCGAGGCCGGCACGGCCGCGATGGCGCCTTATGACGCGATCGCGCACATCCCGGGTGCCGTCGGCTACGTTGTCCCGGATGTCGAGATCGAGATCGTCGACCATCTCGGTGCCATTTTGCCGATCGGATCGGAGGGTTTTGTCCGCCTGCGCTCGCCGCAGTTCCTCAAGAACTTTGGCGCGCAAGAGAGCAGCGCCTGGTTCTATCCGGGCGACCTCGGCTCGCTGACGCCGGATGGCATCCTGTGCATCATGGGACGCACTGGCGACGTGGTGAACCGCGGCGGGACCAAGCTGTCGAGCGCGGAGTTCGAAGACTTCCTGATGCGCTGCCCGGGCGTCAAGGATGCCGGCATCTGCACCCATATGGGAGCGGCCGGATACCCCGAGATATGGGCGGGCGTGGTTCTCGATCCAAGCGCAGAGCTGATGGCCTTTCGCCAGTCCATCGAATCGAACGGAACGTTCGGCAGGAACATCGACCGGCTTTATGTGCTCGAGAGCATCCCCCGCAACGAGCTGGGCAAGCTGCAGCCCGCGCTGCTGAAGGAAATGCTGCTGAGCATCGACGACTCTGCCGTCTCGCCCGCTTGAGCGCGTGACCGGCGCGAGCGCATTTGCTCGCGTGGGCGGCTGGGAAGCGGCGCATCGAGCTCCCGGCGACCCACTGCTCTACTTGGCCGCAAACCACTTGTCGTAGATCTGCTGATAGGTGCCATCCTCGCGCAAGGCCAACAGCGCATTGTTGACCTGCTTGCGCAGCGGGTTACCCTGCTGGAACACGATGCCATAGTCCTCCTTGCGGAACGGCCCGCCGACCATGTGCACCCGACCCTTGCCCTCGTTGGCCGCGTAGTAGAGCAGGATCGGAGCGTCGAACACCACCGCTTCGGCGTCCTTGTTGAGGAGCGCCTGATAGGCCTCCTCAATGCGTGACACCTCGATCACCTGCGCGCGCAATTCGGCCAGATAGGTGGCAGCGGTGCTGCCGCGCGTCGTCGCGACCTTCTTGCCCTGCAGATCATCCGGCCCGTTGATACCGCCCTGGATCTGCTGGACCGTGAGCGTCGCAGCGAGCTGCGCGGTGTAGAACGCGACGAACACCACGCCGATGAACATCCAGAGCACCGAAAGCCCACGCGCCAGCCATTGCCGCGGCATCTGCTCGGCCTGCGTCGCGAGTGTCCCGGCCGCCCAGTACATGGCGTAGAAGATTCCCGGAATGTACTTCTCGGTCGGCACGATGCCGTTTGGATGTCTGCGCTCGAGCAGCCAGATGACATGCGCCGGCAGCAGGATCAAAAGGAGCGCAATGCCCAGCCACACCAGGATCGTTTTCGAGAACAACAGCCCGAGCAGGTCCATGAGAGGGTTTGCATCGCCGTCCTGACCTTTGCCGCGGACCATGATCTGCAGGCCGGCATTGAGGATCGGATGCGAGAAGTCATACTCGGCCTCGCGCGCCGCGGTGATCGAGATGGCCGCCACGCCAAGATCGGCCTTGCCGTCGCGCACCTCCTGGAGCAGGGCGCGCACGTCGGGCGCGATCTGGTAGCGCGCCTTAAGTTGCAGGCGCTCGGCAATCTTGCTCCAGAGGTCGATGCTGAACCCGGTCAGCGTGCCGCCCTGGTCGACGACGACCGGCGGCAGCACACGGGTCGCGACCCGCAGCTCCGATGTCTGCGCCGTGGCGGCCGCATGCATCGCCAGGACCACCACCAGCGCAACCGCGATCCGACCGATCGTCCTCAACATGAAATCCCCCTCGTCTATCGGATTCGCTCTTGGTGCGGATTCTCTTCGAAATTTGCATGGAAAAGGCAGCGCGGCGAGTCGCCACCTTGTTCGCAAGGCGGCGGCAAGCTGACAACCGCCGGCGACCTA
>DAIUEP010000066.1:14768-21947 GCA_036845065.1 Xanthobacteraceae bacterium | reverse complement strand
CTGCCTGGCCAGCTTCGGCAAGCCTGATGGCGCCCACAGCCGAACCGCCTTGCGCCAGGCCGTGCGATGCGAAACCAAACACGCCGGCGACTGACAGAGCGCCTGCCACCAACAATACCCGTCCAATTCCTGGATGCATGAATACCTCCTGATACGCCACACAGCGACTGAACGCATGTGAACTTGGCGATTGATCCATCAACAGCCAATCAATCCATATCCTTCGTCGCCGCCGACCGATTGACCCACATCAAAGGGGCTGGCCCACGGTGGACTACAGGAATATCCAAGGAGGCGTGAATCGTGGTTTCGGGGTAAGCCAAAGCGAGGCGACTGCCAGGATCATCGTGACTTTAAGAGCAAAGCGAAGTAGGACTGCTGGATCATGAGTCGCAATATTCTCTATCTGATTATCGGCGCGCTTGCCGTTATCACCGCAGTCGTCGGCTACCAGCTCTATCAGGAGCGACAGAAGACCACCGGCATCGAGATCAACATCGGCAAGGGCGGTATTTCTATCGAGAAGAAGTAGTTCGGAAACACGAAGGCTTCAGAATCGGAGTAAGGAAGCGGCGCGCGGTTCGCTCAAGGTTGCAACAGGAGAGAGAGAGCAATGTCACTCGGACTCATACTCGTCATCATCCTCATCATCTTCTTGCTTGGTGGCTTCAGCGGCCGCTTCGGGGGCTATGGCTACGGCTTCGGTCACGGCGGCATCGGCGTCATTGGCGTCATCCTCATCATCATCGTGGTACTGCTCCTCACGGGTCGGCTCTGATCCGACGGGCGGAGGCATAGCCGCCGCGCACGCGCCTCTCACCCGGCTCCCAAGGCCGGGCAATCGACCCCATCGCGGCCGAGCTCATCGCAGACCGGGCGCATTGTCGCCCGGCCGATTGGCACCGTTGCCAAACGCATTGGGCGTCTAGTCATTCCTGGATCAGGCCGGAACGTTCGCCGGCATCTGCCTGAGAGCGAGCGCGGAACGCAGCCCTCGGCAGGCCATGGTGCGCAGGCGCCGACACCCTGCTAGAGTCCGGACCATTAAGGATCGCACCTTGGAGTACCTTGATGGTGCCTCGCCGAACATGGTCGCCCGTTTCGCGGCGCGCGTTGATCAGCGCGCTCGGCGGCGCGGCGGCGCTTTCGACTCTTTGGCCGCTCGCGGGTCGCGCGCAGGCACGCTTTCCCAGCAAGACGATCCGCATCATCGTGCCGTTCACGCCCGGCGGCTCGAACGACGTGGTGGCGCGCGAGATCGCGACCGGCTTGCAGACCAACCTCAACCAGACCGCGGTGGTCGAGAACAAGCCGGGCGGTGGCGGCAACATCGCCTATTCGTATGTGGCAAAGTCGCCGCCCGACGGCCATGTCATGGTCATCGTGCCGGCCTCGTTCACCATGGGCCCGCACCTGTCGCGCAATCCGGGCTATCACCCTGTGAATGACTTTGCGCCGATCAGCCAGGTCGCCGACGTCCCCTTCGTGATGGTCGTGCCGGCGTCGCTGCCGGCACAGACCCTGCAGGAGTTCATCGCGCTCGCGAAGTCGTCGCCGAACAAGCTGACCTTCGGCTCGGTCGGCGTGGGCACGCCGCAGCATCTCGGCGGCGAGTTGTTCAAGATGCATGCCGGCGTGGACCTCATCCATGTGCCGTTCCGCGGCGCCACCGTCGTGATCCCGGATCTCCTGGCCGGCCGCATCGACATGTTCATCGGCGCCATCAATTCGCTGTTGCCGCTGATCCGCGAAGGCGGGCTGCGCGCCATCGCGGCCACGAGCCCCAAGCGCATCGCCTCCCTGCCCGACATTCCGACACTGTCGGAATCAGGTTTTGCGGGCTTCGAGGTGGGCTCGGGCGTCGGGCTTGCGGCGCCCGCGGGCACGCCGCCCGAGATCATCGACACGCTGCACCGCGAGATCGCCAAGATCATCGAGACGCCGGGCTTCCATGAGCGCATGGCCGCGATCGGCGTCGACGTGGTCGGCACCACGCCGGCAGCCTTTGCGAAGATCATCAGCGACGACTACGAGAAATGGGGCAAGGTGATCGCGGCGGCCGGCATCAAGCCGGAGTAGGCGTTCTCCCGGTGTCATCAACCGGCAATTATCGCCCCTTACGACGACGTGCATGATCGCACCACGCGAAAGGGCAAGCCATGACCGATAGTCCGCATCGCAAGAGTCTGCTTCGAACAGCGGTGGTTTTCGCCGCCACGCTCCTCACGGCGGCGGTCGCGCTCGGCCCCGCGATCGCTGGCAACGCCACGCTCAATCTGGTGCTGGTGCTCGACGGCCTGCGGCCGGATTCGATCACCGCGGACGAGACGCCCAATCTCTGGCGGCTTCGCCAGGAGGGCGTCAACTTCCTTAACGGCCACTCGGTCTTTCCGACCGTCACCCGCGCGAACGCGACCGCGATAGCGACCGGCACCTATCCGAGCCGCAACGGCATCTTCGGCAACACGCTCTATGTTCGCGCGGTCGATCCCAACCGCGCCTTCGGCAATGACGAGCACCAGAACCTGCTGCGGCTTGATGCCGCCACCGGCGGCGGCATGGTCCTGACCGAAAGCCTCGGCGAGATCCTGGCCAAGCGCGGCAAAACGCTTGCCGTGGTCAGCTCGGGCTCGACCGGCTCCGCGCTCCTCGCCAACCACCGCGCTCCGAAAGGCGTCGGCGTTCTGGTGAACGGCTATTGGGAAGCGGGCGTGCGCGTGGCGTTCCCCGACACGGTCAACGACGCCATCCTGCGGCGCTTTCCAGCAGCCCCGCGCAGGGGCGGCGCGCGCGATTCCTTCGTCGAGCAGGTCAACTGGACGCAGCGGGTGCTGCGCGACTACGTGCTGCCCGATCTCAAGCCCGATGTGGTCATCAACTGGCTGACCGAGCCGGATCACCTGCAGCACGCCATCGGGGCTGGCGCGCCGGAAGCGCGCGCCGCGATCCGCAACAACGACCGCGAGGTCGGCCTCCTGCTGGAGCGGCTGCGGGAGCTGGGGCTCGCCGACAAGACGAACGTCATCGTGGTGTCCGACCATGGTTTCGGGCATTCCGCCTTCGGCGTCGACGTGACCGGCGAGCTGATCAAGGCAGGCCTCAAGGCCGGACCCGATTCCGACGATGTCGTGACCGCCAGTAGCGGCCAGACGATGGCGCTGCACGTGCGCGATCGCGACCCGCAGCGCATTTCCGCGATCGTGCGCTTCCTGCAGCGGCAGCCCTGGACCGGCGTGCTGTTCACGGCCGGCAAGCCGGGTGGCAGCAGCGTGCCGACGGAGGGACGCGAGCCGGGCACCTTTGCGCTGGAGCTCGTTCACCTCGCCCACGCGGAGCGCGGCCCCGACATCGTGCTGACGTTTCCCTGGAGCTCGGCCAAAAGCCCCTTCGGCGTGCCGGGCATCGACTACACCGCGGCCGCGACCACCGGCCCGCTGGCGGGCACGGCCGGGAACCACGGCAGCATGAGCCCATGGACGGTGCGAAACACGTTCCTGGCTTGGGGCGCCGACTTCAAGAAGGGCGCAACCGTGCAGACGCCTGCGAGCAATGTCGACGTGACGCCGACGCTGCTCGCGCTCATGAACCTCGACAAGGAGGTGGACGGCGGCCGGTTCGACGGACGGGTGCTGACCGAGGCCTTTGTCGACGGTCCCGACCAGGAGCAGGTGCCGATCCAGGTGCGCACCCTGTTCGCCGAGACGGCCGATGGCAGCTACCGCGCCGCGCTCCAGGTCACGGAGCTGGGGCGCCAGCGCTACATCGACAAGAGCTGGCGCATGCGCTGAGCCCGAGACAGCATTACTGCGTAATCCCGCGGATGAGCGCGCTCGCCTTGTCGATCACCGGGCGCGGCAAGGCGTGCAGCTCTTCGACCAGCGCGGTCACCTGCGCGCCGGGCGCGACCTTGATGAGAAGCTGCGCCTGGCTGGTGTCGCGGACGAACTCCGTATCGGTCACAAGCTTCGCGAAGGCCGCGCGATAGACGTCGGCGACCGGGTCCGGCGTCCCGGGCGGCGCCAGGAACGGCCGCCCGTATTTCTGCCGCGCCACGAACAGCGCGAGCACGCGGCGATTGTCCTCGTCCGTGGCGAACTCGCCGGCGAGCGGCACGTCGGGCAGGTCGGCGTGGCGCTCCGCCGTCATCTGCATGAGAATCCGCACCTTGCTCTCGCGCAGCCAGCTCGACTTGTTGGCCTTGATGCTCGCCCAGTCGTCGCCGATCATGCCCTGCACCTCGCCGCGCTCCATCGCGAGCGCGATGCCGGCGGTCCCGGAATAGCCCTTCACCAGCTTGGTCTTGGTTCCGATGAGCGCGTTGAGCAGCAGCGGCCACACGGTCGTATCGGAGGTAGGCGCATTGCTGCCAACCAGGAACTCCTGGGTGAAGAGATCATCCGGCGTGCGCAGCGGCGTGTCGTGCCAGGCCGCCACCACCGCGGTGTAGTCGTTGAGGCTGACGAGCCAGCGCAGCGCGCGCGCGTCGAAACGCGCCTGCGCGTTGCCAAGCAGGTTCTCGAACAGCGTCGCGCTCGGAATGATCGCAAACGCGGTGCCGTCCTTGGGCGCCACGTTGGCGAGCCAATTGGCGGCGATGAGCGAGCCCGCGCCCGGCATGTTCTGCGGCACCACGGTGGGATTGCCTGGCAGGTGGCGGCCGATGTGGCGGGCGACCATGCGGCCATAGAGATCGTAGCCGCCGCCTGACGGCGTCGCGATCGCGAGCGTGACGGTCTTGCCCGAGAGGTCAACCGGCTGCGCTTGCGCCGGTGTCGCGAGCGCCGCGACGAGCGCGCCAGCAAGGCGCAGCGCGCTCACGCTGCCAATCCTCTAAGCATCGATCGCGCCGCCGCGGCTGGTGCCGATGGCCTCGTCCTCGCGGGTGGCGTTGACCGAGATGAAATAGTTATCGGAGGTCACGCCCTTGATCAGCGGCGTGAGCACATTGTCGGGGACGTAGGTGATGAACCGTACGTCGTTGTTCTTCAGCGTCTGAACGAAGGTATCGGACCAGCCCATCGCGGCTCCTGACGATTTTGCCGGCTTTCCTTATCACGGCGGATGCGCGACAGTAACGCTTGATAGTGCCAAACTTCGGAGGGACCGATGGCCCGCCTGCTCCTCGCCGTCTGGGCGTTCGCGCTCGCCGCCCTGCCTGCCTCGGCACAGCCCTTTCCGAGCCGCCCGATCACGCTCGTGGTCTCGTTCGCACCCGGCGGCAGCACCTCGATCGTGGCCCGCATCGTGGCCGACAAGATGGGGGAAGCGCTCGGCCAGTCGATCGTGGTCGACAACCGCGCCGGCGGCGGCGGCACGGTCGGCACCCGCGCGGTCGCCAAGAGCCCGCCCGACGGCTACACGCTGCTGCTCGGCTACACCGGCACGTTGGCAATCGCGCCGACGCTTTATCCGAACCCCGGCTACGACCCGCGCAAGGATTTCGCGCCCATCGGCATGATCGGGCACGCCCCGAACTCGCTGGTGGTGCATCCCTCGTTCCCGGCCAAATCGGTGCAGGAGCTCATCGCCTACGCCAAGGCCAATCCCGGCAAGGTCAGCTACGGCTCCGCCGGCGTCGGCACCATGAGCCATGTCGCCGGCGAATATTTTGCCACCTCCGCCGGCATCAAGCTCATCCACGTGCCCTATCGCGGCACCGGCCCGGCGCTGGCCGATCTGATCGGCGGACATATTCCGATGGCGCTCGCCCCGATCCCGGCCGCCCACGGCCCGGTGTCGCAGGGCCAGCTGCGTGGGCTTGCGGTGACCAGCGCCAAGCGCTCGAGCCTGGTGCCAGAGCTGCCCACGGTCGCGGAGTCCGGCATCCCGGATTTCGAGGCCTCGCTCTATTACGGCATCGTGGCGCCGGCCGGGACGCCGCGCCCGATCGTCGAGCGGCTCAACCAGGCGCTGCGCGACGCGCTGGCGACCGACGACGTCAAGCGGCGCCTCGCCACCGATGGCGCCGAGCCGACGCCCGGCTCGCCCGAGGATTACGCCGCCCATATCGACCGCGACGAGAAACGCTGGTCGGTGGTGGTGAAGGCCTCCGGCGCCAAGGCGGAGTGAGATGATGTCACAATCGTCACCGACATACTCTGCCGTCGTCCCCGCGGAGGCGGGGATCCATACGCCGCAGTCAAGCGATATGGTACGGCCTTCAAGAAACCGAGAGCTTGATGGTTGTGGGTCCCCGCTTGCGCGGAGACGACGGCTGCGGGGTGTTGCGGCGGCCTTCGCCTATGTGGGGTTCGCACTCCTTGCATCGAACATCACCGCCAACGCGCAGGACTACCCCAACCGTCCGATCACCCTGGTCGTGCCGTACGCGGCCGGCGGCGGCAACGATCTGCTCGCGCGCATCGCGGCCGAGAAGATGAGCAAGACGCTCGGCCAGCAGATCGTGATCGAGAACCGCGCCGGCGCCGGCGGCTCGACCGCGACGCGGGCGGTCGCCAAGGCCGCGCCCGACGGCTACACCCTGGTCATCGGCGGGACCGGCACGCTGGCGGTCAACCCGACGCTCTACCAGAACGTCGGCTACGATCCGCGCAAGGACTTCGCGCCGGTCGGCCTGATCGGCACCAGCGCGCTGGTCGTGCTGGTCAACTCTAATCTGCCGGCACGCAGCATCCCGGAGCTGATCGCGCTCGCCAAGAAGGATCCGGGCAAGCTCAACTACGCCTCCGCCGGCGTCGGCAGCGGCATCCATCTCGGCACCGTGCTGTTCGAGATGATGGGCGGCATCAAGCTCACGCACGTGCCCTATCGCGGCAGCGCGCCGGCGCTCACCGATCTGATCGGCGGCCACGTCTCTATCTATTTCTCGTCGCTGCCGCCGGCGGTGGCGCTGGTCGGCGAGGGCAAGGTGCGCGCGCTCGCGGTCACCGGCGCGAAACGCTCCGATGCGTTTCCGGGCCTGCCCACCGTCGCGGAAGCGGCGCTGCCTGGCTTCGAAGCCGTGCTGCACTACGGCATCGTGGCGCCCGCCGGCACGCCGCGGCCGATCATCGACAAGCTCTCGGCTGCGTTGCGCGAGGCGGTGAGCGCGCCCGACACCAAGGAGCGCATGGCCAAGGACGGCACCGATCCGCTGCCGTCGACGCCCGAGGAATATGCCGCCGACATCGACCGCGAGGAAACCAAGTGGTCGGCGGTGGTGCGCGCGTCAGGTGCCAA
>DAIUEP010000066.1:11975-14668 GCA_036845065.1 Xanthobacteraceae bacterium | reverse complement strand
GCGCGCTCAAGCGCGCGCACGATCCGCGCTTTCCCTTCGACGTCGCCAAGCGCATGCACGCGCAGGGCCTGATGGGCATCACGCTGCCGGAGGCGGACGGTGGCGTCGGCGGCACGCTGATGGATGCCGTCATCGCCATCGAGCAGGTCGCGTCCGCCTGCCCGCGCTCCGCCGACGTGGTGCAGTTCGGCAATTTCGGCCCGATCCGCGCGTTCGCGGAATACGCGACGCCAGCGCAGAAAGAGCGCTGGCTCAAGCGGCTGCTCGAAGGCCACATGGTGATCAGCCTCGGCATGAGCGAGCCGGACGCCGGCTCCGCCGTTACCGATCTCGTCACCAGCGCCAGGCAGGACGGTGCGCACTACATCGTCAACGGCTCCAAGGTGTTCTCCACCTTCAGCCCCGATGCCGAGATCTTCCTGGTCTATCTGCGCTACGGGCCCGGCCTCGGCGGCATCGGCTCGGTGATCGTCGAGCGCGGCACGCCGGGCTTCGCGATCGGCAAGCCGTCGCGCTTCATGAGCGGGGAGGAATGGTCGGAGCTGCACTTCGACAATTGCCGCATCCCGGCCGAGAACGTGCTGCTCGGCCCCGGCGGCTTCAAGAAGCAGATCGCGGCCTTCAACGTCGAGCGGCTTGGCAACTCGGCGCGCTCGCTCGCGCTCGGCCGCTACGCCTACGAGCGCGCGCGCGAGCATGCGTTGACGCGCGAGCAGTTCGGCCGCCCGCTGTGCGAGTTCCAGGGCCTGCAATGGAAGTTCGCCGAGATGGCGATCAAGCTCGATGCGGCGCAGCTCCTGCTCTATCGCGCCGCCACCAACGCCGACCGCGGGCTGCCATCGGCCTACGAGACCGCGGTCGCGAAAACGGCCTGCAACCAGGCCGGCTTCGAGGTCGCCAACGAGGCCGTGCAGGCGATGGGCGCGCTCGGCTATTCGAGCGAGACGCTGGTGGAGTACTGCATGCGGCGCTGCCGCGGCTGGATGATCGCGGGCGGCTCGATCGAGATGCTCAAGAACCGCATCGCCGAGCACGTCTTCGACCGCCGCTTCGACCAGCGCCCACCGCGCGCCAAGCCGCAGGCGGCGGAGTGAGTGTACAGCCTCAGGAAAATGCGCTTCGCGCGCCGCAAACTCCGTTACCCTCTCCCCCTGCGGGAGAGGGTGGCGAGCCGTCAAAGACGGCGAGCCGGGTGAGGGGTCTGGTTCGATAGATTCCAATGAAGGCAACCCCTCACCCGCCCTCGCTTCGCAACGCAGGCAAGTCTACGCAGCCTGCGCACGCTTGGCTGCGCTGCACCCTCTCCCGCAAGGGGAGAGGGTTACGGAGCAAGCGGAACGTTCAACGTATCCTCGTTGCTCACCGACCATGACCCAGCCTGACCTCGCCCGTTTCCTGCTCGCCCCGCGCTCGCTCGCGATCGTCGGACAGTCGAACGACGCCGGCAAGACCGCCGGCCGGCCGCTCAAATATCTCCGCCAGGCGGGCTATGCCGGTCGCCTCTATCCGATCAATCCGGCGCGCGACACTGTCCTGGGCGAGCGCGCCTGGCCGTCGCTCGCCGCGCTGCCGGAAGTGCCCGAGCACGTCTACGTGGTGGCGCCGACCGACGCCTCGGTCGAGGCGGTCGCCGAATCCGGCCGGCTCGGCGTCAAGGTCGCCACACTCCTCGCCGACGGCTTCACCGAGGCGGGCGCGGCTGGCGATGCGCGGGTCGCGAGGCTGCGCGCGATCTGCGCCGAGACCGGCATTCGCGTGGTCGGCCCGTCGAGCCTCGGCGTCGTCGATCTGCGCTCGAAGGCGCTGATCACCGCCAACGCGGCCTTCGACGAGCCGGAGCTGCCCACAGGCCGTATTTTCGCAGCGTCGCATTCCGGCAGCATGATCGGCGCGCTCCTCTCGCGCGGCAAGGCGCGCGGCATCGGCTTTGCGGGACTGGTCTCGGTCGGCAACGAGGTCGATCTCTCGCTCGGCGAGATCTGCGCGCTCACGCTCGATGACCCCGACATCGACGGCTACATGCTGTTCCTCGAAACCATGCGCAACACGCAGGCGCTGCGGCGCTTTGCGGTGGCGGCGGCCAATCGCGGCAAGCCGATCCTCGCCTACAAGCTCGGCCGCTCGGCGGCGGCGCGCGAGCTTGCGATCACCCACACCGGCGCGCTGGCGGGCGAGGACGACGTCGCGGATGCGTTCCTCTCAGCCTGCGGCATCGCGCGCGCCGATACGCTCGATGGCTTGCTCGAGGGCCTGCCGCTGCTCGGGCGCGTCCCGGCCGCAACGGCCGCGCGCCGCATGGCGGTCGGCGTGGTGACCACGACCGGCGGCGGCGCCACCACCGCGATCGATCCCCTGGCGATGCGCGGGATTACGATCGCGCCGCCGTCCGCCGAGACGCTCGCCCGCCTCAAGGCCGCCGGCATCGACGTGAAGCCGGCGCGGCTGGTCGATCTGACGCTGACCGGCACGCGCTACGACATCATGAAGGCTGCGCTCGACGTTCTCACCACCGCACCCGAGTTCGATCTCGTCCTGTGCGTGGTCGGCTCCTCGGCGCGCTTCTATCCAGAGCTCGCGGTGCGGCCGATCGTCGACAGCGCAGGCGCCGGCAAGCCGATCGCGGCGTATCTGACGCCCGAAGCCCCGCAAGCGCTCGCCATGCTCAGCCATGCGGGCGTGCCGAACTTTCACAC
>DAIUEP010000066.1:5168-11875 GCA_036845065.1 Xanthobacteraceae bacterium | reverse complement strand
CGGCGGCGTCGTGCTCAACGTCGCGGATGGCGCGGCGCTGGTCGCCGCCTGCCGCCGCATTCGCGACAACGTCGCGGCGCGTAGCCTTCGCCTCACGCGTGTGCTGGTGCAGCCGATGATCTCCGGCATCGGCGAGGTGCTGATCGGCTATCGAGTCGATCCCGACGTTGGGCCGCTGATCATGGTGGCAATGGGCGGCCTGTTCACCGAGATCTATCGCGATCGCAGCCTGCGGCTGGCGCCTGTCGACATGGCCGCCGCGCATGAGATGATCGCGGAGGTCCGCGGACTTGCAACGCTCAAGGGCTACCGCGGCAAGCCCAAAGGCGACCTCGACGCGCTTGCGCGCGCGATCGTGGTGCTCTCGCGGTTGGCCGACGACCCCGCGATCAGCGAAGCCGAGATCAATCCGCTGATCGTGCGCGCGGCCGGTGAGGGTGTGGTGGCGGTCGATGCGGTGGTGCGGCTCGCCTGAACATCCTCGCCGGTGTAGAAATCAGTCTACGGCAAGAAGGGCCCGACGATGGCCCCGCGACAACCGGGAGGACGACCATGCGCCACCACGATGGCTCGACGACTTATGCGATGTGCGCCTGCTGCGACGAGGCCGACGGATGGCGCGCCGAGCCCGCTTCGCGCCGCCGCTTCCTGCAGGGCGGCGTAGCGCTGGCCACCGCCGGTGCCGCCATCCCGTTGCTGCCGGCGACGAGCATCGCTCAGAATGCCGATCCCGAGCTCGCGCGGCTTGCCGGCGCGCGGCGCATTCTGCTCAAGGGCGGCGTCGTGCTCACGCTCGACCACCAGGTTGGCGATTTTGCGCAAGCCGACGTCCTGATCGAGGACGGCAAGATCCGCGAGGTGGGCCCGGCGATCGCGGCCTCCGGCGACGACGTCGCCGTTGTCGATGCCGCCAATCACATCGTCATTCCAGGCTTCATCGACACCCATTGTCATTCCTATCAGGGCCTCTTGCGCGGCGTGCTCGCCAACGGCCTGCTCAATCCCGACTACAATCAGGTCGTGCAGAACACGATCACGCCGGTCTATCAGGCCGCCGACGCCTATGCCGGCATGCTGGTGACGGCGCTGGGCATGATCGATACCGGCACGACCGCGATCGTCGACATCTCACAGGTGAGCCATTCGCCGGAGCACAGCGACGCCCTCATCCGGGCGCTGCAGGAGACCGGCCTGCGCGCGGTCTATTCCTATCACCGCGGCGGCGGGCCGGCCGCGCAATATCCGCAGGATATCAGGCGGCTGGCGCGGACCTATTTCAGCTCAAAGGACCAGCTCATACGGCTCGCCTTCACGACCAATCTCACCGCGCCCATGTACGCGCTCGCCCGCGAGGTCGGCGTCCCGGTGGTGCAGCATCTCGTCGGCAACAATCTCACCGCGCCGCTGCAGGAGCTGGCGCGCGCCGGCCTCACCCGGCCGGGCGACGAATACATCCATTGCCTCGGCATCGACGACGCCGGCTGGCGGCTGATCAAGGACAGCGGCGGCCGCGTCTCGCTGTGCACCACCATCGACATGACCATGGGGCATGGCACGCCCACCATCCAGGAGGCGCTCGATCACGGCTTCCGGCCGAGCCTCAGCTCGGACCACGGCGTGACCATCACGCAGGACTTCTTCGCGCTGATGCGCGCGACCTTCACCTACCAGCGCCTGCAGGTCTTGCAGCGCGCGCGCAAGGGCGAGCAGAATCTCCCCGCGCTGCTCACCTGCCGCGACGTGCTCGAGTTCGCCACCATCGAGGGCGCGCGCTGCGCCAATCTCGACGACAAGGTCGGCACGCTCACGCCCGGCAAGGAGGCCGACATTCTCATGCTGCGCGCCGACCAGCTCGACGTCTGGCCGCTCAACAACGCGCCGGGCGCGGTGGTCAATCTAATGAACCCGCGCCACGTCGAAGCGGTGTTCATCGCCGGCAAGGTCAAGAAATGGCGCGGCAACTTGGTCGGCGTCGATCTGGCGCGCGTCAGGCGGCTGGCGCAGGACGCGCGCGATGCGGTGATGCGCCGCGCCAACGTTCCGGTGAACCTGCTCGGCTGACGAGATTGAAACGCCCCGGACACATGTTCGACGCCCCGTCGGAATTTGGTACGATAAGACGCAGCCGGCAAGCGTGGCGCGGGTCACGTCAGTCAGTAAGAAAGTGGCGCCATCTCTTGAGGAGCCCAATGATCGTCTATGCACTGATTCCGGCACGCTCGGGATCAAAAGGCCTGCCCGACAAGAACATCCTCGCGGTCGACGGGCATCCGCTGATGGCCTACTCGATCGCATTTGCTCGTCTGCTGCCGGTTGATCGCATCATCGTCAGCACCGATTCCGAAGCCTACCGCGCCATCGCACTGCGCTACGGCGCCGAGTCCCCTTATCTGCGCGGCGCGCAGGCAAGCAGCGACACCGCCAATCAGCAGGAGATCATCGCAGACCTGGCGGAACGCCTACCGTCACTATCGATCCCGCTGCCGGACATCTGGATCAATTTGAAGCCGGTCAATCCGTTCCGCAGTCTCGAGTCGGTTCAGACGGCGTTGGAGATCCTTTCGGAACGCCCGGATGTCGATTCCGTCCGCATCGTGAGCGAGGCTGATCCAAGATTGCACTACGTGAACCAGGACGGCTTCCTGGTGCCGTACGGCACGGGCTGGGACGCCGGGCTTTCCAAAATGCTGCGCTCCAAGTTTCCCAAGGTCTACCAGCCTTACAATCTTGAGGTATTCCGCCACCGGGTCTGGGTTGAGCGCGACGCGTTGTTCATGGGAGAACGAATCGTACCGATCGTGGCGCCGAAGATCACCGGCCTTGACATAGACGACAAGGACACGTTCGAGATTGCCAAGGCTTTGATAGAATCTCGTCCGCGTCCTGAGGTGGTGGCACGCCACATCCACCTATAGCGAATGGCGCGCGCAACTCGCGGTTGAGGTATCGGTGACACCCTCGCTTCTCACAGCGATTATCCTGACTCGCAATCGCCCGGACAACCTGCCCGGATTGATCAGACTGTTTCAGCTCTCCTGCTACCCAGTCATCGTCGCGGACTCAAGCGATCCGGATGTTGCAGACAAGGTGCGCTTGCTGCTTCCGGACGCCATCCAGTACATGGCTTTTTCTCCCGCGCAGACATTGTACGACAAGCTCGAGCTGACCCTGCATACGATCGAAACTCCGTTCGTCATGGTCGTTTCGGACCGGAAGATTACTTTTCCCCACGCGGTCGATTCGCTGCTCAAGCATCTTGCCTCGCACGAGGACCATGTCGCCGCGCAGGGCTACATTATCGGCTTCAGGGCCTATGCGGACACGATCGACATCAACCGGGTCATCTGGTTCACGCCGACGATTGACGAGGCCGATCCGCTGAGGCGGCTCTATCATCTGATGCGACGCTACCAGTCGTGGGCGTTCGGGGTCTTTCGCACGGCTGCACTGGCGAAAGCCGTGGCACAAGCGAGACGCGTGGAAGGCGCTCTGTTCCAGGAGATCCTTCTCGTGAACGCGGTCGCTCTGCAGGGCAAGATGGCTCGCCTGCCGACCATTCTCAGTCTGCAGACCGAGGAGCGATCGTTTCATCCGCCAAAGAGAAACGATCCACTGTTCTGGTTTCTGGATGACATCGGATCGTTCTTCAGGCACTACCTGCGATATCGGGAAGCCTTGACGCGGTTCATCGCCGAGCTTGGCATTTCAGCACCCCCCAACTCCGATCTCAATCAACTGGTCGACATGATCCACGCCGTGTGGCTTCATCACAATTCTGACTATGGAGCGCTCAATCACGCTGCGCGTCTGCTGCTGGGCGATCGGCTCCGGCCCCTGGCTCCTTCGCGCACAGTGATCCCTAGGCATCTCCCGACCTGGTGGGACATCGTCAACCAGGGCAATCGCCGATACATCTGGCGTCGGAGCGTGCTTCGCGCCAAGCCAAGAAACGAGATCCACATTCTGGCCGCGGAGAGGGCGCAAGTCGTCGCCCAGCTTGACGTCTACTTCGACTCATTGAATGATCGCGATGTCCGCGCGCAGCGAAATAGTGAATAGTGAGAGAATGAATTGCGGCAGGATGGGTAGCGACAGAGTGAATGTTGGCGCCCACGCGAGAGGCGATGCGTTGAGCTCAGTCGCGCGGAAACAGTGAGGCGATGCGCAAGCGTCGGGTGAACGATCATGAACCGAAGGCGATTGCTCCAGCTGGCGGCGGGGGCCTCGGTACTGCCGGCCGTGGCGAGAGCCCAGACTTATCCGTCGCGGCCCATCACCATGATCGTCCCAGCGGCCGCGGGCGGACCGATGGATACGCTGGGACGGATCATTGCCGAGCGGATGCGGGTCTCGCTCGGCCAGTCGATCGTGTTCGAGAACACGGGCATTGCGGCCGGCAGCGTCGGCGTCGGCCGCGCCGCGCGCGCGGCGCCTGATGGCTATACGCTGAGCATCGGTCATTGGACGACGCACGTCGTGAATGGAGCAGTCTACCCGCTGCAATATGATCTGCGCAGCGACTTCCAACCGATCTCGCTGCTGGCAAGTCCGCCGCTGGTGATCGTCTCGACCAATGCGGTTCCGGCGCGAGACCTCAAGGGCCTGATCGATTGGCTGAAAGCGAATCCGGACAAGGCAACGCAGGGCACCGGCGGCGCGGGCGCTCCGTCGCACGTCAGTGGACTTCAATTTCAGGCGGTCACCGGGACCCGCTTCCGGTTCGTGCCCTATCGTGGCGCCGCGCCGGCCATGCAGGACCTGCTCGCTGGGCAAATCGACTTGATGTTCGATCAGATTCCCAACGCGCTGCCGCATGTGAATTCCGGTCGCATCCGAGCCTATGCGGTAACCGCCAAGAGCCGCCTGGCGATCGCGCCCGACATCCCGACAGTCGACGAGGCAGGATTGCCGGGCTTCTACTTCTCAAATTGGCACGGTCTTTGGGTGCCCAAGGGCACGCCTGCGAATGTCGTCGGCAAGCTCAACGCGGCGGTGGTGGAATCTTTGGCCGACCAAATGGTGCGCTCGCGTCTCGCCGAGCTCGGGTTTGAGATCTTCCCGCGCGAGCAGCAGACACCTGAAGCCCTCGCCGCTCATCACAAGGCCGAAATCGAGAAATGGTGGCCGATCATCAGGGCAGCCGGCATCGC
The DNA here is from genome assembly GCA_036845065.1 of Xanthobacteraceae bacterium. Taxonomy (GTDB): domain Bacteria; phylum Pseudomonadota; class Alphaproteobacteria; order Rhizobiales; family Xanthobacteraceae; genus VAZQ01. The sequence continues at coordinate 6,725 of DAIUEP010000066.1, read as the reverse complement.
ACCGGAATAGCCGCCGAAGTAGTCGAAAGCCGACGAGGAGAAAATCCGCCAGTTGTTCCATCGGCGGCCATCGCAGCTTCGCACTGTGTGATAATTCGACAGAGGATCACGGCGATTTTCGATATATATTCCTTAACAGTGAATTTGTTGCCATCTATGACCGACCCATCCCGATCCGGTTTCGAGGGGCGCTTCATGAGGCGGCCCTGCTGCGCTAGGTTGCAGGCACATTTTGTGAAGAGGTCCCCGATGTCCCACGCCGAAGCGCTCCACACCCGCCACCCCGCCGCTGGCGCGACCGACGCCATCACGGGCTTTGTCAGCGCGCTGCGCCACGCCGCGCTGAGCGAGGAGGTGCGCCACTACGCGCGCCGCCACCTGTTCGACACCGTCGGTGTGATGATCGCGGGCGCGGGTGGCGAGGTCGCGACCCGCGCCGAGGCGGTGCTCGCGGGCGTGCGCCCGGCCGGCACCGTACCGGTCCCCGGCCGCTCCCGGCGTGCCGACCTGATCGACGCCGCGTACCTCGGCGGCACCGCCGCTCACGGCATCGAGCTCGATGACGGCTACACCAAGGGCTCAGTGCATCCCGGCTGCACGGTGATCCCCTCCGCGCTGGCGGTGGGCTACGCCAAAGGCGCGAGCGGAAAGACGCTGATCGAGGCGGTCGTCGCCGGCTACGAGACCGTCACCGCGATCGGCCGTGCCTGCCATCCGGCGCTACGCCATCGCGGCTTCCATCCGACCGGCGCGGTGTCGGTGTTCGGCGCCGCGATGACGACCGGCAAGCTGCGCGGGCTCTCCGAGCGCGCGCTCGCCAACGCGCTGGGGATCGCCGCCTCGAGCTCCGCCGGCCTGTTCGCCTTCGTCAACGGCGGCGCCGACATCAAGCGCCTGCACGCCGGCCACGCCGCGCGCGAGGGCGTGCAGGCCGCGCTTCTGGCCGAGCAAGGCGTCGAAGGCCCGCCCGGCGTGATCGAAGCGCGCGACGGTTTCATGCAGGCCTTCGCCTATGAGCGCCCCGAGGACGCGCGACCGATTGCACTGCCGCCGGAGGCGCCGTTCGGGGTGACCGACTGCTACATCAAGCCCAACCCCTGCTGCCGCCACATCCAGCCGGCGACCGAGGCGCTGATCGCGCTCCTCAAGGATGAGGGCATCGCCACCGAGGAGGTGACGCACGTCGCGGTCGAGACCTATCGCATCGCGGCCGAGCATGCGGCGACCGGCTGGGATGACTTCGCAAGCTCGCAATTGAGCTTCCGCTACCTGATGGCGCTCGCGCTCAAATTCCGTGCCATCCGCTTCCCGTATTTCGAGGAGAACATTCGCCGTGATCCGTCGATCGCGGCGCTCGCGAGCCTGATGGAGATTTCGGCACCCGCCGAGATCGACCGGCTCTACCCGCGGCTGCGGCCGGCGCGCGTGACGGTGACGACGGCGCGCGGCAAGTTCACCCGGCAGGCCGACGAGGCATTGGGCTCGCGGCTGGTGCCGTTCGACGACGATGGGCTCAAGGGCAAGTTCCTCGAGCTGGTCGCGCCCGTGCACGGCGAG
>DAIUEP010000066.1:0-5068 GCA_036845065.1 Xanthobacteraceae bacterium | reverse complement strand
GCCGACATCCCGCAGGACGGCACGCTCGCGCCCGCGATCTACGATCGCGTCGCCTCGCTGCTGCGCCACTGCGAGCTGAGCGGCGCCGACGGCATTCTGTTCTCGGGCTCGACCTTCGGACCGGCGGTCGACAAGGCGCGCGCCGGCATGCGCGTGCCGGTGCTGCGCGCCGAGGAGGCGATGATGGAGCAGGCGGTGACGCTCGGCGAACGCATCCTGCTCGTTTGCACCGCCAAGCGCGCCATGCCGGTGGTGCGTGGCACGCTCGATGCCGCGGTGAAACGCGCCGGCGTCACGCGCGCGATCACCGAGCTCTGGGTCAAGGGCGCGCGCGACGCCATCACCAGCGGCGACACCGCCACGCACGACCAGCTGATCGCCCAGCAAGTGGCGGCCGCCGGCGATTTCGACGTCATCATCTTCGGCCAGATTTCCATGGTGCCGTCGCGAACCCCGCTGCCACGCGATATTGCGCGGCGCATCGTCATCGGCCCCGAGGCGACCGTTGCGCGCATGCGCGCGTTGATCGATCACTGAGGATGCGAGAGTATGTGGCCGGCCTAGGTGAACAACGATGTCTCGCCACGCTCCGCCAACAGCCAAACACCCTGGCCCAATTCCTCAGGGAACGCCGCGATCACACAAGCGCCGGCACGCCGCGTGCGCAGGCCGGCGCGAGCGAGCAGCGTTGCGGTCGCATCGAGCGACGCCACCACGATGCCGTAGGCGCCGATGAACGGCAGGCTCGCGATCGCAATTTCCGGCAGCGCGGCTTCGAATGCCGCGCGCGACACAAGATCGACGCGCCCGCGGTCGAGCGCGATGGTCTGTCCCGACCGTGTCGAGATCGCGCGGCGGCCGGTGAAGCGCACAAACCGCGCCGCGGCCTCCTCCACATCCGCAACCGCGATCACCACGCTCGCCAGCCCGCGCGCGCCATTGGGATGCGCGAGCCAGCGCTTCTGCCACACCGCGTCCTCGGTATGATGGGTCAGGATCTGGATGCGGCCTTCCGCCATGACGCCGCGCTCGACACGCGCGACCGTGAAGGCGGCGGTGGCGGGGCCAGTTTCGGTGTCGACCGGCCGCTGCATGTTGACGAGCGGCCGCAGCACAAAGCCCGCGGCGCCGAGCCTCGCATGCGCCTTGGCCGCATCCGCAACCGCGAAGGCCGCAAGATGAACGCCCGGATAGCGCGCCATGGCGAGGTCGAGCTCGGCCGCAAGCGGAGTCGCGGCGGTCTTGAACAGCACCTCGACATAGCCGCGCGCAAGCATGGCGCAGACATTGCCGGTTCCGGTCGGCGTGCCGTCCGGGTTGACCTGGACCGACACCGGCGTCGGCGCGAAGCCGCAGCGCGCGAGCGCGCGGCGCGCCGCCTCGCGGTCGGCGACGAAGTGTCCGACGTGATCGAGGAAAATCTCCTCGCCATGGGGAAGCTGGCAGTCGCCCGTTTCCTGATCGGCAGTCGTCATGGCAGGGCTTTCTCGTGCGGCCGTAAACCGCATGGCTCATTTGCACGGCAATTGGGCTTCCAGCATACAGTGCGATTGCCATATTCTGCAGGCCGAGAGCGCCACGTTTCAAAGCGTGAGCCTAGTCCAAGAGTGAGCCATATCATGAACCGACGCGAAATGGTGACCCTGAGCCTCGCATCCCTGTCGGCGACGGCGCTATCGCCGGCCTTTGCGCAGTCGCGCTATCCGGAGCGGCCGATCCGACTGATGGTGCCGTTCTCGGCCGGCGGCGTGGTCGACGCAGTCGCCCGGCAATGGGCGGAGCGGGTCAAGCCGCATCTCGGCACGATCGTGATCGAGAACCAGGGCGGCGGCGGCGGCACCATCGCGACCGGCGAAGTAGCGCGCGCGCAACCCGACGGCTACACGGCGCTGCTTGCCAACACCAGCGTCATGGTGCTCAACCCGGCGATCATGCCGAAGGTGCCGTACGATCCGGTCAAGGACTTCGCGCCGGTATCGATCCTCGCCATCTCGGCCAACGGCATCATGATCCATCCGTCGGTGCCGGCAAAGACGCTGAAGGAATTCATCGCCTACGCCAAGGCCAACGCGAACAGGCTCTCGTACGGCTCCGCCGGCGCCGGAACGATGACGCAGCTTGCGGGCGAGCTGTTCAAGCAGATCATCGGCACGCCCGAGATCACCCACGTACCCTACCGCGGCGCCGGCCCGAGCATCGCCGATCTCGTCGCCGGGCAGATCCCGATGGCGACCATCAACGTCACCGGACAACTGCTGGAGCTGCACCGCACCGGCAAGATCCGGATCCTGGCGGTCACATCACCGGAGCGGCTCAAAGGCGTGCCGGACATTCCGACCGCGGTCGAAGAAGGCCTGCCCGGCATGGTGGCGCAGCTCTTCACCGGGCTGTTCCTGCCCGCCCGCACACCGCGCGCGATCGTCGAACAGGTCTACCAGGCGTCGCAGAAAACAATGGACGATCCGGCGATGCAGAAGGCCCTGGTTGACCAGGGCCTGGAGCCGATCACCAACTCCAGTCCCGACAAGGTGCGCGCCTTCATAGAGGAAGAGGTCGCGCGCTGGACGCCGGTGGTGAAGGCGGCGGGATTGAAGACGGAGTGAGGTTGTTTCATCCGAACACAGGGGCCTATCTTAGCGCCTATGCGCCTTCGCGGGGACGACACTGAGATTGCCTCGCGGCATATATCACCTGCCACCCGCGAGCCGCCCCTCCGCATCCCGATGCAGCGCGCCGCGGTCGACCTTGTTGGTCGAGGCGAGCGGCAGCTCGTCGACGAACCAGACATGGCGCGGGTGCTGGTAGGCGGGCGCATTGGCGAGCGCGAACGTCTTCACGTCGTCCTCGCTCAGCATGCGGCCCGCCTTGCGGATCACGAACGCGACCGGCTTCTGGCCCTTGATCTCGTCATCGATCGGCACCACCGCGGCCTGCGCGATGTCGGGATGGCGCTCCAGCATGCGCTCGACATCGGCCGGATAGATGTTCTCGCCGCCCGACACGAACATGTCGTCGGTGCGGCCAACGAAATAATGAAATCCGCTCTGGTCGCGCCGGAACACATCGCCGGTGATGTAGAAGCCGTCATCGGTGAACGGCGGGCGCACGTCGGGGCGGTTGTGATAGCCGTTCATCATCGCCGGGCATTTCATTTCGAGCACGCCCTGATCGGCGTTGCGGTTGTCGCCGTCGACGAGCCGCAGCGCCACTTTGGGGTGCGGATAGCCGACCGACATCTCGGGCTGCGGCAGCCCTTGCGGGTGCGGCCCGAACACGACCGGGCCGGCCTCGGTCGTGCCATAGGCGTTGGTCACCGCCGCGCGCGGCAGCGCCTGATGAATGGCCTCCATCAGGCTTGCGCTCACCGGCGCCGAGCCCATGCGGATGAACTCGACGCTGGTGAGGTCGGTGCGCGCGAGCAAATCCTTCTCGCGCAGCATCATGGCGATCATCGGCGGCACCGCGGTCAGCCAGGTGGTGCGGTAGCGCTCGATCGCCTCGATATAGCCGCGCGCGGTGAACTGCGGCAGCAGCACGTTGGTGGCATGCGCCGCGCAGGCGAGCAGGCTCAGCGCCAGCGCGTTCATGTGATAGAGCGGCGCCGCGATCAGATAGCGATGGCGATCGAGCCCGGGCGCAAGCCGCGCCTCCACGACCCAGATGTGGCTCTGATGCGACAGAACGACACCCTTGGGCGTGCCGGTCGATCCGGACGTATAGAGGAACATGCCGGGCTCGTCCGGCGCCGGTGTCACGGCCTCGAACGGCCCCGGATCGAGGAACGCGTCGAAGCTCTCCGGGCCCTCGCCGCCGAAGGCGACGACCGGCAGTCCGTCCGGACAGTCGGCGCGGCGCGCGCGGTCGCAGAACACAAGCCGCGCGCCCGCATCCTTGATGATGAAATGGATGGTCTGGCGCGGGAACTTGAAGTTCACCGGCACCGCGACGAGGCCCGCGCGCATGATGGCATAGTAGGCTGCGAGATATTCGGCCCGGTTGGCGGAGAGGATCGCAACCCGCTCGCCGCGCGCGAGGCCGCGCTTGCGGAGCGCGCGCGCGACCGCATTCGCGATCGTATCGATCTGCGCATAGGTGAATTCGCGCGGCACCTGCTCGCCGCCGAGATCGATGACCGCGACCTTGTCGAGATCGCGGTCGCGGACGATCAGGTCGCCGAGATTGGTGAAACGCGCCATGAATGCCGGTCAGCTCTTCGTGGCTTAGCTTTTGGGCGGCGGTGGCGGCGCGGTGAAGTAGGTGCCGCGGCCGCTGGCCAGGAGCTTGCCGTCCTTGTCGAAGACGTGCGCCTCGGCGGTCGAGAACTGGCCGCCCATGCGCACCACCTTGCCGCGTGCCGTCAGGTCGCCCGGCATGGCGGCGGCGTGATAGTCGACGCGCAGGTCGATGGTCGGAACGCCGCGGCCGGTCTTTTTCACCATCGCCCAGTCAGCCGCGAGATCAACGAGCGCGGCGAGAATGCCCCCGTGGGTGTAGCGCCGGTCTGGATTGACCACCCACTCCTCACGCCAGGTCGCGGCGAGCTCGATGCCGTCATCGTGCACCGCCACCACCTTGAGCCCGAGCCACTGGTGATAGGGCCCGCGCGTGATGAGCTGCTGCACGCGCTCGACTGTCATTTCTTCGGACATTTGATTTGCTCCGGCCTTTCGTTCGTCATGGCCGGGCTCGTCCCGGCCATCCACGTCTTGCATGCAGCAGGGAAGGCGTGGATGCCCGGCACAAGGCCGGGCATGACGGAGGATATCTCACGGCGTCACCACCACCTTGCCGATCACCTCGCGGTCCTGAATGAGCCGCAGGCCTTCGCGCGCCTGGTCGAGCGGCAGCACCTTGTCGATCACCGGCTTCATCCTGCCCTGCTCGATCAGGTCCATCAGGCCCTTGAGGTCCTCATCGTAGAAGCTGTTCGAGCCGATGATCTTGAGCTCGAAGCTCCATACGTAGCGCAGGTCCTCCTTCGGGTCGTAGCCGGCGGTCGCCCCGCAGACCAGGAGCTTGCCGCCGCGCTTGAGGCAGCGCAGCGACGGGTGCCAGGTGTCCCCGCCGG
>DAIUEP010000065.1:0-21995 GCA_036845065.1 Xanthobacteraceae bacterium | reverse complement strand
CTCACTTCCGCCCGAACAGCCGCTCGATGTCGGCGAGCTTCAATTCCACATAGGTCGGGCGGCCATGGTTGCACTGGCCGGAATTCGGCACCGCCTCCATCTCGCGCAACAGCGCGTTCATCTCCTCGGGCTTGAGGCGGCGGCCGGCGCGCACCGAGCCGTGGCACGCCATGGTGGCGGCGACATGCATCAGGCGGCGCTCGAGTGGCAGCGCCTCGTCCCATTCCGCCATGTGTTCGGCGAGGTCGCGGATAAGCGCGCGCGCGTCGATCTCGCCGAGGAGAGAGGGGGTCTCGCGCACCGCGACCGCGCCCGGCCCGAAGGCCTCGACCGCCAGCCCGAAGCGCGCAAGCTCCTTGGCGCGCGCGAGCACGCGCTCGACATCGGCTTCGTCGAGCTCGACGATCTCGGGGATCAGCAGGATCTGGCGCGCCACGCCGGTCGCGTCGAGCGCGGCCTTCATGCGCTCGTACACGATGCGCTCATGCGCGGCGTGCTGGTCGACGATCACGATGCCGGCGCGGGTCTGCGCCACGATGAACGCTTCATGCACTTGTGCGTGCGCGGCGCCGAGCGGCCGGTCAAGGAGCTCGGGTGCGGGCTCGGCGAGCGCGACGCGCGCGTCGGCCGATGGCCCGCCGACGTCGAAGGCCTCCTGCGCGGCCTCCGCAAAGCCAACCGCTGCGTTGCCATGCGTCGGCCATGGCGTCCCGGCGGGTCGTGCCGGCGAGCGCCGCCAATCCCAGCCGCGCGGGGGAACTGCAGCAGGCCGGAACGCCGCCACGGTGGCGGAGCCGCCGGTGGTCGAGGCGCGCTGGCCCTCGCGCGCGAGCGCGTGCTGCAGCGAGGCGATCAACAGCGCGCGAACGAGCTGCGGGTCGCGGAAGCGCACTTCTGCTTTCGCGGGATGCACGTTGACGTCGACCTCGTGCGCATCGAGCGTAACGAACAGGGCGACGATCGGGTGGCGGTCGCGCGGCAGGTAGTCCGCATAGGCGGCGCGCACCACGCCGATCAGGAGCTTGTCGCGCACCGGCCGGCCATTGACGAACAGATACTGCCCGAGCGCGTTGGCGCGCGTGAGCGTCGGCAGTCCGGCGAAGCCTTCGACGGTCACGCCGTTGCGCTCGCCCATGACCTCGACCGCGTTGGCGCGGAAGTCATTGCCCAGAATGTCGGAGAGCCGCACGAGCTGCCCCGGCGCGCCCGGCAGCGCCGCCGCCCAGGTCACCGGCGCGCGCTCCTCGCCCGCGAGCGTAAACGCCACGTCGGGCCGGCTCATGGCGAGGCGGCGCACCACGTCGCGGATCGCTTCGGCCTCGGTGCGGTCGCTCTTGAGAAATTTCAGCCGCGCCGGCGTGGCGTAGAACAGGTCGCGCACCTCGACCCTTGTGCCGGCGCCGAGCGCGGCCGGCTTGAGCTGCGACTTGGCGCCGCCGTCGACCGCGATCGCCCAGGCGTGCGGCTCGGCCGCGTGCCGGGTGGTAATGGTGAGGTGCGCGACCGCGCCGATCGAGGGCAGCGCCTCGCCGCGAAATCCCAAGGTGCGGATGTCGAGCAGGTCGTCAGCGGGCAGCTTCGAGGTGGCGTGGCGGTCGACCGCGAGCGCCAAGTCGGCGCGCGTCATGCCGGCGCCGTCGTCGGTGACGCGGATCAGCCGCTTGCCGCCGCCGTCGGTCACCACCTCGATGCGGGTCGCGCCGGCATCGAGTGCGTTCTCGACCAGCTCCTTGACCGCGCTCGCAGGCCGCTCGACCACCTCGCCGGCGGCGATGCGGTTGACGGTGGCCTCGGAGAGCTGGCGCACGGGCATGGGCAGGCCTGCTTCGAACGTCTGATTCGGAATCGCACGAGTCTATAGACGGCGTCGGCCGTCCGCGAGTCGCAGTGCCCCGCGCCCCCCGCTATTCCGCCACCGCTTTCGCCCGCTCGATGATGTCCCTGGGCGAGGCGTAAATCTTCTCCAACAGCGCCTGGATCGCCGCGCCGCCGACATGCTGCACCTCGACGCCCATCTTCTCGGCATCCACCAGGAACTGCGGATCCTTCAGCGTCAATTCGAAGGCGCGGCGCAGCGCCGCCAACCGCTCGGCCGGCACGCCGGGCGGCGCGAAGAACGGCCGCCCCATCTCCTGCGGCGCAAACAGGAACTCGAACACCTTGCGGTCGTCTGGGGTGCGCGCATGGTCGATGATCGCCGGCACCTGCGGGATCTCCGGGTGCTTGTTGAGCGCCATCTGGAACAGGATGTTGATCTTCTTGTCGCGCAGCCAGTCGCCCTTGCGCAGCTTCACGAAGGTCCAGCCGATGCCGCAGAAGCCCTGGGTCTCGCCGCGCTCCATCGCGATCAGGAGCTCGGTTGAGCCCGGATAGCCGAGCACGACCTTGAATTTTGTGCCCACGAGCTTGTTGGCGGCCTTCGGAAAGATCACCTCGGTCGCGTCGGCGCCGGAGCCGCCGACGATCAGCTCGGTGGTCATGGCGTCGGCGAGCGTCTTCACCGGCGCGGTGTGCCAGGCGATGCAGGTCGTGTATTCGACATTGGCGGTGCCGATCCAGCTGAAGCGGCGGCCGTCGAACTTGGCGTTGGCGTTGCCGAGGAGCGGCTCGATCGGGGCGGTGCGCCCGGTAATGCCGAAGGCGGTGCCGTCGCGCGGCACGGTGTTGTAGAGATTGTTGGCGAGCACGAGGCCGCCCGCGCCCGGCACATGCTGCACGATGAAGCTCGGATTGCCGGTCAGAAAGCGGCCCAAGTGGCGAGCAACGCCCTGCGCATAGAGGCTCGAGCTGCCGCCGGGCGTGAAGCCCACCATGATGGTGACCTGCTTGCCCTTGTAGAAGTCAGCGACCGCGTCCTGCGCGGCAGCGGGGAGCGGCAGGGTGAGCGCGATGGCGCACGCGATCAGGCTGCTCCATTGGGTCCGCATGCGATCCTCCTATTGCGCGATGGTGCGGGCGCGCTCGGTGACGGCCTTCGGCGTGGCATAGATGCGTTCGATCAGCGTCTGCACCTCGTCGCCGCCGACGTGCTGGACTTCGAGCCCCGCCTTGTCGGCGTCGTCGAGAAACTGGCGGTCCTTCAGCGTCCGCTCGAAGGCCTGGCGCAGCGCGGCGAGCCGCGCAGGCGGAACATCGGGCGGCGCGAAGAAGGCGCGTCCGAACTCCTGCGGCGCGAACAGGAACTCGAACACCTGGCGGTCTTCCGGCGTCTTGGCGAGGTCGGGGATGAAGGGAACGTCGGGAATCTCCGGATGTCTCGCCAAGGCCATCTGGAACAACACGTTGATCTTCTTGTCGCGCAGCCAGTCGCCCTTGCGCAGCTTCACGAAGGTCCAGCCGATCGCGCAGAATCCCTCGACCTCGCCGCGCTCCATCGCGAGCAGGATCTCGGTCGATCCCGGATAGCCGGGCACGACCTTGATCTTGGTGCCGATGAGCTTGTTGACCGCCTTCGGGAAGATCACTGCGGTGGCTTCCGCGCCGGTGCCGCCGACCACCAGCTCGTGGGTGAAGGCATCCGCCAGCGTCTTCACCCGCGCGGCATGCCAGGCGATGCAGGTTGTGTATTCGACATTGGCATTGCCAACCCAGCCGAACTTGCGGGCGTCGAATTTGGCGTTCGGGTTGCCGAGCAGCGGCTCAAGCGGCACCGCCCGATCGGTGATCGTGAAGGTCGTGCCGTCGCGCGGCGCGCTGTTGGCGCTGTGATTGGTGACCAGGAGGCCGCCGGCGCCGGGCATGTGCTGGACGACGAAATTCGGATTGCCCGGCATGTGCCGGCCCATGTGCCGGGCGAGCACCTGGGCATAGAGGCTGGCGCTGCCGCCCGAGGCGAAGCCCACCGTGATGGAAACCTGCTTGCCCTTGTAGAAGTTGGCGACGGCGTCCTGCGCGGCGGCGGGAAGAGGCAGGCCGAGCGCGATTGTGCTTGCGATCACGAGGCTCACTGTGGCGCGCATGATGTCTTCCCGACAGCGGTGTCGTTCGGATCAGTCTAGTGCATATTTGACCCAAATCGAGCCGCAAACTCTGTTCATTCCCGCGCAAGCGGGAATCCAGGGCGACTTTCATTGATGCGCTGGGTCCCCGCTTTCGCGGGGACGAACGGTGTGGGTGAAACTCAGTTAATCCTGCGGCGGTCCGGTGCGGCGCAGGCCCTTGATGGTGGCGCGGCGCTTCTTCGATTCGATGCGCCGCTCCTTGGAGGCACGCGTCGGCCGGGTCGGGCGCCGCGGCACCGGCGAGGTGGCGGCCTCGCGAATAAGCTCGATCAGGCGCTCGCGCGCGTCCGCCCGGTTGCGCTCCTGGGTGCGGTGGCGCTGCGCGGTGATGATCAGCACGCCCTCGCGGGTGAGGCGCCGGCCGGCGAGCCGTTCCAGCCGGGTGCGCACGGGGTCGGGCAGCGACGGCGAACGGCGCACGTCGAAGCGCAGCTGCACCGCGCTCGAAATCTTGTTGACGTTCTGCCCGCCCGGCCCGGACGCGCGGATGAAGGTCTCGTCGAGCTCGCCTTCGTCGATGCTGATGCGGTCGTTGATGCGGATCATGGCGGTTGATTTGTCGCGAGTTGTCGTCCCGGCATTCGGCTCGCCCGGTTGGGACGACGGCTTAATAGCGATTCGAGAGAAACAATATCATCCGCCGCCGATGAGATGCTTTTTCGCCAGCACCTTGCCTTCCTCGACCGCCGGCTGGTCGAACGGATCGACGCCGAGGAGGTGCGCCGCGATGATCGTCTCCAGCATGAAATGCATGAGCAGCTCGCCGAGGCTCGCCTCGTCGAGCTCATCGATGTGGATCGTGCGCACCGGACAGCCGTTCTTGGCCAGCGTCTCGGTGGTGGCGCGGCCCTGCGCGGCGACCAGATCGCCGATCGTCTTGCCGGCGAAATCAGGCTCGCCCACGAGCTGTGCGAGATCGGGCGCGATGCGCGGCCCGCGGCCGGCAGTGGCGACGGTGACGACGGTGAACAGCTTGTCGCGCGGACCGGCGAGGTAGAGCTGCAGCTGGCTGTGCTGGTCGACCGGCCCGAGCGCCGCGATCGGCGTCGTGCCCTTGCCGTCCTTGCCGAGGCTCTCGGCCCACAGCTGCACGTACCAGCGCGTGAAGCGCTCGAGCCGGTCCGCATAGGCGAGCATCACGGTCATCGGCTTGGTGGCGCCGAGCGCGGCCGAGAGCGCGGCTCCGACCGCGGCCGGCACCTCGGCAGGCGGACGACCCGCGAGCACCGGCGCGAGCGCCGCACCCGCGCCGGCGCGGATCGCCGTGATATCGAGGCCGACAACGGCGGCCGGCAACAGACCGACATTGGTGAGTACCGAGTAGCGCCCGCCGACGCCTGGGTCGTGCTCGAGCATCGGCACGTGATGCTCGTCGAAGAGGACGCGCAGCCCGCTGCGCTTGCCGCCCTTGGCGGGCTCCGTGATGCCCAGGAACAGGTCAGGAATGCGCACCGCCAGTCCAGTGGCCTTGAGTGCCGCGAGCGCGGCGGTGGTCTGCATCAGCGTCTCGCCGGTGCCGCCTGATTTCGAGATTGCGACAAAGTGCGTGGTCGCAAGCGGCAGCCGCTCGAGCAGCGTTGCGTAGGTCCCGGGATCGAGATTGTCCATGAAATGCAGGCGCGGACCCGAGCGCAAGAGGCCGGCGCCCGGCACCGCGTGGTCGCCAAGCTGTGCCAGCGTCTGGCCGCCGAGGCTCGAGCCGCCGGTACCCAGGAACACGATGTCGCTGGCGCCGGTTGCGGTGAGCCTGCGGGCGGCGTCCTTGATCGAGGCGAAGTCGTCATGCTTTGCGGGTAGCCGCAACAACGGCAGGCTGCCGTCGCCGTGGCGGTCGCGCAGCCAGGCGAGCGCCGGCTCGGCGCGCTTGAGCGCGTCGGCCAAGGCGCCGGGCGTGACGCCTTCCGGTCCGATCCGGTCGGCGCGCGCGAAGTCGATTGAGTGCTGCAGGCGCATGGCGCCCTTTACTTTGGCGTGACGCCCTGCGGCCGGCCCACGACCGTGACCAGCATGCCACCGTCGAGCAGGCGCTTGGCCATGCGCTTGGTATCCTCGAGCGTGACCGCGTCGATCAATGCCGGCCGGCGATCGATGTAGTCGATGCCGAGATTGTCGAGCTGCATGCTCACAAGCTGGTTCGAGATCTTGGTCGAGGTGTCGAGGCCAAGCGCGAACGAGCCCTTGAGGTAGGTCTTGGCCTTCTCGAGCTCATCCGCCGTCGGTCCTTCCTTGGCCATGCGGGCGACTTCGGCCTCGATCACGTCGATCGTGTCCTTGGTGGCGTCGTTGCGGGTGGCGGTGCCGCCGATATGCACGGCAGCGTGATAGAGCCACAGCAGGTTGTTGGACACGCCGTAGGCGAGGCCGCGTTTCTCTCGCACCTCGCGATAGAGCCGCGAGGAGAACGAGCCGCCGCCCAGGACATGGTCCATCAGATAGGCCGGCATGAAATCGGCGTCGCTGCGTTTCACGCCGGGGCCGCCGAACGTCACCACCGTCTGCGGGACGTCGAGATCGACGATGATGCGCCGGCCCACGCCCTGGATCGTGGCCTCGGGGATCGGCACGAGCTCGCTCTTGGCCGGCAGCTTGCCAAAGGCGTGGTCGATCAGCCGTCCGATGCCGGCTGTATCGACGTCGCCGACGACGCCGATCTTGAGCGTCTCGCGGGTGAGCACGCGCTTGAGAAGGGAGCGCATGTCGTCAGCGGTGATCTTGGCCACGCTCTCGACCGTGCCATTGCCGGGGCGGCCATAGGGGTGGCCCGGGAAAGCCGTCTCCCACCACTTCTTGCTCGCGATGTCGTTGGGGCTCGTCGACTGGCGCTGCAGGCGCGAGATGATCTGCGCGCGGATTCGCTCCACCGCATCGGGCGCAAAGCGCGGCTCGTTCATGGCAAGCCGCAACAGCTCGAAGGCCTCGTCCTGGTTTTCCTTCAGCGTGCGCAGCGAGCCGCGGAATGTGTCGCGGCCGGCATTGAAGCTCAGCTCGATCGCGCTACGCTCAAGGCGCTCCTGGAAGGTCTTGGCGTCGACCTCGCCGGCGCCTTCGTCGAGCAGGCTCGCCATCATGTTGGCGGTGCCGTCTTTGGCCTGCGGGTCCTGGGTGCTGCCGCCGCGGAAGCCAAAGTTGATGGCGACGAGCGGGACGGTGGGATCGCGGACCAGCCAGACTTCGATGCCGGCAGGCGTCCGGAAGCTCTCGATCTTGGTGGCGGCGGCGAGCTGCGGAGCGAGCGCCGTTACGATCAGCGTGAGCGCGCCGCAGAGCAGGGCACGAGGCCAGTGCATGGTCATGGGCGACCTCATATGCGACCTCATGGGCGTTTCTCCGCCGGCTGCTGAGCATCCTTGACGAGATAACCGGTCACCGACCGCCGCTTGTCGAGCCAGCGCCGCGCGGCGTCGCGGACCTGTTCGGCGGTGGTCGCCTTCAGGCGATCGGGCCAGCCCTGGACTTGCTCGATTGTGCCGCCGGTCGTCAGCGCGGCGCCGTACCAGCGCGCGAGCGTGCCCTGGTTGTCCTGCGCATAGACGGCATCCGCGATCAGGCGGGTCTTGGCGCGGGCGAGCTCGTCGGCGGTGACGCCGTTCTGCGCGATCTCCGCGATCACCACGTCGATGGCGTCTTCGAGCTGAGCGAGGGTCGTGCCGGGCTTCGGCGTGCCCGAGATATAGAGGCGGGTGTCGTCAAGCGCGCTGCCGGAATAGCCGGCGCCGGCATTGACCGCGATGCCCTTCTCGACCACCAGCTTGTCGTAGAGGCGGCTGTTCGAGCCGCGCCCCAGGATGTGCGAGAGGACCTCGAGGGCCTCGCTCTCGCCCGGCTTGGCGGTCGTGTAGGACGGCACCAGATAATAGCGCTGCACGCTCGGCTGCGTCACACGCGGATCGGCGAGTGTCACCGTGCGCGGCGCCGCATGCACCGGCTCCTGCGGCCGGCTGCGCGGAGCGATCTCGGTCACGCGCTCGACCTTGCCGTAGGTCTCCTCGGCCAGCTTCTTGACCTCGTCGGCGGTCACGTCACCGGCGACGATCAGAATGGCATTGTTGGGCGCATAGAAGCGCTTGTAGAACGCGAGCGCATCCTCGCGCGACAGCTTCTCGATCTCCTGTCGCCAGCCGATGATCGGCCGCCCGTAGGGATGATTGAGAAAGAGCGATGCTTCCATCTGCTCCGACAGACGGGCGCCGGGATTGTTGGCCACCCGCATGTTCTGCTCTTCGAGCACCACCTGCAGCTCGGGCTTGACGACCTCGTCGGTCAGCACCAGCCCGGTCATGCGGTCGGCCTCGAATTCCATCAGCATCTTGAGATGCTCGCGCGCGGTGCGCTGGAAATAGCCGGTGTAATCGGAGGAGGTGAACGCATTCTCCTGACCGCCGATATTGGACACGGTTTGCGAGAACAGACCTTGCGGATTCTTTTTCGTGCCCTTGAACAGAAGATGTTCGAGGAAGTGTGCAAGGCCGGTCTTGCCTGACGTCTCGTCGGCGGCGCCGACGCGATACCAGAGCATATGGGTGACGACCGGCGTGCGGTGATCGGGAATGACGACGACCTCGAGCCCGTTGGCGAGCTTGAAATGCGAGACGCTCGGGGCGGCGTCGGTGCGGAGGGCGCCGGCGAGCGTCACCGTGACGGCAAGCGCTGCGGCGAAGGCGTGTTTCCAGGGGTGTGGCATGGGGCCTAATCTAAGAGGTTAAAGGCCGGACAACCAGCCGGGCCCCGGGGATTTCGCCGGCGTGCCTAAAATATCGTCGCCGGGACGACGGCAAGACGATCAGTTGCCAACCGCCTTGTCGTAGGGGGTGAGGGTCTGCTTGTTGTCTTTCTTGAGGACCCCGTAGGGCTGGGCGGCCGATGGGGTCTGGTAGCCAGAGGGCGGCGCGGTCAGGCTGGTACGCGGCGGTTCGCGGTCGAACGTTGCGACATCGTCCTTCGACCCGCCGCCAAAGCTGCTGAACAGGCCGCCGAAATAGCCGAGCTCGGAAGGCTGCATGGGCTTGCCATCACTGCCCATGCTCTCGGGCGTGCCGGGGCGGCCCGCACTGCGGTTGGCGCCGGCCGGATTAAGCTCGCTTGGGGTCAGGTTGCGCTGCTCGTATTCAGGATCGTAGCCCCTGGATTCCCTGCGCTTGGCGGCCTTTTCCTGGCGGCGCTTCACGTCGGGGTCGACCGGCCAGGCGGCCGTGCGTCCGGCCCCGGCCTGCTCGGGCGGGGGCAGGTTGCGGCTCGGTGGAATCACCAGCGGGGACCGCTCCCGGTATTCGATCTGACTCTCACCGCCATTGCGGAAGCCGAGGTTTCGCATCAGGTCGTTGAGGAGCTTCTTGTCGATATTCCACGCGCTCTTGCTATCGTCGTCGTCGTCCTGCGCCTGCGCGCCGACCGGGATGAAGGTCGCCAGCACCGCCAGCCCGAGCGCGCCGCCGAAGGCGATGCGTCGCGCGCGCCCCGTCCAACCGGATTTTGTCACGACCGACATCATGACCGACCTCTCTTTGCAGAAACGTTCCAAATGGCAGGGGAATACCGTCAGATACATGACAGCCTCGCCTAGCCCCAAATGATCCGCAAGACCCCAAATTATCATGGGGATCGGGGCGCTTTTGCGGCGCGGTCCCCCAGTGCCGCCGATCTGAAGTTCCTACAGCACCCGCGACAAACTCGGTTAGGAACTTCAGATCGAAAAGCGGCACTAGAATCATAGAGTTGCTAGTGCCCCTTTGTTTCCGAAGCTCGTATCAGAGGGTGCTGCGACGACTTACGAGCTTCGGAAACGGGGCACTAGTGCCGATTCATACAAGAGTCCGACCACGCCGGCAACGATGGCGGCATCGGCCAGGTTGAAAACATACCAATTGAACCGAATCGTCTCGGTCGTGATGTGAAACAGGACGAAATCCGCGACCGCATCGTGGATAATGCGGTCAACGGCGTTGCCGGCCGCCCCCCCGATGATGAGCCCAAGCGCCACCGCGGTCAGCCGCGAGCCGGCGCGGGCCAGCCAAACCCACAGCAGCGCCACCGCGGCGGCCTTGATGGCGAGCAGCACCCATTGCCCGAACGGGCCGTCCTGCTGGAACAGGCCATAGCTGATGCCCTTGTTCCAGGTCATGACCAGGTCGAGGAACGGGGTCAGCCGCAGCGGCGCCCGGGCGGGAAGCTCGAACACATAAAGGAGCCAGAGCTTGGAGGCCTGGTCGATGGCGGCGCTGATGGCCGCCACCAGCAGGCCCAGTCGCGTCAGCGGTCCCCACATGCCTGCGACCCTACACCGCGGCGCCGCTGCGCGTCGCGTTCCATTCGCGCAACGCGCGGGCGTCGCGCGGCGTGACGTCCGGAAAGCCCGGCTCGGAGCCGACGCTGGGCAGGGTCTTCCACGACCGCGCGCAGCGCTTGCCGTCGGCGCGCCGCACCTCGACCGCCACGCCCGGCACGTCATCGAGCCGGAACGCGCTGGCCGGTCCCTCGGCCTCAATGAGCGTCGCGGCCGAGGTGATCGAGATTTCGGCGAGGTCAACGTCGACGACCGCCTCGAACAGCTGCGGATTGGTGACATAGACCATCGGATCGGCCTCGAGCGAGGCGCCGATGCGTTTGCCCGCGCGCTCGATCTCGAGCGCGCCGGTGACCACGCGCCGCACCATGCGCACCTTGCGCCATTTCTCGGCGAGGGCGTCGTTGCGCCAGGATGCCGGGATCTCCGGCAGTTGCTCCAGATGCACCGAGCCGTCGGACGATGGATGGCGCGCGAGCCAGGCTTCCTCGGCGGTGAACGGCAGCATCGGGGCGAGCCACGTCACCGTGGCGCGAAACAGATGATCGAGCACGGTCAGGCACGACCGGCGCGTCACCGAGGAGATCGGATCGCAATAGAGCGCGTCCTTGCGGATATCGAAATAGAACGCGGAGAGGTCCGACGTCATGAAGGCGTTGAGCGCGGCGAAGATGCGCTTGTAGTCGAAGTCCGCATAGGCGCGGCGCACCAGCGCGTCGAGCTCGCTCAGCCGATGCAGCATCAGCCGCTCGAGCTCGGGCATCCGCTCGGGGCGCGTCACATCCTCGGGATGAAAGTGCGCGAGCGAGCCGAGCATCCAGCGGATGGTGTTGCGCAGCTTGCGGTAGGTCTCGACCGTGGTCTTGAGGATCTCGGGCCCGATGCGCAGGTCGTCGGCGTAATCGGAGGCGCACGCCCACATGCGCAGGATATCGGCGCCGGCCTGGCTGATGACCTGCTGCGGTGCCGTCACGTTGCCGAGCGACTTCGACATCTTGCGCCCGTTCTCGTCGAGCACGAAGCCGTGCGTGAGCACGACGTCATAGGGCGCAACGCCGCGCGTGCCGCAGCTTTCGAGCAGCGAGGACTGGAACCAGCCGCGATGCTGGTCGGAGCCTTCGAGATACATCACCGTATCGGCTCCGCCCGCGTGCTTGCGCTTGATGCCGGCGAGGCTCGGGAATTGCTCCGGGTCCTCCAGCACGAAGGCATGCGTCGAGCCGGAATCGAACCAGACGTCGAGGACGTCGTCGACCTTCTGCCACGGCTCGTTGGCGAGCTCGCCCAGGAAGCGCTCACGCGCGCCGGGCGCATACCAGGCGTCGGCGCCTTCCTGCTCGAACGCATCCGCGATGCGGGCATTGACGCGGGCATCGTTGAGCAGCTCGGCCGTCCCGTCGCCTGTCTCGCGCACGAACACCGTGATCGGAACGCCCCAGGCGCGCTGGCGCGAGATCACCCAGTCGGGCTTGCTCGTGATCATGCCGTTGATGCGGTTCTCGCCCGCCGCCGGCACCCAGCGTGTTGCCTTAATGGCGGCTAGCGCGCGATTGCGAAGGGTGTCGGTTGCGCCGTCGATACCCTTGTCCATCGCAATGAACCATTGCGGAGTGTTGCGGAAGATCACCGGCTTCTTGGAGCGCCAGGAATGCGGGTACTGGTGCTTGAGCCTACCGCGCGCGATGATGTTGCCGGCGTCCGCCAGCGCCTTGATCACGGCCTCGTTGGCGTCGCCCTTGTCGCCCTTGTCGGTCAGCACGCGCTTGCCGGTGAAGCCCGGCGCCTGCGCCGTGAAGGCGCCGTTCTCATCGACCGTGTAGGGGATGGTCGTGCTGATGCGGCGCGCCGCAAGCTCGCGCGCATGCGCGGTCCATACCTCGAAGTCCTCGCGGCCGTGGCCCGGCGCGGTATGCACAAAACCGGTGCCGGTGTCGTCGCTGACGTGATCGCCGGGGAGCATCGGGACGGTGAAGCCGTAGCCGTCGACCTTGGCGCGCAACGGATGGCTGCATTCGAGCGCAGCCAGGTGCTCGGCATCGAGGCCACCCTTGCGCTCGTAGGCAAGCACGCGCGCTTGCTTCATCACGTCGAGCGCGAGTGGGTCGGCCAACAGGAAATAGTCCCCGACCTTGGCCCAGTTCTCCGCCGGGGCGTCCTTGACCCAATAGATGCCGTAGGAGATTTTTGGATTGAAGCTGATCGCGCGGTTTCCGGGAAGAGTCCAAGGCGTCGTCGTCCAGATCACGACCGACAGGTTGTCAGGCAGCGTGGGTCCGGGCTTTCCCTGGCTGAAACCTTTAACCGGAAACTTCACCCACACCTGGTCCGACACGTAGTCTTCGTATTCGACCTCGGCTTCGGCGAGCGCGGTCTTTTCGACCACCGACCACATCACCGGCTTGGAGCCGCGGTAGAGCGTGCCGTTCTGCGCGAACTTGATCAGCTCGCGCGCGATCTGGGCTTCCGACGCAAACGCCATCGTGGAGTAGGGATGGTCCCAGTCACCCTCAACGCCGAGCCGCTTGAACTCGTCGCGCTGCACGCCGAGCCAGTGCTCCGCGGAGGCGCGGCATTCGCGCCGGAACGCGATCATGGCGGCCGGGTCGGTGAGATCGGGCTTCGGCTTGCCCTTGGCGCGATAGTTTTCCTCCTCGATCTTCCATTCGATCGGCAGGCCGTGGCAATCCCAGCCCGGCACGTAGTTGGAATCGAAGCCCAGCATCTGCTGGCTGCGCACCACCACGTCCTTCAGGATCTTGTTGAGCGCATGCCCGATGTGGATATTGCCGTTGGCGTAGGGCGGGCCGTCGTGCAGGACGAATTTGGTGCGGTCCTTGGAGGCGGCGCGCAGCCGCGCGTAGAGGTCGATCTTGGCCCAGCGCGCCAGGATCTCGGGCTCCTTCTGGGGGAGGCCGGCGCGCATCGGAAAGTCGGTCTTCGGTAGAAACAGGGTCTCGCTGTAGTCGCGGGTGGAGTCGGTCATGGCCTTACCAGGAATGAAAGAGCGGGGCGACAAGGGGTTCGGGCGGCTCCCGGTCCTCCGCTGACCGGACGGTCAGACGGAAGCCGGGCCGCTAATGGACGCCGACCCGATCCGGCTGAGGGCTGCAAGGCATGACATCATGGGCGCTTAGTACCAGATTGCCGGTGGCGCGGAAAGATCGGGTCGGGGGCAACCCCCTGGCGCCTGCCGCAATCTGGCAAGACCAGCAAGAAATCCAAACCGTCCCGCCCCGTCGAGCGACCAAGGACACGCCTCGCGTGCGCGCTTGCCATCTTCAGCGTGCCGGGGCCACCTTGGCCCCGCTGTGCCCGGCGGGGCCTTTTTTTGGCCCGGGCCCTCGCGACCGAGCCGAGGCGTGAATAGGCTGCGCCGGTATGGTGATGCCCCGACGATCTCGAAATTCAACGTCGCGAGCGACGAAAGCGCGTCTTGGGCGGACGCGCACGCCAGCCGATCACATAAGCGTTGGCGCCGATTTACGCCCCCGAGGGGGATTGGCTACCCCTTCCTGAGCCCTAAGCAAACGTCCCAGGGCGCCGCGGCGCCCTCTGTGCTATTCGAGATTGCCTTCATGGCTTTTGGTATTGCACGGAGACGCCATGCGGACTGTTCGGATCTTTGTCATTGTGGCGTCGCTCGTGGCTGCGGCCGCACCGGCGGTGGCCCAGAGCTGGCCCACACGGCCAATCACGCTCGTGGTCCCGTTCGCGGCCGGCGGCACATCGGATGTGATCGCACGGCTGGTGGCTGAGGGCTTGCGGGCGCGGCTCGGGCAGCCGGTGCTGGTGGAGAACATCGGCGGCGCCGGCGGCATGGTCGGTGCGAGCCGGGTCGCGAAATCGCCGCCGGACGGCTATCAGATGGTGCTCGGCAATGTCGGCACCCACGCGCAGAACCAATCCCTCTACAAGAAGCCGCTTTACAATACCGTGACCGATTTCGCGCCGGTCGCGCTGGTCACCGATCAGTCGCTGGTGCTGGTCGTGCGGAAAGACCTTCCAGCCAACAATCTGCGCGAGTTCGTTGCCTACGCGAAGGCCAACCAGGCGAAGCTGCAGTACGGGTCGGCCGGCACCGGCGGCTCCAACCACCTCGCCTGCGCGCTGCTCAACTCGGCGCTCGGCATCGACGTCACGCATGTTCCCTATCGCAGCGGCGCCCAGGCGATGCAGGACATGCTGGCGGGCCGCATCGATTACCAATGCCCGAGCGCGCCCGTGGCGCTGCCTCAGATGGAGGCGGGAACCGTGAAGGCGCTCGCCCTCCTGAGCCGGAACCGCTCGTCGAGCATGCCGAGCCTGCCGTCCGCGCACGAGCAGGGGCTCGCTGATTTCGATATCCCGAGCTGGTATGCGCTGTTCCTGCCCGCCGGCACGCCCGCGAGCATCGTGCAACAGGTCAACCGCGCCGCGGTCGCGACGCTTCAGGCGCCAACGGTGCAGCAGCGGCTCAAGGAGATCGGCTCCGATCTGGTGACGCCCGAGCGCATGACGCCCGACTATCTCGGCACGTTCGTCGCGGCCGAGATCGAGAAGTGGGCGCGGGTGATCAAGACAAGCGGCATCTCGCTCGAGTGAGGGCGCTTTGAGAGAAGCTCTGCGCTAGCCTGTGACGTCGCCGAGCTGAGGAAACGCGGTGCCCGAGCGCGCCAGCGCGATGCGGGCGAGGCGGCTGTCCTCGTCCATGCGGCGCACGAGCTCGTCGATGGTGTCGAACTTGAGCTCGTGCCTGATCCAGTCGATGAAGGCGACGTCGATCGTTTGCCCGTAGAGGTCGCCGGAAAAGTTGAACAGGAACACTTCGAGCAGCACGGTGCCAACGTCGAACATCGGCCTTCGCCCGAAGCTCGCGACGCCGTCGAAACGCCGGCTCCCGATGCCGATGCGCACCGCATAGATGCCGTGCCGGAGCCCGCAGGACGGGTCGAGGCGCAGGTTAGCGGTCGGATAGCCCAGCTCGCGGCCGCGCTTGTCGCCATGCACGACCTCGCCGCTGACGAACCAGGGATAGCCGAGCGAGAGGGCGGCCGCCTTGACGTGGCCGGCCGCCAGCGCGGCGCGGATCGCGCCGGAGGAAATGCGCTCTCCGTCGGTCGCGACCGCCGGCACGATGTCGACGGCGAAATGGCGCCGCGCGCCCTCGGCGGCGAGCAGGTCGGGCGTGCCGGCGCGGTTCTTGCCAAACCGGAAGTCGTAGCCCACGGCCGCGCCGGCGATCCGCAGGCGGTGCAGCAGGACGTCGTTGACGAAGTCCTCGGCCGAGGGCTCCGCGAGCGCGGCGTCGAAGGTCAGCACGATCGCGCCATCGAGGCCGGCGCCGGCGAACAGGCGCAGCTTGGCGCGCTCGTCGGTGAGACGGAACAGCGGCTCCTGGGGCCGGAAGAAACTGCGCGGATGCGGCTCGAAGGTGAGCGCCGCCGCCGGCCGGCCGAGCGCGCGCGCGCGGGCGAGCGCGGCACCGATCACGGTGCGGTGGCCGCGATGCACGCCGTCGAAATTGCCGATGGCGACGACCGCGCCTTCGAGCGCGGGGCCGGGCCGGCCGGTTCCGCGGTGAACCAGGAACGGCGGGTCGGAGGCGGGGCTCAAGGTCATCGCGCGCGCCGTCCCGCCGACCGCCGCGGCGTGCGCCGACCGCGGCAGTTTCCCGGTATCGTCAAGACATCGTTGGTCTGATGCAAGGAATCCCCCGCCGGCTGGCGACCGCTACACCGACAATTAACCGGATATTCAACGACATTTGCTAGGGGGCTTGGCAGGGCAGGAGACATCGCGGCCTGCGGGCCGCGGCGCTTCCTCCCGGCGGAGTTTCCGATGTCCTGCCGGCGCAAGGCGCGACCATTTGAGTATGACCATGGCGATTGACCTGTCGATGCCCATCCTGATCGTCGATGACTACGCGACCATGATCCGTATCCTACGCAATCTCCTTGGCCAGATCGGCTTTGAGAACATCGACGCCGCCGCCGATGGCTCCGGAGCGTTGACCAAGCTGCGCTCACGGAAATATGGGCTCGTGATCTCGGATTGGAACATGGAGCCCATGACCGGATACGACCTGTTGCGCGAGGTGCGGGCGGACCCGGAGCTTGCCGCCACCCCGTTCATCATGGTCACGGCTGAATCCAAGACCGAGAACGTGATCGCGGCCAAGAAGGCGGGCGTCAATAACTACATCGTCAAGCCGTTCAATGCGCAGACCCTGCAGCACAAGATCGAGGCGGTCTTTGCGGACGGGGCGCTGGCGGCGGTCTAACGGCATCGGTCCTGCCATCTCGCCTACCATTCAAGACGGCGCATGACCGCCGTCGGGTAGACGCCGGCCGCCGCGAAAATGTCGCCGAGCGCGGTCGTATCAGGCTGCTCGCGCCCGCCCAACTCCTCGGCGTGAATGCCGGCCGTCACGAACAGGCTGTCGATGTTGAAGGCGGCCGCGCCCTGCAGATCGGTGCGCACCGAATCCCCGATGGCCAGCACGCGCGCCTGGTCCACCGCGCGGCCGCGCAGCGCCTGCGCGCGCGCGAGCGCCTGCTCGTAGATCGGGCGGTAGGGCTTGCCGGCATAGATCACGTCGCCGCCCGCGTGCGCATAGAGGTCGGCGATCGCGCCGGCGCAATAGACGAGATGGTCGCCGCGCTCCACCACGACGTCCGGGTTGGCGCAGATCATCGCGAGGCCATGGGCACGCATCTCGTCGATCAGCTTCAAGTAGTCCTGCGGCGTCTCGCGGGTGTCGTCGTAAAGACCCGAACAGACCACGAAGTCGGCCCGCTCGACCGGCGCGACCTCGACATCGAGGCCCTCGAAGATCGGCAGGTCGCGTTCCGGCCCGAGATGAAAGACGCGCTCGCCGGCGCGCTCGGCCATCAGCGCGCGCGTCACGTCGCCGGAGCTGACGATGCCGTCGTAGGCCTCGCGCGGCACCTTGAGGTTGTCGATGAACGCCTGCACCACGTCGCCCGGCCGCGGCGCGTTGGTGATCAGCACGACGGTGCCGCCGTGGCTGCGGAACCGCACCAGGGCCGCACACGATTCCACTGTCGCGGCGACGCCGTTGTGCACGACGCCCCAGACGTCGCAGAGCAGCACGTCGTAGCGCGGCGCGAGCGTTGCGAAATGGGTCGTCAGGGGCGGCGGGATGGCGGACATCGGGTGCTACAGGCGAAAGACGGCGGGATGCGGGAGAAATCGATCAGCCGCGCCCGTCCATAGACGATCAGCGTTGCCGCATCAAATGCGGCGGGCGATCTGGTTGAGGGCGGACGAGCGGCGGGCCGCGGCGGCCTCGCCTGCGGCCGCGGCAGGCGCCCGCGCGGGTGTGGCCGGGGGCGTTGTGCCCTCCTCGGCTGGCTCGCGCCCTGCCAGATCACTGCGATCGACAATGCCCTGCAGGGCTTCCGCCCGCACCGGCCGCGGCGGCGAGAACACGAAGCCCTGACCGAGCCGCACGCCGCAGTCGAGCAGATCGACGACCGCCCCCTCGCTCTCGATCCGCTCGGCAATGAGGTCGATCCCGAAGCGGCCGAGCAGGTCGGACACGTCGGCGGGGTCGATGTCGCTTGCGACCGGGACGCGCCGGAGCAGGACATCGGCCCGCACCTTGACGAAACGGAAGCCGCGGGTCAGCAGCTCGCGCGGCTCGAACCGCAGGTCGGTGACGTTGTCGAGCGAGAATCGATAGCCGCGCTCGGCAAGCGCGGCGAGGCTCTCGAGCTCGATCGGCCCGGCGGCGGTGAGCGCGCTCTGGGGGAATTCGAGCACGATCGAGGGCGCGATCGCGCGATTGGCGTCGAGGAACTCGAGCAGCTGCGGGAACACGGTGCCGTCGGTGAGCGTCGAGCCCGACAGATTGCAGAACAGGCCGATCTCGCGATGCTTGACGAGCAGGCGGCGGACCACCTGCACGCAGCGGAAGATCACGAGATTGTCGATCTTGGGCATCAGGCCATGGGCATCCGCCGATGAGAGGAAATCGGTGGCCAGCACGACATCGCCCTTCTCGGAGCGCAAGCGCGACAGCGCTTCGTAGTAGCGGATCTTGCGCTGCGGCAGCGTCACCATCGGCTGCAGATAGAGGTCGACGCGGTTGGCTTCGATGGCCGAGCGGATGGTTGCCGCCATCGCGTCGGCCGGCGTCGCTTTCGGCGCGGGCGGCGCAGCGACCGCGGCGGGAGCAGGTGAGGGTGTCGGCGCCGGTTCGACCGGCGCCATGGATGGCGCGGCCGCCGGCGGCTCTGCCGGCGCTGCCTCCAGCGCCAGCCGCGCGTGCATGATCTCGGCCCGGTCGAGCTCGGCGAGCTCGATCTCGGTCAGCTTGCGCTCGTGGTCGGCCAGCGTGTCGGCCAGCTGCCTGACCAGGGCGCCGAGCTCGCCGACCTCGGCCGTGAGCGGCTCCGTGGTCACCCGCGCCCGCTCGATCGTGCCGTCGACCCGCCGCTCGAGCGTCGCCAGGCCGCGTTCGAGCTGCGCGATCTGGCGGGCGAATTCCTGGCGCAGTGCATCCTGGCGCAGCGCGTCCTGGCGCGCCGCATCCTGGCGTGCCGCGTCGACGCGCGCGAGGTCGCCCGGATGGCCGGCGGCCGCGGGCCGCACCGCAAAGCGCGCCGACAGCACGTTGTAGAGTCCGAGCAGCGTCAGCACCGCAAACGCCGTGAGCATGGCTGACGCCGCACCAAAGCCGAACGCCGAATAGGCGACCGCTCCGGCGGAACCGGCGATCAGCACCATGCATACGGAGACAAAAACAATGTCGAGGCGCATGGGATCTCCGGGCGCGGCGCCTGCGGCGAAGTGATTCGCCCAATGTCCAATCTTCACGAGGCCGCAGTCGGGCGCAAGAGTCCTCGCGTGCTCGCCACAACAAGAAGCGATCGCGCGAGCGGATGATGGTGCGAAAGCGGCTTCAAGAGTCACGGCCGTGGCGGCACGAATGCAAAGACAACGCGGGCCGGCGCGACTTTATGCAAGGTCTGGCGCGCGAGCACGAGCGTCGGCTGGATGTCGAGCGAGCCGAACGTGCGGCGCCACTCCTCGGGCTGCGCGCGTTGATGGCCGTCCTCCCAGACCACAACCGCCCCGCGCCGGACGAGATCGCTCATGTCGACCCAGGGCGCGAGCCGCGGGCGGCCATGCGGCAGCACGTGCGGGCGGTCTGGCGAATAGACCGCGAGATTGTTGACCGCGAACTCGGTGCCGCCGGCATAGACGAGCGGCGTTCCATACTTCTCGTGCCAGGCGCGGGTGATGGCGTCCGCCATCGCCTGGCCGGGAAACTGGGTCGCCTTCGGCCGGTCGCGCAGGAACGGCTCGCCGATCTCGGTCGCCGCATAGCTGACCGGATACGCGACGAGCGCGATCAGCGCGCCGGCCGCAAAACGGTGGAGCCGCAGCGGCTGCTCGGGGGGCCGCAGCCACATCAAGAGCGCGAGCGGCGCGAACGACCACAACGGATAGCCCCACATCGCGATCGCAAGCCGCCCGAGCACGGCCGCGACCACGGTCGTTATCAGGAACGGACCGAGCGCCAGCATCGCGACGTAGCGCCGGTTGAACGCCGCGGTCTCGTCGGCGTCGAGCGCCGGGCGGGCGTCTCCGCGCCGGTAGAGCAGCGCAAGCAGCGCGAGCGCCGGCAGGAGCGTCAGCGCCTGGCCGCCCGTCCATTGCAGCGGAAAGACGATGTACTGGTACCAATGCGCCGCCGTGTGCGCGCGCTCGTCGACATATTGAAACGGCAGGAAGCCCTCGTGCACCAGCCACCACGCGTTGGGCGCGATCACGATCACGAACGCCGCCGCCATTACGTAAGGCCCGCTGGTGCGCCACGATCGGCGCGCGACCGGATCGAAGAGCAGGAACAGGCCGAGCGCCGCGGCGAGCGCAAAGGCCGCGTATTTCGACCAGAACGCGCCGGCGAGAAACGCCCCCGCGAGCGCCCAGTCGAAAAGGCGGCCCCGGCGCAGCGCGCGATAGAAGAACAATCCGGTGAAGGCCCAGAACGGCAACTGCATCTGGTCGTGGGCGAACTTCACGACCGAAAAATTGTAGTAGTGCACGGCTTCCAGCGCGAGCACGGCGATCAGCGCGGTGAGCTCATCGGTGACCTCGCGTGCCAATCGCCAGACGGCGTAGAAGCAGACCACGGCGGCGAGCGGCCCGAGCAGGTAGATCGCTTCGACTGATCCGGTGAGCCGATAGAGGAGGTCGGCGATCCACCACGGCAGCGGCGGATGCTTCCAGTAGCCGAGCTGCCATTCCTTGCCGAGCGCGAGATCCTCGGCGAGATCGAGCTGCAGGTTCGGGCAGGTGAGGATGGGCAACACGGTCCAGAGCACGAGATGGACCGCCAGCACGACGGCCAGCACCGCGCCGGGCCGCCGCCGCGCGACAGCGACGAGCCGGTCGAGGAACCCTTCGGGTGCCGCAGCAGTGCTGGCGACCGGCTGTGTCATGGTGCTCTCAGGGCGTCATCTTGAAGCCGATGGGGCAAGTCCGCCTGTCCTTAACCGAGGGCTGGCGCCAAGTCGATTGAACCAAGTCGATTGAGCCAAGTCGATTGAGCCAAGTCGATCGAGCCAAGTCGATTGAGCCAAGTCGATCGAGCCAAGTCGACCGGGCCAAAGTCAACATGCCACGCTCGACCGAGCCGTTGCGGCGGCGGACAGGCGGTCCCATAGTGACGCCGCATGCGCCCAGATGGTCGCGCCAAGGAGGCGATATTGGCGGCTCCGCCACCCGATTTCTCGATCGTGCTGCCCGCGCACAACGAGGCCGCCAATGTCGGCCCGATGATCGCGGCGTTGCGCGCCGTGATGACGCCGCTCGGCCGCTTCGAGATCGTCTATGTCGACGACGGCTCGAGCGACGGCACGCTCGACGCCCTGCGCGTCGCCGCGACCGATCCGCTGGTGCGCTATGTCTCCTTCACGCGCAATTTCGGTCACGAGGCTGCCTTGCGCGCGGGTTTGCGCTACGCGCACGGCCGCGCCGTCATCGTGATCGATGCCGACCTCGAGCAGCCGCCGGGCCTCATTCCCGATCTGGTGCGCGAGTGGCGCGCCGGCTTCAAGATCGTGACCGCGCGGCGGATCGGCTATGAATCGACCGTGCCGTGGTTCAAGCGTGTCACGTCGCGGCTCTACTATCGCGTTCTCGATGGGCTCGGCGACGTGCGCATCGAGCCTGGCAGCGCCAACTACATGCTGCTCGATCGCGTCGTGGTCGACGCGGTCAACCGCATCGAGGATCAGGACCTGTTCCTGCGCGGCGTGGTACGCTGGCTCGGCTATCCGCTCGCCAGCGTGCCGTTCCGCCAAAGCCTGCGCCAGCACGGCGATACCAAGTATTCGCTGCGCCGGATGGTCGAGCTCGCGGTCACCGGCATCGCGGTGCACAGCGTGCGGCCGTTGCGGTTCGCGATCTGGCTCTCGCTCGGCTTCGCGGCGCTCGGCGCCGGCCTCGTGGTCTATTCGATCGTCAGCTTCCTGTTCGTGCAGCGCACGGTGGCGGGCTGGACCTCGATCATGGCGGCGATCGCGATCCTCGGGGCGGCGCAGCTCCTGGTGCTCGGCATCGTGGGCGAATATGTCGGGCGCATCCTGCGCGAGACCCGCAAGCGTCCGAGCTACGTGGTGGCGGAGACCGAGGCCGACCGGCGCGCCGAGGGCGTCGAGCGCATTGTCCGCCCGGCGCCGTAGCAATCGCGAATTGGGCGT
>DAIUEP010000064.1:20432-21996 GCA_036845065.1 Xanthobacteraceae bacterium | reverse complement strand
TCGAGCACGTCGCCGGGCTTCATCCACACCTGCGGATTGCGGCGATGGCCGACGCCTTCCGGCGTCCCGGTAGCGATCACGTCGCCGGGCGACAGCGGGGTGAAGTCGGAGCAGAACGCGATGATGTGGGGAACCGAGTAGATCAGCAGGTCAGTGCCGGAGCGCTGCATCTCCTGGCCATTGAGCCGCGTCATCAGGGTGAGCTTGGTCGGGTCAGGGATCTCGTCGGTGGTGACCATCCAGGGCCCCAGCGGGCCGGTGGCGGGAAAGTTCTTGCCCGAGGTGACCGAGAACTTCTGGTAGTCGCGCACGCTGCCATCGACGAAGCAGGTGTAGCCGGCGACGTGGTCGAGCGCTTGCTCGGTCTTGATGTGGCGGCCGCCGCGCCCGATGATCACGGCGAACTCGCCCTCGAAATCAAAATTCTGCGACACGGTTGGGCGGATCAGATCGTCCTCGTGGCCGATGAGCGTGTTGGTGCGGCGGATGAACATGCTGGGCTGCTTGGGGACCTCGCGGCCGGTCTCGGAGGCGTGCGAGCGGTAGTTGATGCCTGCGCATGCGATCAGCTCGGGGTCCGGGATGACGGGCAGGAACTTGATCGCCGAGAGCTTGTGATCGGGCGCGGCGCCAGCCGCCGCGGCCTTGATCTGCGGCAGGAGCCCGCCGGCGAGCGCCTCGCGCAGGCTCTTGCAGCCGACGCGCTTATTCATCGCGATCACGCCGTCGCCGCTCACGACCCCGAACAGGCTCTCCCCGTTCGCCAGATAGCTCGCCAATTTCATGGTCCGTCGCTCCCCTTGGATTGCCAGCCTCTAAATCTGCATGTCGCGCTCGACCGGCCGCCAGCGCAGCGCCCAGCGCTCGATCAGGTTGACGATCCCGTTGATCGCCAGCACCAGCGCGATCGCGATCACGACGCCGGCGAACACCCCGGTCGTGTCCGATATCTGCCGGGCGTGTTCGATAGACCGTCCGACGCCTTCCGTCGAGACCAGGAACTCGCCCACGATGGTGGCGGAGACCGCGCGTGGAAAGGCGATCTTGAGCCCGGTGAAGAAGAACGGCAGCAGCGACGTCCAGATGATCTCGCGCGCGATCACGCGCTCGCTCGCGCCGATCACGCGCGCCATGTTGATGAGGCGCTGGTCGACGCCGCGGATGCCTGCAAACGTGGTGATGTAGAGGATGTAGAACACCACCAGCGTCACCACCACGAGCTTGGGCAGGTCGCCGATGCCGAACCACAGAATGAGCCAGGGCGCGAGCGCATATTTCGGAATCCCCATCGAGGCCATGATGTAGGGCTCGACCGCCTCCGTGGCGCGCAGCGAGCGCCGCAGCAGCAACGGCAGGAGCACGCCGCAGAGCGCGGCGATGGCGAAGCCCGCCGCCGAGACGCGCATCGTCGCCGCGATATCGGTGAGCATCTGCCCGCTCGCGGCGAGCGTCACGATCCGTTCCAGCACGTCGAGCGGTGGCGCGAAGAACAACCGCCCGAGCGTGCGTGCGCCGTACTCCCAGGCGAGGATGAGCGCCGCCGCGAGCGCAAGCCGTCCGCCAT
>DAIUEP010000064.1:12626-20332 GCA_036845065.1 Xanthobacteraceae bacterium | reverse complement strand
TCATTGCACGTCCGCCCGGATCTTCTCGTAGATCGCCGCGAAGCCTTCGAGCGCGAAGATGTCCTTGACGTTGCGGGGCCGCGGAATCCGGATTGCGTGCTCGGCCGCGATGCGCGAGGGCTGCTTGCTCAGCACCAGCGCGCGGTCGCCGAGCGCGATCGCTTCGGTGATGTCGTGGGTGACGAAGATGATGGTCTTGCGGCCAAGCTCCCAGAGCGCGAGCAGGTCGGCCTGCAGCTGTGTGCGGGTCTGGGCGTCGACGGCCGCGAACGGCTCGTCCATCAGGATCACCGGCGGATCATACACCAGCGTGCGGATCAGCGCGGTGCGCTTGCGCATGCCGCCGGACAGCTCATGCGGGTAATAGTGCTCAAAGCCCGCAAGCCCGACCGCGCGGATCAGCATCTCGGCGCGCGCGCGGGTCTCGTCGTTGAGGCGCCCCTGCACCTCGAGCGCGAACAGCACGTTGTCGAGCGTGTTGCGCCAGGGCAGGAGGTTATCGTCCTGGGTCACGTAGCCGATACGACGGTCGATGCCGGGCTTGAGGGCGCGCGGGTCGCGGGTGCTCACCGTCGCGCCGTCGAATACGATCTCGCCCGTGGTCGCGGTGTCGATCTGCGCGATGACGTTGAGCAGCGTCGACTTGCCGGCGCCCGAGGGGCCGACGATGGTGAGAAACTCGCCTTCGCGTACCGAGAACGACAGGTCCTGGATCACCCAGGGCGAGGGCTCGCGGCCTTGGTCGCGGCCTTGGCGCTGCGCGAAACGCTTGCCGAGCTGGCGGATTTCGAGAAGCGCGGCGGCCACGGGCGTCAGGACTCCATGATCGACTGGAGCGGCGGCCGCCAGCGCATCAGCAGCGCTTCGAGCGTGTTCATCGCCATGTTGGCGGCATGCACCAGGAGCGTCGCCGCCACGATGGCGGCGAAGACGCTGGTGGTGTCGAAGTTCATGGCGCCGGTCTGCACCAGATAGCCAAGCCCGCGGTTCGACGAGATCAGCTCGGCGATCACCGCTGCCGCGATCGCATAGGGCACCGCGATGCGGAATCCCGCGAATATGTTGGGCACCGCGCCCGGCATCACGATGTGACGCGCGATCTGGCGCTCGCTGGCGCCAGCGATCTGCGCCATCTGGATGAGGCGAGGATCGAGCGTGCGCACGCCCGCGAGCGTGGCGAAATAGACGATGAAGAAAACGACGCTGGCGGTGAGCGCGATCTTCGATTCCATGCCGATGCCGAACCAAAGGAGAAACAGCGGCGCGAATGCGAGCTTGGGCGCACCGTAGCCGCCGACCATGAATGGATCGAGGATGGCGACGATGATCGGATGGCGACGCAGGAGGAACGGCAGCAGCACCGCCGGCAAGCCGCCGATCAAGGTGCCGGCGCCAGCTTCCGCCAGCGTATAGCCCGCGTGCCGGATCAGCTCGCCATTGATGATCTGCTCGACGAACCGCGTGGTGGTGGCCCATGGTGAGGATAGCCAATAGCTGCCGAACCAGAGGCTCCCGGCCTGCCAGAGCGCGAGGATCAGGAGGAGCACCAGCACGCGGTCGATGAGCGTGCGCCAGCGGATCACGACTTGGCTTCCTGGCCGTAGATCGGCACGAACAGGGTCTCGAGCGGCACCGGCTGCTCGATCAGCGCCTGGTCGGCGAGGTATTGCACCAGCGCTTCGAGCGTCGCCCGGTTGGGCTCGATGCCGTAGGGCCAGGCGTCGTCGCCCCCGAACACCGCGTCGATCTCCTCGATCTCGGACGCCATCCAGGGCAGCATGTAGCGCAGCGTGCCGAGCTCGCGCATCTTCCTGGCGGCGATCGCCTTGGCCTCGCAGAACGCATTGAACAGGCTGGTCGCGACGAACGGGTTCTTCTCATAGACGTCGCGGCGGATCACCACGAGATGCATGATCGGGAATATCCCGGTGCGCTTGACGTAGTCGATCTCGCGCGCCCGATAGTCGGGGAACAGCCGCGCCACGTTCGGATTGGTCTTGAGCGCCTTCGGCAGGCCCGAGCTGATGAGGCCGGCGATGTCGCCTGACTCAAGCCGCGCGTTGAGCGACAGCGTTGTGCTGTGCGGCTCGATCGTGACCTTGCGGGTGAGTGGAATGCTGGACGGCGCGCCGTGCGGCTTGGTGTCGTTGATGCCGCCCTCGACCCAGGTCACGCCCGAGAGGTCGACGCCTTGGTCGTGCTGGAGGAGGCCGCGGATGAAGATCGCCGCCGTCATGGCATAGAGCGGCACGCCGATGCGCTTGCCGGCAAGGTCCTTGGGCTCTTTGACCTGGCGCGTGTCGATCGCGATATAGCCGTGGCGGAACACGCGGGAGGGAAACACGGGGATCGCCACCATCGGGCAGTCGGGCCGCACCGCATGGCGGATGTATTCCGAGCTCGACATCTCGCAGGCGTCGAACTCGAGATTGATCAGCATCCGGTCGAAGATCTCGCGCGGATGGTCGATGGCGAGGAAATTGAGGTCGATGCCGTGCGGCTTCACGTCGCCGGTGTAGAGCGCCAGCATGCGGTCGTAGAGGCCGCAGGCGAACGTGATTGGAATTCCGGACATGGGCCCTCCACCTTCGGTTCCGCTCTCCTCCGGTCATCCCCGCGCAAGCGGGGATCCAGTATTCCAGCGGCCGGTGTTATGGGCACTGGGTCCCCGCTTGCGCGGGGACGAACGGGTTGATGTGCATTATTCGCCCGCTAGCCGCGCGCACGCAACAGCGGCTATAAGGCCCTCATGACGAATCTCTCCACCCGCCAGGAATTCCGAGCCCTGCTTCAACCCGGCGCCGCCGTGGTGCTGCCTGGCGTGAGCAACGCGCTCGCCGCCCGCGTGGTTGCGGACCTGGGCTTTCCGGCCGCCTACATCACCGGCGCCGGCATCGCCAACACTTATCTCGGTATTCCCGACAACGGCCTGGTCACGCTCTCCGAGCTCACCGATCACGTCGCCGCCATCCGCGACGTGTTTCCCGGGCCGCTGATGGTCGACGCCGACACTGGCTTCGGCAACGCCATGAACATGGTGCGCACCGTGAAGCTCCTGGAGCGCGCCGGCGCTGACGCGATCCAGATCGAGGACCAGGTGTTCCCCAAGCGCTGCGGCCATTTCGACGGCAAGGAGGTGATCCCGGCCGCCGAGATGGTGGCGAAGGTCAAGGCGGCGGCCGATGCGCGCCAAGATCGCGATCTCATCATCGTGGCACGCACCGATGCAATTGCAGTGGAGGGCTTCGAGCCTGCGATCGAGCGCGCGCAGCGCTATCGCGACGCGGGCGCCGATATGACGTTCATCGAGGCGCCGAAGACGCCCGAGCAGATCGCCGCGATCGGCAAGCTGCCGTGGCCGCAGATCGTCAACATCGTGCTCGGCGGCCGCACGCCCGAGCTGCCGAACGAGCAGCTCAAGGCGCTTGGCTTCGCGGGCGTGCTCTATGCCAATCTGGCGCTGCAGGCGTCATTGCGCGGCATGCAGCTTGCGCTCGGCGCGCTGCGCCAGAACGGGCAGGTCGGCGACGCCGACGCGCTCGCGGTCGATTTTTCGGAGCGGCAGCGGCTCGTCGGCAAGGATGAATTCGACGCGCTGGAAAGGAAGTACCAGGCGTGAGCCGGTGAATGAGTGAATCGCCAGAAAGCGAGTGACCAGGCGCACGGCGCAATCGCGATTTGTGTGATGGCGGTCACGGCATGTGACACGGCCCCTCTGTAGGCTCCTCACGATGAAGGGCGGCAGGCGTCCCTTTTTCGCAAAGGAGCAATACCATGTCAAAGTCCATCATTATCGGCTTGGTCGCCATCGCTTCTCTTGTCGGCGTCGCGGCCAATGCCCGAGAAGTATGCAAGACGATCTCCATCCCGACGATGAACTGTGGTCCGAACAACACCAACTGCTTCGTGACCTACACGAAGGCTCAAATCTGCAAGCAGGTCCCGGATACTCCGAAGAATGCGGCCACTAAGCTGACCAACGGCGTTGCCAGCCAAGGCCCGCGCAATCCCGCTGGGCCGAAGTTTTCGGGATCAAGTGCCCGCACGGCCGGGCTTCGACGCTGATACGCGGTCTGGAAATAGAATCGGCCGCAGGTGCGCTTGCACTTGCGGCCCAAAACCCTATCGCGACCGTGAAATGTGTCGATGACGATGGCTGCCACGGCTGTCATTTACCAATTATTTGCTTTGCGCTTTCCAATCCCAACGATGCATGTCTGAATGGCGCCGTGACATCGTAGTGGAGGGGCTCGATGATCAATCAGCCAATAGCGCAAAAGCCTAAGCAGGGCGCCGGTGCGTGGCTCGGTTCCCTGGTCGACAAGTGCCTGGACTACATCGATGAGCTGGGCAGCAGCCTTGGTCTGCCAACTAACGCCGATGATCTCTACTGCCAGAAAGTGAGGGTCGAAGCCCGCCTTGACCGGCTCGGCCAATAGCGACACGAAGCTCATGTCGCGACTAGTGGCGCTTTGACCAAGGTCAAAGCGCCATCTTGAGGCTTGGCGGAAGATTTTGTAGCTTTCTTCCGAAACCGGACCAGCTCCGAAACCGGACCAGCCATGAAAACCATCCTTGTCTTGACCGGCGGCAGCGACTCCGACGCGCCGGTATTCGAGACTGCGCTTGCCGCGGCGCAACCGTTTGCGGCGCATCTGCGGTTCGTCCACATCCGGATCGGCTCCGGCCAGGCGGCGATGTATTCGCCGCATGTCGAGTTCGCGCGCGGCCCCGCCCTGATGGATGCGCTCACGCGGCTCGAGACCGATTCCGAGCGCCGCTCGGCGGCGTTCGGCGATCATGTGCGCGCGTTCTGCACGCGCTTCAACATTACAATGCAGGATGCGCCCTCATCGGCAAACGGTGTGACGGCGAGTCTCTTCGAGGAGTCCAACGATGCGGCGCGCCGGCTGATCGGCCATGCCCGCCACCACGATCTCGTCGTCATGGGCCGCGCCAAGCGGCCCAACGGGCTGCCGCCCGATTTCATCGAGACCCTGCTTCTGAGCTGCGGGCGCCCGATCCTGCTTGCGACCACGCAGGCCCCGCGCAACCTGAGCGGCACGATCATGGTGTGCTGGCGCGAGACGCCGGATGCCGCCCGCGCGCTCGGCGCCGCCATGCCGTTCCTCACCAAGGCGGAGCGCGTCGTGTTCGTGGGGGTCCAGGAAAAGGGCGGCGACATCGAGGAGGCGCTCAACGACGTCGCCGCGCAATTCCGCTGGTCCGGTGTGCCGGCCGACGTTCGCCTGGTCGCCCAGGATGGCCGTCCGATCGCCGACGTGCTGGCGTCGGCGGCGGACGCCTGCGCGGCCGACCTCATGGTGATGGGCGCCTACGGCCATTCGCGCATGCGCGAGGTGATCTTCGGCGGTTGCACCCAGGCCGTCATCGGCCACGCCGAGCGGCCGGTGCTGCTGCTGCATTGAGCTGCCCGGGCGCTGCGGGTCGGATCAGCAGCAACACGAGCGGCAAAGACTCGACTGCGGGCGCGAACCACACTAGAATTGGTTGCAAATGATACCAATCCTGTGAACGCCCTCGCATGACTATTCCTGTTCTCATCGTCGGCGCCGGTCCCATCGGCCTTGCGCTGGCGGGCGATCTTGGCTGGCGCGGCAATGCCTGCACCATCATCGAGAAGACCGACGGCCGCATCGACCACCCCAAGATGGATCTCATCGGGGTGCGCACGATGGAGTTTTGCCGCCGCTGGGGCATCGCGGACGACGTGCGCGACGCGCCTTACCCGGGCGACTATCCGCAGGACTATATCTGGCTCACCGCGCTCACCGGCTACGAGCTCGGACGCGAGCGCTTCCCGGGCCGGGCGCTGGAGCCCTGTCCACCGGAAAGCCCGCAGAAGCGCGAGCGCGTCCCGCAGGACATGTTCGATCCGATCATCAAGCGGTTCGCGACGTCGTTCCCGACTGTCACGCTGCATCACCACACCGAGCTGGTCGCGTTCGAGGAGAAGCCCGATCGCGTGGTCGCCACCGTGCGCGACAATCTCGCCGGCGCGACGCGCACGATCGAAGCCGACTACCTGATCGGCACCGACGGCGGCGCCTCCATGGTGCGCGAGCAGCTCGGCATCGGCATGAGCGGCCATCCGGCGCTCACCTACACCACCAATGTGATCTTCCGCTGTCCGGACTTCGTCTCGCTGCACGACAAGGGCAAGGCCTATCGCTTCATCTTCATCGGGCCGGAAGGCACCTGGCTCACCATCGTGGCGATCAACGGTGGCGACCGCTTCCGGATGTCGATCGTGGGCTCCGCCGACAAGGTGAGCCACACCGAGGAAGACATCCATGCCTTGCTCAAGCGCGCGATGGGCAAGGACTTCGACTACGAGATCCTCTCGGTGATGCGCTGGGTGCGGCGCGAGCTGGTCGCCGACAGCTACGGGCGCGGACGTGTCTATCTCGCGGGCGATGCGGTGCATCTCACGTCGCCGACCGGCGCCATGGGCATGAACACCGGCATGCAGGACGCGGTCGACCTTGGCTGGAAGCTTGACGCGGTGCTCAGGGGCTGGGCCGGGCCGAGCCTGCTTTCGTCCTACGGGCACGAGCGCAAGCCGGTGGCGGCGCGCAACATCAAGGCCTCGACCGACAACCTGGAGCGCATGCTGGCGCCGCGCACGACCCACAAGCCGCCGCCCGAGGTGTTCCAGCCGGGTCCGGTGGGCGATGCCGCCCGCAAGGCCTATGGCGATTGGTACACGGAGCTGATGAGCCACGAGTGGTTCATGAACGGCTACCACCTCGGCTATCGCTACGACGATTCCCCGATCGTGGTGCCGGACGGCACGCCGGCGCCGCCCCTCGAAGGCAAGACCTATACCCAGATCGCGCGGCCGGGGGCACGCGCCCCGCATGTCTGGCTTGCGGACGGGCGCTCGACGCTCGATCTCTATGGGCGTGGCTTCGTGCTGCTGCGGCTCGGCGCCGGCGCACCCGCAGGCGATTCATTGCAGCGCGCGGCGCGCGAGCGCAAGGTGCCGCTCGAGGTCGTGGCGATCGAGGCGCCCGACGTGTTGAAGGCCTACGAGCGCCGCCTGGTGCTGGTGCGGCCCGACGGCCACGTGGCCTGGCGGGCGGATGCGGAGCCGGCCGATGCCGGCGCGATCATCGACCGCGTGCGCGGCATGCTGCCGTCGGCGGGCGCGCAGGCCATTGCGTCATAAGCGGGTCAAGTCACAACCGGGTCAAGTCATAGCCGGGTCAAAAGGAGAGGGCGGTCATGCTGCTGACGATGAAAGAGGACCCGAAGTCCCCTTACTACATGACCCTGCACGCGCAGCACTTCTCGCCCGGCTGGGCGCGGCCGGAGCCCTCGATGTGGGCGGAGCCGAAGCCGAAATTCAAGCCGGCGGTGTGGCGGTTCGCGCAGGCGAAGCAGGCGCTCGATGCGTCGCACAACATGGTGCCGGCCGATCAGACCGAGCGCCGCAACCTCATCATGGTCAATCCGATCGAGGGCAACACCTACGCCTCGACGCGTCATCTGGTCGCCGCCTATCAATGCGTCATGGCTGGCGACCGCGCGCGCACCCATCGCCATTCCGCAAACGCGCTGCGGCTCGTCCTCAAGGGCAAGCCGGGCATCGCCACCATCGTGAACGGCACCCACATCGACATGATCCCGGGCGACGTGCTGCTCACGCCGGGCTGGTGCTGGCATGGCCATGTCAACGAGAC
>DAIUEP010000064.1:0-12526 GCA_036845065.1 Xanthobacteraceae bacterium | reverse complement strand
CGGGCGACGTGCTGCTCACGCCGGGCTGGTGCTGGCATGGCCATGTCAACGAGACCGACGAGACCGGCTACTGGATCGACTTCCTCGACATCCCGTTCGTTCAACTGACCGAGGCGATGTTCTTCGACGTGCATCCCTGCGGCGGCATCGAGCCGGTGACCTCGCGCGGGCCGACCCCGATGCGCATTCCCGCCGCCGAGGCGCTCGGCCCCGGGCGCGATGCCAAGATCGTCGAGATCGCCAAGGACGTGATGCCGACCATCGGGCTGCATCTCATTCGCCTGCCCAAGGGTGGCCGGCACGAGAGCCCCAAGAACACGGTCAACAACATCTATGCGGTGTCGAGCGGCACGGCGCGCATCACGGCCGAAGGCTTCTCCGAGGTGCTCGGGCCTGGCGACGTGGCCGCGATGCCGTCGTGGCATGCGCACGCGATCGAGGCGCCGGAGGACGCGGTCGTGCTGCGGGTGTCCGACGAGCCGCTGATGACCAAGGTCGGGCTGTTGCGGACGGCGGGTTGATGATGCGGCCGGCTTGCTGTTGCACCGTAGGTGGGCAAAGGCGCTGGCAATGCCTCACCACGCGGGCACGCCGCACGATAGGTTCTGCCATGATGGAGAGCCTGTGCCATCGCCTTTGCCCACCCTACGGTGCCTTAATCATGTAACGAGCGAAGGGTGTACCCAGTGCGCTATATCGACGCCTACAATCATTTCTTTCCCAAGCGCTATTTCGATGCGCTCTTGGAGAGTCCCGCCGCCGCCAAGGACATGGGCAAGCGCGTGCGCGGCATCCCGGCGCTGTTCGATCTCGATCAGCGCCTGCGCGTGGTCGATCAGTTCGAGAACTATGCGCAGGTGCTCTCCCACGGCCTGCCGCCGGTCGAGCGGCTGTTCGGGCCTGACAAGTCGCCCGAGATGGCGCGCATCGCCAATGATGGCCTGGCCGAGATCGTGGCCAAGCACCCCAAGCAATTCGTCGGCTACTCGGCGTTCCTGCCGATGAACGTTCCGGATGCGGCAGCGAAGGAGGCCGAGCGCGTGCTCAAGAACGGCGCCAATGCCATCCAGCTCGCCACCAACGCCAACGGCGCGCCGATCGACGAGAAGCATTTCTGGCCGATCTACGAGGTGATCGAGAAATCTGGCCGCCCGATCCTGCTGCATCCCTCGCGCACCCGCCAGATGCCGGACTATCCGACCGAGACCTACTCCAAATACGAGATCTGCAGCGTGCTCGGCTGGCCCTACGAGACCGGCGTGACGCTCGCGCGCTTTGTGTTTTCCGGCATCATGGACCGCTATCCCGATCTCAAGATCATCTCGCACCATCTGGGCGGGGTCATTCCCTATCTGGAAGGGCGCGTCGCGCACAGCTTCGACCAGCTTGGCGCCCGCACTTCGGACGAGGACTATGGCGCGCTGCTCAAGAGCCTGAAGAAGCGGCCCTACGACTACTTCAAGGGCTTCTACGGCGACACCGCGGTCGAAGGCGCCCGCGCCGCCACCATCTGCGGCATCGACTTCTTCACTCCCGACCACACGCTGTTTGCGTCCGACTGTCCGTTCGACAAGGAGAAAGGGCCGGGCTACATCCGCGACACCATCAAGGTGCTCGACTCGATCGGGCTGTCTGCGGCGGACAAAGAGAAGATTTGCCACCGCAACGCGGAAAGGCTGTTCGGGCTGGCGGCGTGACATTCTCCGTTGTTGTTGGATCATGATCCACGCGTAACCCACCACCGCGTCGCGCGTCGGCGTGCGTAAATTGAAGGCTTAAGCATGATGGTGGGTTACGCGTGGATCGAATTCGCTGGCTCCACCGCGAGTTCGGGGCCACGCTAACCCACCCTACTGAATTTGGTGTAGCTCCTCATGCCCTCTCCCCGCCGTATCGACGTCCACTTCCATCTCATCCCGCAATTCTACCAGGACGCCGCCTATGCGGCCGGCGCCGGGCCGGCGATCGGGCGCTATCCGGATTGGTCACCCGAGCGCGCGCTCGAACTGATGGACGAAAAGGACATCGCGGTCGCGCTCACCTCGCTGGCGCAGCCGGGCGTGCAGTTCGGCGATCCGGCCAAGGGCGCCGCGCTGGCGCGGCGCTGCAACGAGTATGCGAGCGAGCTTGGCGTGCGTTGGCCCAAGCGCTTCGGCGCCTTCGCGACGGTGCCGATGTGGGACCTGCGCGAGGCGGTCGCCGAGATCGACCATGCGCTCGGAGCGCTCAAGCACCAGGGCGTCTGCCTGTTCGCGAGCTATGGCGAAAAATTCCTGGGAGATGCGCATTTTGATCCGGTGCTGGAGGCGCTCAACGCGCGTGACGCGGTCGTGTTCGTGCATCCGGCGCTGCATCCGTCGAGCCGCAAGCTCGACCTGCCGTGGCCGGGCTTCATGATGGAATACGTGTTCGACACCACACGGGCGGCGGTGAACCTCGTCTTCAGCGGCGCGACCGAGCGCTTCCCGCGCATCCGCTTCGTGCTCGCCCACGCCGGTGGGCTGATGCCCTATTTCGCCTGGCGGCTGTCGATCTCGCCGATGATCGACGCGCGGCTCGAGCAGCTCTCGCCCGTCGACATCTATGCGCGGCTTGGCCGGTTCTGGTACGACAACGCCTTGTCGCCCACGGCTGAAACGCTCGCCTGCGTCGAGCGGATCGCGCCCACCGGGCAGATCGTGTTCGGCAGCGACTGGCCGTTCGCCAACGCCCGCGTGATCGCGGAGGCGGTCAAGACCTACGATGCGGTCGAATTACCGCAGGCGAAGCGCGACGCCATCGACCGCGGCAACGCGTTATTGCTTTTCCCGCAATTGGCCTGACGCTATGCTGTCCACCAGTGCCGCGTGGGAACTTCAAATCGACGGCACTGGCAGCAGTGATGGAGACGATCGATGACGCAAATTCGGTCCCAGCCGGTCAGCCGCCGTCCCGGCGAGCTCGGCGTTCATTCGCTCGACCACTTCAACTTCTCGGTTCCCGACCTTGAGCAGGCCCGCAAGTTCTACTCGTTCTTCGGTCTCGACGTGCGAGAGGAGGGCAACCGCATCAACCTCCACACTCACGGCCACCCGCACCGCTGGGGCTCGGTGGTGGAGGACTCGCGCAAGAAGCTGCAGTTCATCTCCTTCGGTGCCTTCGAGGACGACCTGCCGCGCTTCCGTGAGCGCCTGGAAGCGATGCGGATCGAACGCATCGATCCGCCACCCGGCGTCCACTCGAACGGGCTCTGGTTTCGCAACCCCGACGGCGTCGCTCATGAGATCCGGGTGGCCGAGAAATCGTCGCCGAACGAGAAATCGACGCTCGAGAGCATCTCGAGCCCGGCCGGCATCGCCGGCGCTCCCGCCAACAGCACCAAGCCGTTGGTGCGGCCGCGGCGGCTCGCCCACATGCTGGTGTTCACGCGCGACATCCCGAAGACGATCGCGTTCTATCGGGATGTGCTGGGGCTGCGGCTATCGGATCGCTCGGGCGACATGATCGCCTTCATGCACGCGATCCACGGCAGCGATCATCACGTGATCGCGTTTGTGAAGGCCGACGGTCCCGGCCTGCATCATGTCAGTTGGGATATGCCCTCGATCAACGAGATCGGGCTTGGCGCCATGCAGATGGCGGACAAGGGCTTCACCGCCGGCTGGGGTCTCGGGCGGCATGTCTTAGGCTCGAATTATTTCCACTACGTGCGCGATCCCTGGGGCAGCTACAGCGAATATTCCGCCGACGTCGACTACATCGCAGTTGACCAGGACTGGAAAGGCGGCGATCACCCACCAGAGGATTCCTTCTACGTGTGGGGCCCCACTCCCCCGGCCGACTTCGCGATCAACCACGAAGGCGCGGCCGCATAGTCGCCTGCTCAGGCCAGCGAGCGCATGCTCGCCGCCGCGAAGCAGCGCCCGGCGACCGGCGAATTGCGGATTGTGCTGGCGCTGGATTCGCATCCGTCCATAAGCTTTTGCTGTCCGGCGGGGGCGACTCTGGGCTGCATGCTCGGGTGCATGTCGGGCGCGAGGCGGTCGCCTTTGAAGCTACGGTCAATGGTCGTCGACACCCCGCCCGGCCGGGCGGTTGCCATCTCAATCTCAAGCCCGACGACCAGTGACACCGCCGCTATGCCGAGCCCGCCCAGCCAATAACTCCATCGTACGCGCATCGCCATGATCCCTGTTCCGCCGGCCCATCGCGCAGGGTCGTAAGAGGCCAAGGCGCTAGGGCGGGCACCATTGGTGTTCGTGAGGTGACAATCGGTTCAACGGAAAAAGGTTGCAGAGCCATAATTTTGCCAGGGTGGTACAGCGCGCACTCTCGTGGCTCCGGGGCTTTTTCGCCCGCCTAGACCCCAATAACACCCTGCATGCGCGCCTCCCGCGGCTCGCGGACCCTGTGGCATGGCGGCGTTGCAGATCGCCTATGCATTAGAGCGGACGTCGGCAGAGCAGCCGAGCGGTTATCGCGGGCAGCGCCGGCGCCTCCGCATTAGTTCCCCGTTCCCGGAACGAAACTCTCCCGGTCGCGTTGGATGAACATGCGCGTGGACGGGCCAGTGGACGGGCCATGTGCGTCACCACGTGATGGGACGGGGTTGAAGCATGAAGGCAAAGCAAACCGACCCGGAAACAGCTGGCCCGGATCCGATCGATCAACGCCCGCCGTCAGCACCGAACGGGCGCAGCGCGCAGCAGTCGACGGTTGGCGGGGGTGCCCGCAAGGCCCGCGGCCGTCTCAACCGCGCAACGCTGAGTCGGCTGGGCAAGGCGCTCGACGC
Organism: Xanthobacteraceae bacterium; assembly: GCA_036845065.1. Lineage (GTDB taxonomy): Bacteria > Pseudomonadota > Alphaproteobacteria > Rhizobiales > Xanthobacteraceae > VAZQ01. Next base: position 7,755 of record DAIUEP010000064.1, on the reverse strand, counting down.
CTATTTCGAGGTCGTGCGGAAGGAAGGTGTACCAGAGCGATTCAGGCGCCTTCTGGATGAGTATGACCTTCGCCAGACACTACATCTGCAAGGAAGAGGGGGCGCCACCGACAAGGGACACAGCCTATGACGTTGGCACCAGCAATCAAGGACGCGATGCTCGGGGCGATTCCGAGCCTGCGAGCTTTTGCCATTTCGCTCAGCGGAAACGTGGAACGGGCCGATGACTTGGTTCAGGAAACGCTGATGCGAGCGATCGCACATGTGGATTCGTTTCAGCCCGACACCAACATGCCGGCTTGGCTGTTCACGATCCTGCGCAATCTGTTCCGGTCCGAGTATCGCAAGCGTCGGCGTGAGGTCGAAGACGTTGACGGCCACTATGCCGACACCCTGAAATCGCATCCGGAGCAGGTCGGCCGTATTGAATTCGGAGAATTCCGTGCGGCGCTCGCCAAGCTTCCGCACGATCAGCGGGAGGCGCTGTTGCTCGTCGGCGCGTCGGGCTTTTCCTACGAGGAAGCGGCTGCGATCTGCGAGTGCGCGGTCGGCACCATCAAGAGCCGCGTCAACCGCGCGCGTACCCGCCTCACCGAGCTGCTGTCGCTCGACGGTGACTTCGGGCCGGACCAGCCCACCCAGGCCGTCCTGGGCATGGGCGGCCATTGACTCGGGGTCTCGGCGCAAGCGTTCAGGGGTGCACGTCTTCGGTGAACCACTCGGTCGGCAACTCGTGCCCGAGGCCGCTGTCTTTGGCCTTGCGATAGACCACGGCGCCGGCGGCGGCGAACTGATAGCCAAGCCCTATATTGTTGAGAAAGCAGGTGACCTCGCTGTCCGTCTGGCGGCCCTGGGCGCGGCCGACGATCAGGTCCGGCAGGGTAGGCAGCCGGTCGAAGTCGATCTCTGAACCTGCCGACCAGCCGTGCTCGTTGGCCTTCTTGGCCAGCGCGAGATCGCGGGTGGTGACGTGAATGGGTTTCTGCTCATGCGCGTGGAGCACGAGCCGGTCGGCCCGCTTGACCGCCGCGATCTCGATCTCCGGCAGCTTGATCGAGCTCAGGTGCGCGCCTGGCTCGATCCAACGCTCGAAGAAGATCGGGTCGAGGCTGTTGCTCGCGCACATCGCGATGTCGGCGCCGGCGAGCGCGGCTTCGGGCTGATCGACGGCCCTAACCTCGATGCCGAGAAGCGCGCTCATCTCCGTCGCGAAGGCTTCGCGCTTGGCTTCGGTCGGGCTGAAGCAACGCACCGACGTGATCTTGCGGACCGCGATGGCTGCCATCAGCTGCGCGCCGGCCTGCCAGCCGCAGCCGAGGATGCCGACGGTCGCCGCGTTGCTGCGGGCGAGATACTTGACGCCGAGCCCGTTGGCGGCGCCCACCCGCATGCGCTGCATCACGCCGTCGGGCATGATGGCGAGCGGCTCGCCGTTCTCGGACGAGAACAAGAGCACCAGGCCAACGTAGCGACCGTTGGCAGCCGGCACCTTTTCACGGACGACGTTATTGCCCTTTTTCGGGAAGGTGATGATGTCGGAATTGATGCGGATGGCGCCGATGCCGAGCTTGGGGATGACGCCGTCCATGGACTTGAGTCCATAGATCGCATCGGGATTGGACGTCGGCGTGATGCAATCCGAGCGCGTCCGGTTCACGCCGCGACCTTCGGCGAGCTCGACGTAGGAGTCTTCGAGCGCGTCGATGCACTCGGGCATGGTCAGGAGCTTCTCGACATCCGCGTTGGATAAGATCAAAGTCATGGCTGCTACCGGCTCACATCGTCCAATTGCACTATACCGATGTGGTCTGGCAGACCGCCGAGGAGGAAGCAAGCCGCAATGGGTTCAGATGGGGTCACGACGCTCAACGTCGCTTTCGACGACTATCCGCAGACGCTCGCGCTCAAGCGCGGCGAGGTGAAGTCGGATCGGGTCGCTCTCAATTTTACCGACATCAAGCCGGCCAACCGTTTCTTCAAGCCGATGGTGCGGGAGCTGAAGTTCGACATTAGCGAAATGGCGATCGCGACCTTTCTGCAGGCGAAGGCCTACGGCAAGCCACTGGTCCTTATTCCGGCGACCATCATGGGTCGTTTCCAGCACAACACCATCCTGTACAGCGCCGCCCGCGGCACGCTGACCCCCGCCGACCTTCCCGGTAAGCGCGTGGGGGTGCGATCTTACAGCCAGACCACGATAACCTGGGTGCGGGGCATCCTCGCCAATGACTATGGGATCGATCCGGACCGCATCCACTGGGTGTCGCAGGAGGATGGCCACGTGGCCGAATACCGCGAGCCGCCCGGCGTCGAGCGCGCTCCGCCGCAGAAAGACCTGTTGCAGATGCTACGGGACGGCGAGGTCGATGCGGCGATCTATGGGGCAAATCTGCCCAATGATCCCAATCTCAAGAGCGTGATCCCGGATCCCGATGCGGCGGCGGCGAGATGGTATGCCCAATACAAAGCGGTGCCGATCAATCACATGGTGGTGGTGACCGACACCCTGTCGAAGTCCGATCCGCAGGCGGTGCGGGAGGTGTTTCGCCTGCTGGTGGAGAGCAAGCGAGCGGCCGGCCTGCCCAAGCCTGGCGGCATCGATTTTCTGCCGTTTGGATTCGAGGCTTGTCGGCCGGCGCTCGAGATCATGATCAAGTATGCCCTCCAGCAGAAGCTTCTGCCGCGCGCCCTGGCGGTGGAGGAACTGTTCGATGCGACCACCCGCGGTCTGGGGTCCTGACGCAGCTCTCGGCATCCGAGCGGCCCGGGGGGCCGTAGCTTGAGCTCGGTTGTGAACTCCTTTGGGGACGATCTGCCAGCCACGGTGGGGGGGGTATCCCCAAAAGCCGGCGAATCAGCAAAGCGTTGCAGCCCTGCAACGGCCGCGGTTTTTGGTCAAAAGCAGACCGCGACTTTACCCCGGCGCAACGCTTATCCTATACGGTGGTGTAGATTGGTTGGACCGGAACGGAACGTCACGAAAGACGCTTACGTCACAGAAAATGCGTCACAGAAGACTTTAAGGAGACTGGGCCTTGGCAAACACGGTCGGAGTGAACCTCATGGCGCGGGCGAGCTTGTCACGAATGTCATGGCGCCGGGTGTTGGCGTCGGGTGTGGCCTTGACCTTCATCGCGGCCTTGGTTGGCTCGGCCGACGCTGCCTCCCGCTACGGCCGCTCAAAGACCGTCGGCAAGAAGCCCGACATGTCGGCCAAGCAGCCGTTCGGCGAATTGCCGAAGGGGCCGCTGCAGATGGTGGTGTCGATCGGCCAGCAGCATGTGAGTCTCTACGCCAACGGCGTCCGGGTGGCGCAGTCGAAGGTCTCGACCGGCACTCCGAGTCATCCCACCCCGATGGGCGTGTTCAGCGTCATCGAAAAGGACCGCTATCACCGCTCAAACCTCTACGACAACGCGCCCATGTTCTACATGCACCGCCTGACGTGGTCGGGTGTGGCAATGCACGAAGGGATCCTGCCCGGCTATGCGGCGTCACATGGCTGCATCCGCATGCCGACCGGCTTCGTGTCGCGCCTGTGGCAGATCACCAAGCTCGGCGTGCGGGTCGTGATCGCCCGCAACGACCCCGTGCCCTATGAGTTTGATCATCCGAAGCTGTTTAGCTTGCGGAACAAGCCGGTGGCTGCGGCCGACCCGGTCGAAGGGCTGCGCTCCACACTCGCGGCGGCCGAAAAGACCGCTGGGCGGGTGGTGTTCGCCCAGGCAACCGCCGCGGATGACGCCGGTCATATGACCGATGTCGTCGTCGATCAGGCCCCGATTGAGCCGGCGGCCGAGGCGGCTTCGGCGCCTGCCGAGACTGAGACCACCGCGTCGACGCCGGCGGCGCCACAACAGCCGGCGGATGCGCCCGCCGCTGCACCGGCTGCGACCGCCGAGGCCGCTCCGACCACTGAGCCGGAAAAGCTCGCGCCGGTCGACGCCGAGCCCAGAAAGCCCGTGCCGACCCGCAACCGGGCCGCCGAGCCGGTCAAGCGCGCCGGCCAGGTCGCCGTCTTTGTCAGCAAGCGGGAGAAGAAGATCTTCGTGCGGCAGGGGTTCATCCCGGTCTTCGAGATGCCGATTGAGATCGCCAACCCGGACCAGCCGCTGGGCACCCACGTGTTCACCGCCATGGAGATCCAGGAGGACGGCGGGAAGGTGCGCTGGAATGCGATCACGATGCCGCCGGACCATTCGGCTCGCCCAGTCGATATCCGCGGTAAGAAGGCCGGCAAGAGAGCCGAGCCGGCACCGACCGTCGACGCGAAGGCGCCGTCAACCGCCGCGGAAGCACTTGATCGCATCAATCTGCCCCCTGGAGCGGTCGAGCGCATCAGCGAGCTGTTGACCCCCGGCTCCTCGCTGGTCGTGTCTGATCACGGCCTCGGCCGCGAGACCGGCCGCTACACGGAATTCGTCGTTCTGACGCAGTGATCCCCTCACCGCGGTCATGGTGAGGTCCGATCCGATCGGTTAGGCTGCCGCCCTGGCGGCAGCCTTTTTTGCGCGCCTGCCGTCCCGATCATGGAGCGGACATGCGATACCGGATGGCTCTACCGGCCTGGTGCACGGCTCTCGCGACCGTCACCGCCATCGTGACGGCTGACCTCGCCCTCGGCCAGAGCTGGCCCACGAAACCGGTCCGGGTGATCGTGCCGTTCTCTCCCGGCAGCGCAACGGACCTTGTTCCGCGCACCGTGTTCGATCAGGTCGCCGCCCAGGTCGGTCAGACCATCATCATCGACAATCGGGCAGGTGGGGGCACCACGGTTGGCACCGGGACGGTCGCCAGGGCGGAGCCGGATGGGTACACCCTCCTGGCCCATTCCAACGGCCTCGTGACCACGCCGGCGATCCAGGCCAATGTCCCCTATGACCCGGTGGCGGATTTTGCCGCGATCACGCCGCTTGCGGTCGTGCCGATGGTGCTGGTGATCTCGCCCGAGAAGCGCATCACAACCCTCAAGCAGCTTGTTGATCTTGCCAGGGCCAAGCCCGGGACGCTCAACTACGCGGCCGCCGGGATCGGCACGCCGCCCCATCTGACCATGGAGCGTTTCCGGATCGCGGCCGGCTTCACCGGCCAGCTGGTTCCGTTCCGCGGCGCCCCGGAAGCGCTCACCGAGGTCCTGGCCGGCCGCGTGGACGTGTATTTCGCTCCGGCACCGCCGGCGATCGAGTTCATCCGCGACGGCAAGCTCTTGGCGCTGGCAGTGTCGAGCGTCAAGCGCGCTGCTGCGCTGCCGGACGTGCCGACGACGCTCGAGTCCGGATTTCCCGATTCCGACTTCGACTTCTGGGTCGGGATGTTTGCGCCCAAGCAGACCCCGCGCAGCATCGTCGCGCGCATTCATGCAGAGACCGTCAAGGCCCTCCAGAACCCATCGGTTGTGGCCAAGCTCGCTAATCTCGGCACCGAGCCGATGACCATGTCGCCTGACGATTTCGATGCCCGGGTCGCCAAGGAAGCGCGGATCGCGGTCGAGCTCGCACGAGCGGCCAAGATTCCGCTGCAGTGATGGCGTGAGTTGCGCTAGTGCCCCGTTTCCGAAGTTCGTGATACGTCGCAGCAACCGGTGACACGAGCTTCGGAGGGACACTAGCAACTCTACGATTCTAGTGCCGCTTTTCGATTTGAAGTTCCTGACAGAGTTTGCTTCAGGTGGTGCAGGAACTTCAAATCGGCGGCACTAGAGCTCGCCACCGGCGACGCGCGGCGCACTTTAGGACCTGAGATTGAAGCATGTTCGAAGGCTTCACCAAGACCGAGATCGAGACCGCCGGCGCCCGCATCGTAACCGTGCATGGCGGCCATGGGCCGCCGGTGCTGCTGATGCATGGCAATCCGTTCTCGCATGTGTCCTGGCACAAGATCGCGCCGCGGCTCGCGGAGGAGTTTACCGTGGTGGCGACCGACCTGCGCGGCTATGGCGATTCCGAGAAGCCGCCCGGCGGCGCCGACCATTCGGGCTACTCGTTCCGAGCCATGGCGCAGGACCAGGTGGAGGTGATGGCGGCGCTGGGGTTCTCTCACTTCTATGCGGCCGGCCACGACCGCGGCGCCCGCGTGCTCCACCGCATGTGCCTTGACCATCCCGGCAAGGTCGCGCGCGCCGCGATCCTCGACATCATCCCGCAGCACTATCTGCTCAACCACGTCACCCGCCAGTGGGCGACCTTCTCCTGGCACTGGTTCTTCATGATCCAGCCCTATGACTTCCCGGAGCGGCTGATGGGCGCGGATCCCGACTACTTCATCGAAAAGAAGCTCGCCAAGACCCCGCAGGGGCTGAGCTTCTTCGACCAGGCGGCGCTGGCTGAATACAAGCGCTGTTTCCGCAATCCGGCGACCATTCACGCTATGTGCGAGGATTATCGCGCCACCCACGGCGTCGACCTCGCCATGGATGAGGCCGACTTCAAGGCTGGCCGCAAGATCATCTGCCCGGTGATGCTGTTGTGGGGGGCGACCGGGGGCGTTGGGCGCAACCAAGATTCCATGGAGATCTGGCCGCGCTACGCGGCCGATATCCGGGGCGGCAAGGCGCTGCCCTGCGGACACTATCTCTCCGAGGAGGCACCGAATGAAACCTATACCGAGCTGCGGGCGTTCTTCACGGAGGGTGGGTCGCTTTAACCTAACCTGAGCCTATCCGCACTCTCGCGTCGGGCGGGGGTTTTTGCTACTGATCCAGGGTCTTCAGGGTTGCATCCCATTCGCGCCTCCAACGACGACATCGCGTGTAACAAAATCGCCTGATGCAGCCCAATTCAGCCAACCGGTGGCAGGCAGTGCTCAACGCAGCGCGCGTCGCGGCGTCCTTTTGCGATCGGCGCATCGGCTGGAACCGGATCGGCTTCCTGGTCAGCGCCGCCATCATCATCATCGCGGTGGTGGTGCTCTTTCGCATCTTGCGCGACATCGAGATCGGCGAGGTGGTGCAGGCGGTCAAAGAGACCAGCACCAAGGACATTGCGCTTGCCGCCCTGTTCGTCGCCTTCGGGTATTTCACGCTGACCTTCTATGACCTGTTCGCGCTGCGCACGATCGGGCGGGCCGACATCCCCTATCGGGTGGCGGCGCTCGCTGGCTTCACCAGCTACTCGATCGGTCACAATGTCGGCGCCAGCGCGGTCACCGGCGGTGCGGTGCGCTACCGCGTCTATTCGCCCTGGGGCCTTGATGCGATCGCGGTCGCCAAGGTGTGCTTCATCGCCGGCCTGACGTTCTGGCTCGGCAACGCCACCGTGCTCGGGCTCGGCATTGCGTATGCGCCGCAGGGGGCGAGCGCTATTAACCAGTTCCCGGTGTGGCTCAATCGCGCGGCGGCGCTCCTGACGCTGATCGTGCTGGCGGGCTATGTCGCCTGGGTGTGGAGCAAGCCGCGCGTCATCGGCCACCACGGCTGGCAGGTCACGCTCCCGGGCGGGCCGCTGACGCTGTTGCAGATCGGCATCGGGATCGTCGATCTGACGTTCTGCGCGCTCGCCATGTACGTGCTGGTGCCGGATGAGCCGCATGTCGGTTTCGTGATGATTGCGGTGATCTTCGTCTCGGCGACGCTGCTCGGCTTCGCGAGCGCCGCGCCGGGCGGCCTGGGCGTGTTCGATGCCGCCATGCTGGTCGCCTTGTGGCAATTGGACAAGGAGGAACTGCTGGCGGGCCTGCTGCTGTTCCGGCTGATCTATTACGTCGTCCCGTTTGCGCTCTCGCTCGTCATCCTGGGCATTCGCGAGCTTGTTCTTGCGA
>DAIUEP010000063.1:15861-22207 GCA_036845065.1 Xanthobacteraceae bacterium | reverse complement strand
AAGCTGCCGCTCGATTGGGGCAGTGGCAGCATGATCACCATTCACCCTTGTGGCCTATAGCTGGCCCGCACCATGCGTCCGGTTCCAGGGTCGTGCGGACGGCAAGTGCATCCGTGAAATTGCTTCACGTCACCGTCAATCCGCCGTCGAGCACCAGGACCTGCCCGGTGATCGAAGCCGCCTGCGGACTTGTAAGATAGACCACCGCCGCGGCCACTTCCTCGGGCGTGCACAACCGATGCAGCGGAATGCGCTCGAGCATCGCCGCCATGTAATTGGGGTCAGACCCCTTCGCGGCACGCGAGGGCGACGCTGTCTCCATCCGCCCCGGCGCGATGGCGTTGACTCTGATGCCGTGCGCCGCCCACTCGACCGCCAGCATGCGGGTCATCTGCACCAGCGCCGCCTTGGCAATGCCGTAGGTCGAGCGCTCGGGCACGCCGACCAGCGCATGGGTCGAGGCGATGGTGACGACCGCGCCGGCGTGCTCCTCATCGATGAGATGGCGACCGACCTGCTGGGTCAGGTAGAACGTGCCGGTGACGTCGACCGCCATCATCTCGTCCCACTGGGCCGGCGTCACATCGACCGCGAGCGCGCGCAGGTTGGTGCCGGCGTTGTTGACCAGGAGGTCGAGCGCTCCGAACGCCGCAACGATCTCGTGCATGGTCCGATCGATGCTCGCGCGCGAGCCGAGGTCGAGGATGAGCGGAAGGACGCGCCCCCCGAGCGCATCGAGCGCCGTCACGGTCGCGCTCAGGTTCTGCGCCCGGGTGGCCGAGATCGCCAGATCGTAGCCCGCGCGCGCCAGCGCCAGCGCGGTCGCCGCGCCCACGCCATAGGATGCGCCGGTCACGAACGCCGTCGGCCTTGAGTTCTCCGCCATGCCCTGCCCCGCCATAGACTTCGCCCGCGACGCCATTAGCACTACTGCGTCGGAAAGTCCGGCGGTTGTTACTGCGCCCTCTCCCCAACGCGGGAGAGGGCAGCGTCAGAAGCTCAACAACCGCGGCTGGGTGAGGGGGGACCGCTTGCCCCCTCACCCAGTCCGTTGTGTTGAACCACGGAATAGCCCTCTCCCACGTTGGGGAGAGGGCGCAATAACGTCCGCCTCGGCTCGCGGCTATGCAGTGTGCTCCCCGCATTTCTGGCACAGTAGGATTGGCACAGGCCTTGCCGCCGATTTCAGTGGCGCCGCGGCAAAAACGCCGCTCTAATAATCGCGACCCAAGCCGCCGAAACAAGGCGCCAGCACGGAGGACATGATATGCGGGCTGCCGCTCTCTTTGCCGCCCTGGTGCTGACCGCCATCGCGGCGCCCGCGCAAGCGCAAACCAAGGTCCGCATCGGCAAGCCGCAGGCCGGCGCCTTCCAATTCGTTCCGGTCGACGTCGGCATCGAGGTCGGCATTTTCAAAAAGCACGGCCTCGACGTCGAAGCGTCCGATTTCGGCGGTGGCCCGCGCGTGCAGCAGGCGCTGACCGCGGGCGCGCTTGACCTCGCCATCGGCTCGGGCCCGGAGCTTGCGATGATCGTCAAGGGCGCGCCCGAGATCGGCGTCGCAGCGCTCGCCGACGCACCCTATGCGGTCGTGCTCGCGGTCCTCAACGACGGACCGAAAACCATCGCCGACCTCAAGGGCAAGAAGATCAGCGTCTCGACCCGGGGCGGCCTCACCTATTGGCTGGCGCAGGAGCTGTCACGCCGCCAGGGCTGGGGCACCGAGGGTTTCTTCATCACGCCGCTCGGCGCCACCACGGCGCAGACCGCGGCGCTCAAGACCAAGCAGATCGACGGCATGATCGTCGAGGTCAATGCCGGCTACCGCCTGGAGGAGGAGAAATCCGGCCGCGTGCTGGTGCAGTTCGGCGATCTGCTCAAGACCTTCCACATCTACATCCTCTATGCGCACACGGATTTCGCGGCCAAGAACCCGGCGGCGGTGCGTGCATTTATCGTCGGCTGGTTCGAGACCATCGACTGGATGCAGAAGAACCGCGAGCGCGCGATCGACATCGTGCGCCGCAAGACCGACGTGTCGCTGGCGCTCGCCACCCGCGACTATGACGAACTCAGCGGCATGTTCAACAAGACCGGCCGCTTCAATCCGGAGGCGCTCAAGGTGCTGTCACGCTCGTTCGTCGAAATGGGCGCGCTGCCGAGCGAGCCGGACGTGAGCAAGTTGGTCACCGAGCAGTACCTGCCGGGCACCAAATAGGCGAAGGGAGAACGCAATGACACTCCATCGAACACTCGCGGCAGCCTTGCTGGGCGCCGCGCTCTCGGCCACGGCGATCGCAAGCGCCTCGGCCGACAAGCTCGACGACATCAAGGCGCGCGGCAAGCTTCTCGTCGGCAACAGCGAGACCTCGCCGCCGTTCTCCTCGCGCGAGAACGGCAAGATCGTCGGCTATGACGTCGACCTTGCGGCACAGGTCGCCAAGCGGCTGGGCGTCGGCATGGAGTTCGTCTCGGTCATCAACTCCGAGCGCATTCCGGCGCTGCAGCAGGATCGCATCGACCTCGCCGCCTCCGGCATGACGCGCGCGGACAACCGCCGCCATCTGATCGGCTTCAGCCTCGCCTATCTGGTCTCGCCGCACACCGTCATCATCCGCAAGGACTCAGGCATCAAGGCGGTCAAGCAGATGGCCGAGAAGAAGCTCGCCTTGGTGCGCGGAGCGAGCGTCGATGCCGAGCTCAAGGAAGCCGTGCCCACCATGGAGATCGTGCACTTCGACACCTATGCGCTCTGCTTCGATGCGCTGCGCGACCGCAAGGTTGCTGGTTTCCTGGCCGACGAGGTGCTGCTGTGGGCCTATGCGCAGAAGAGCGGCGCGCCGCAGGACTACATGATGATCCCCGACTACGACCTGCCGCGCACGGCCGGCTTCGGCATCAAGAAAGACGAGCCGCGCTTCACCAAGTTCGTCGATGACGTGCTGCTCGATCTGGAGAAGAGCGGCGAAGCCGAGAAGATCTTCAATGCCTGGTTCGCGCCGGTGAAGCGGCCGTTCACGATCAAGCGGTATTGAGCGCTACACCCCGAGCCGCTGTCGCACCCACGGGATGATCACGCCCGCGGTGATCGCGTCGTCCTTGACGGTGAGCGAGCGGCCCATGGTCTGGCCCTCGGGATTGACCCAGGCGTGCTTGGGGCTGCCGTTGCGCAACAGGAGCAAGAAGTCCTCGAACGGCACCTGGGTGTCCTTGGCGCCGGCGATCACCAGCATCGGCGGGCACGGCCTTTGCAGCAGTCCAGCCTCGAGCAGCGACAGCGACGGCATGAACGCGAACGCGTCCTCGACCGTGTGCTGGCCGAGCATGTGCAGGCGCGAGGGCACGTAGTCGAACAGGAACTCCTTGGTCTTGAACGCCTCCTCCTGCCAGGCGCGCTGGAAGTAGTGGTGCACAGGACCACTCTGGAACACGACGCCGGCAAGGCGCTTCACCTCTGCGTAGCCGGTGCGCGCCGCCCAATAGCTGCCCCAGCTCTGGCCGCGCACCACGACACGCGCGCCATCGAGATCGGTGCGGGCGGTCACGTAATCGATCACGGCCGAATAGATTCGCTCCGATCCAGGCGCGGCCGGCAGCGGCGCGTCGCCGGTGCCCGGCATGTCGAGCGCGAGCACCGCAATCCCGAAGGGCAGAAAGGCGCGGCTCTGGATCGCGACCGTGTCCTTCCACAGGTCGCTGCCACCGATGCTGATGAGAACCGGCGGCCTGGCGACATTCTTCGGTACCTGCAGCAGCGCGACGATCTCTCTGCCCTCCTCTTGGCCTTCGAAAGGAATGCGGATCGGCTCGATCGGCGGATCGACGGCGCGGCCATAGGCCGCGAACGCGGCCCGCGCCTTCATGGCGGATTCGATCTTCTTGGGTGATTTGGCGACCGGCCAGCGTCCGAACGTATAGAGCCGCCAGGCCGCCAGCAGCGCATCCTGCGCCGCCTTGGCATTCCCGGCCCGCTCGGCCGCGTGGGCGCAATGGCGATCGCCGAGCCTGATCCACGCCGCGCCCCATTCGTCGGGATCGAGGCTTGTAATCATGGCGAGCGCCTCGCGCGCATCATCGGGACTGATGCCGAAGACCGGATAGGCGCCGCGATCGGCGCGCGCCTGGGTTTCCGCCTTGAGCTCCTCCCAGGTCCGGGTCTGCCAGTGCTCGCTGCTCATGAGCGTCACGCAGTCAGCACGATCGAGCCGGTGGTCCTGCGCGCTTCCAGATCGGCATGCGCGCGCGGCGCCTCGGCGAGCGGATAGGTCTTGCTGATATCAATGCGGACCTTGCCGCTCATCACCATGTTGAACAGGTCGTTGGCGGTTTCCAAGAGCGCCGCGCGCGTCGCGGTGTAGTCGCCGAGGCTTGGATGCGTCATGTAGAGCGAGCCGAGCTGCCCTAGAAGGCGCGGCGGCACCGGCTCGGGATCGCCGGAGGCTTCCCCGAATGACGCCAGGATGCCGCGGCGGCGCAGGCAGCGCAGCGAATCCTCGAACGTCGCCTTGCCGATCGAGTCATAGACGACCGCTACGCCCTCGCCACCCGTGAGCGCCCGCACGCGCTCGACCACGTTGTCGCGACCCAAGACCAGCGGATGATCGCAGCCGTGCTCGCGCGCCGCCGACGCCTTGTCGTCGCTGCCGACCGTGCCAATCACGGTCGCACCAAGATGCTTGGCCCATTGGCAGACGATCTGGCCAACCCCGCCGGCCGCGGCATGGATCAGGATCGTGTCGCCCGGCTGGACGCGATAGGTTTCCTTCAGCAGATAGCGCGCCGTCATGCCGCGGATCATCATGGCGGCGGCGGTGCGCTCGTTGATGGCGATCGGCAGCACGATGGCGCGGGCCGCCGGGATGATCCGCGCTTCGGCATAAGCCGCATCAGGCCCGGCCACGCACACCACCCGCTGGCCGACCGCGAAGTCGCGCACGCCCGGGCCCACCGCCTCGATCACGCCCGCGCTTTCCATGCCGATACCGGAGGGAAACGCCTTCACCGCGTGGGTGCCGCGCCGCACCAGCACGTCGCGGAAATTGACCGCGATCGCCGTATTGCGGATGCGCAGCTCGCCACCGCCAGGCTCGCCAACCTGCACGTCCTCCAGGCGCAAGACCTCGGGCCCGCCGTGCTGGTGGAACCGGAACGCCTTGCTCATCGCCGCGCCTACGCGTGCCGGTCCGCGACGAAGCGTGCGCCCGCCACGAGCACATCGGCGGCTGCGCCGAACGACGCCAGCGCCGCCTCGGCCTCGGCGACCAGCGTGCGCAGGCGCGCCTTCGCACCTTCCGGACCGAGCAGACCCACGATGGTGGCCTTGCCGGCCTCCGCGTCCTTGCCGGTCTGCTTGCCGACCAGCGCCGGATCGCCCTCGACGTCGAGAAGATCGTCGGCGATCTGGAAGGCTTTGCCGACCGCGGTGCCGTAACGATCAAGCGCCTCCCGCTGCGCCACGCTCGCCTGCGCCAGAATGGCGCCAGCGCGGCATGCGAACTTCAGCAGCGCTCCGGTCTTCATGGCCTGCAAGGTTGCAACCTCGCCTTCGGCAAGCCGCTGCGGCACGCCCCGGTCGAAGCGCCCCTCAGCCGCGAGGTCGAGCATCTGGCCGCCCACCATGCCGCCGAGACCGGCTGCGCGCGCCAGCGCCAGCACAAGCTCGATTCGAACCGTCGCGCTTGGATGCGTTTCCGGCCGCGCCAGGATGTCGAAGGCGAAGGTCAAGAGGCCATCGCCAGCAAGGATCGCCGTGGCCTCGTCAAAGGCTTTATGTGCCGTGGGCTGGCCGCGCCGCAGGTCGTCATTGTCCATGGCCGGCAGATCGTCGTGCACGAGCGAATAGCAATGCACGCATTCCAGTGCCACACCCGCCATCAGAGCCTGCTCCCGCGGCACGCCAAAGAGATTTGCGCTCTCGACCACCAGGAATGGCCGGAACCGCTTGCCGGCACCAAGGCTTGCATAGCGCATGGCATCGAGCAGGCGCGCCGGGCGGGCCAGCTCGTCGCCCGCCAGCGCCTTGCCGAGGAGCCGATCGAGCAGACTCTCGGCATCCTTCGCAACCTGGTTGAGCCGGTCCTGGAACTGCGCTGTCGCGTTCACACTTTTGTCCCCACACCCCTTTTCGGCCGCCTGTCTAGGCGGTCCGTAGCCATTTCGCCAGCCCGGCCTGCGCCTGTTTCAGGCATCCTACAGGCTCTGGCGAGGCCTGTGGTTCCCCTACAACTCCAGGATTACCACCAGGGGCACGCGCGAGGGTGGCAATCGGGGCAGCGTTGGCTTTATATCCGGCTAGTGCCCCGCTTCCGAAGTTCGTGATACATCGCAGCACCCTCTGACACGAACT
>DAIUEP010000063.1:10194-15761 GCA_036845065.1 Xanthobacteraceae bacterium | reverse complement strand
TCATGATTCTAGTGCCGCTTTTCGATTTGAGGTTCCTAACCGAATTTGCTGCAAGTGGGGTAGGAACCTCAAATCGGCGGCACTAGTGCCCCGCTTCCGAAGTTCGTGATACATCGCAGCACCCTCTGACACGAACTTCGGAAGCAAAGGGGCACTAGCAACTTCATGATTCTAGTGCCGCTTTTCGATTTGAGGTTCCTAACCGAATTTGCTGCAAGCGCTGTAGGAACCTCAAATCGGCGGCACTAGGAAAGGAGCGCTCGCAGCGCCATGACCAACGAGCCAGCCGAACTGCGGTCCGGAAAGGGCCATCGCGACGAGAACTTTCCGGTCGCTTCGCGGCTCATTCATCCGCGTCACCGTGGGATCATCCTGGCGTTCTACGAGTTCGTGCGGATCGCCGACGACATGGCCGACCACTCCTCGCTGGCGGCGCAGCAAAAGCTCGACCTGCTCGATCGCCTGGAGGCTGGCCTTCTGGGTCGTCACGACGATATTCCCGAAGCGGTGGCGCTGCGGCTGGCCTTGCAGGCGCGCAAGCTCGCGCCCCGGCACGCGCAGGACCTCTTGACGGCATTCCGCATGGATGTGACCAAGCTGCGCTATCGCGACTGGGACGACCTGATGAACTACTGCAGCTACTCGGCGATGCCCGTGGGTCGCTTCGTGCTCGATGTGCACGGCGAGGATCACGCGACATGGCCGGCCAATGACGCCTTGTGCGCGGCGCTGCAGATCATCAACCACTTGCAGGACTGCGGGAAGGACTATCGCGATCTCGATCGCGTCTATGTGCCGCTCGACGCGCTGGCCGCATCCGGCGCGGCGGTCGAGGATCTCGGCAAGGACTCGAGCTCGCCGGCATTGCGGCAATGCGTGCAGGCGCTCGCCGCCCGGACCGGCGAGCTGCTCGACCACAGCGTGGCGTTTTCCTCAAGCATCCGCGACGGCCGTCTCGCCCTGGAGGTGGCGGTGATCCAGGCGCTGGCGCGCCGGCTCATCGTGCTGCTCAAGACGCGCGATCCGGTGAGCGAGCGCGTGCATCTCACCAAATCGGGCGTTGCAGCCGCTGGCCTCGCCGGCCTCCTGAACGGAACACGCGGCCGGCTCGGACGCGTCTTCGCGGCGTCCCAAGCGCCCCGCAACGCGTGAGGTCGCGCGTGGACGCCACGACACCTCCGAGCTCGTCGCAGCGTGCCGCCGGCAGTTCGTTCTACACGGCGATGCGCATCCTGCCGCGGGCGCAGCGCGGCGCCATGTACGAGATCTATAACTTCTGCCGCTGCGTCGACGATATCGCGGACTCCAGCGGCCCGCGACCGCAGCGGCTGGCGCAGCTCAACGAATGGCGCGCTCAGGTGCGCGCGCTCTATGAGGGCCAGCACGGACCGCTGGTCGCCGGCCTGGCGCAGCCGGTGCGCGACTTCGACCTCGCGCAGGAGGATTTCCTCGCCGTCATTGACGGCATGGAGATGGACGCCGTCGCGGACATTCGGGCCCCCAATCTCGCCACGCTCGACCTCTATTGCGACCGGGTGGCAAGCGCAGTGGGACGTCTGTCGGTGCGGGTATTCGGTCTCGAGCGCGAGGCCGGTAAGCTCTTGGCGCATCATCTCGGTCGGGCGCTGCAGCTCACGAACATTTTGCGCGACCTCGACGAGGACGCCGCCATCGGGCGCCTCTACCTTCCGCGAGAGTGGCTCGACGAGGCCGGCATCAACACCAGCGATCCAATCGCCGCCTTGCGCAACCCGGGGCTGGCGAACGTGTGCGGCCGGCTCGCCGATCGGGCGCGCGGGCATTTTGTGGAGGCTGATGCGATCATGGTGCGCTCGCCACGGCGCGCCGTGAAAGCGCCGCGGATCATGGGGGAGGTCTACCGGTCGATTCTGAACGGGATGGTCGCGCGCGGCTGGGAGGCACCGCGTGAGCGCGTACGAGTCTCTCGCGCCCGGATCGGCTGGATTCTGCTGCGTTACGCGATCGCCTGATGCCGCGGATCATCCACATCATAGGCGCCGGCCTCGCCGGCCTTTCGGCCGCGGTCGAGCTCACGACGCGCGGCCATACCGTCGTCGTGCATGAGGCCACCAATTCCGCCGGCGGCCGCTGCCGATCCTATTTCGACAACAGCGTCGGCATGATGATCGACAACGGCAACCACCTGCTCTTGTCGGGCAATCGCGCAGCCATGGCTTACGCGCGCGCGATCGGCGCCGAGGATCGCCTGGTTGGTCCGCCCCGCGCCGAGTTCGCGTTCTTCGATCTCGCCACGCGCGAGAAGTGGACGTTGCGCTTCAACGACGGCCGCGTGCCGTGGTGGATATTCGACCCGCGCAGGCGGGTGCCCGGCACGCATGCGCTCGACTATCTGTCGATTGCCCGGCTGCTTTGGGCGCCACGCGACCATGCCGTCGGCGAGGTCATCCGCTTCAGCGGAACGCTCTACGAGCGGCTGCTGCGGCCACTGTTGCTGGCAGCGCTCAATATCGACCCCGCCGCCGGCTCGGCGGCGCTGGCAGGGGCCATCATCCGCGAGACGATCGCAGCAGGCGGGCGCGCCTGCCGCCCGCTGATCGCGCGCGAGGGGCTGGGCTCGACCCTGGTCGAACCGGCGCTGGACCTGCTGGGTGAACGCGATGCGCGCGTCCTGTTCGGTCACCAGTTGCACGCCATTCGTTATGCCGAGGATCGCATCACGGCGCTCGATTTCGGCAAGGACAGCATCAACCTCACCGCCGATGACGCCGTCATTCTCGCCGTGCCGCCCTACGTGACCGCCTCGCTGCTCCCAGGTATCGAAACGCCGAACGAGTTCCGAGCCATCGTCAATGCGCATTTCCGCGTGGACCCGCCGGATCATCTGCCCGCCATCCTGGGGGTCGTGAACGCCACCACGGAGTGGATTTTTGCATTCCCCGGGCGCATCTCGGTGACCATCAGCGCGGGCGACCGCCTGATCGATACGCCGCGAGACGCCCTTGCCCAAAGCATCTGGCGCGAGGTCGCCGCGATCGCCGGACTCCCACCCGAGCTGCCGCGCTGGCAAATCGTGCGGGAGCGGCGTGCAACCTTTGCGGCCACGCCCGCACAGGACGCCCGCCGCCCCGGTCCGCGCACCCGCTGGCGCAATCTCGTGCTGGCCGGCGATTGGACAGATACCGGCTTGCCCGCCACGATTGAAAGTGCCATTCGGTCCGGCCACCGCGCTGCAGAGATCGTCGCGCAGAGCTAGCCCAAAGCCCCTCGACCCAAAATCGCATTGGATGACCGACATCAACACGACCGCCCTGGAAGACCACATTCAAGCCGCGACCCGCGCGCTGCTTGAGCGGCAAAAGCCGGATGGCCACTGGGTCTTCGATCTGGAGGCCGACAGCACCATCCCGGCCGAATACATCCTCATGCGGCACTTTCTTGCCGAGCCGGTCGACGCCGAGCTCGAGCGCAAGATCGGCATCTACCTGCGGAGGGTGCAGGGTGCGCATGGCGGCTGGCCACTGTTCCATGAAGGCGCCCTCGATATGAGCGCGAGCGTAAAGGCCTACTACGCGCTCAAGCTGATCGGAGACCCGCCCGACGCCGAGCACATGCGCCGAGCGCGCGAGGCGATCCGCGCGCATGGCGGCGCCGCACGCTCCAACGTCTTCACGCGCATCGCGCTCGCACTCTATGGCGCGATCACATGGCGCGCCGTCCCGGCGATGCCGGTCGAGGTGATGCTGCTGCCGAGGTGGTTTCCCTTCCACATCATGAAGATCGCCTACTGGAGTCGCACCGTCATCGTGCCGCTCCTGGTCCTCCTGGCATTCAAGCCACGCGCCCGCAATCCGAAGGGCGTGCGCATCGACGAGTTGTTCCTCGATCCGCCCGAGCAGGCCCGGCTCACGCCGCGTGCGCCCCACCAGAACCGATGGTGGTTCGCCTTCTTCCGCGGCGTCGATACGCTCCTGCGCGTCATCGAGCCCGCCATCCCGAAGCGCCTGCGCAAACGCGCGGTCGATCGCGCGGTCGCCTTCGCGGTCGAACATCTCAATGGCGAGGACGGCATCGGCGCGATCTTTCCCGCGATGGTCAACAACGTGCTGATGTTCGACACGCTCGGCTATCCGAAGGATCATCCGCATGCCGCCATTGCTCGCTTGGCGGTGGAGGAGTTGCTGGTGGTCACCGACGAGGAAGCCTACTGCCAGCCGTGCTATTCGCCAGTCTGGGACACCGGGCTGACCTGCCATGCCCTGCTCGAGGTCGGCGGCGAGCGCGCGCTCGTTCAGGCCGAAAAGGGCCTTGAATGGCTCAAGAGCAAGCAGATCCTCGACGTCGCCGGCGACTGGGCCGAACAGCGCCCCAATCTGCGCCCGGGAGGCTGGGCCTTCCAGTACAACAATCCGCACTATCCCGACGTCGATGACACCGCCGTGGTCGCCATGGCGATGGACCGTGCCCAGAACCTCAAGGGCCAGACCCATTACCGGGAAGCGATCGCGCGCTCGCGTGAGTGGATCTTCGGCATGCAATCCAAGAACGGCGGCTGGGGCGCCTTCGATGCCGAGAATACCCACTACTATCTCAATCACATTCCGTTTGCGGACCACGGCGCGCTGCTCGATCCGCCGACCGAGGACGTCAGCGCACGCTGCGTCTCGATGCTGGCGCAGCTCGGTGACATGCCGGACAAGGACAGCAGGGTCGCCGAGGCCGTCGCCTATCTGCGCCGCACGCAGCACCCAGAAGGCAGCTGGTACGGCCGCTGGGGCATGAACTACATCTACGGCACATGGTCGGTGCTGGCGGCGCTCAACGCGGCCGGTGTCGATCATCGTTCGCCCGAAATCCGCAAGGCGGTGAACTGGCTTGTTACGATCCAGAACAGCGACGGCGGCTGGGGCGAGGATGGGTCAAGCTACAAGCTCGACTACCATGGCTACGAGGCCGCCCCCAGCACCGCGTCGCAGACCGCCTGGGCCGTGCTGGGCCTCATGGCCGCAGGCGAGATCGACCATCCCGCGGTGGCGCGCGGCGTCGACTACCTGTCGCGAATGCAGGGGCCCGACGGGCTCTGGGACGAGCCACGTTTCACGGCGGTCGGCTTTCCGCGCATCTTCTATCTTCGCTACCACGGCTATTCGAAGTTCTTCCCGGTTTGGGCGTTGGCGCGCTATCGCAACTTGAAGGCCAGCAACGCACCGGCCGTTGCCTTCGGGCTGTAGAGCTTCGTGCCTGCAGCGCGGTGCATGGGCGGAGTCAACAAGGGACGGCTGCTTACGAAGCAAAAACAATTTTTGGTTGTAGAATCAATGGCATCCGCCGTCGTCATGTTCGACCCTTGTCGACCGGCGGTCTCAGGGTGTTGGCGCGCGGATTCACGGCGGACAGCTGTGGCCATCGGGTTACTATCAGCCCATAAAACGCGGTGGCTACTCAGTTTTTTCTGAATTTGACCGTGCGAACAGCTCGATTGCGCGAAGTCCACAGGCTAGGATTGCGTCCAAGTGTGAATCCGGGTCGTATACTGGCGAAGTTGGGGGCAATGACGCCATGATTGTTGTCGTGGGGTTGGCGTTCGA
>DAIUEP010000063.1:0-10094 GCA_036845065.1 Xanthobacteraceae bacterium | reverse complement strand
CTGGCGAAGTTGGGGGCAATGACGCCATGATTGTTGTCGTGGGGTTGGCGTTCGAGGCTCGTATCGCCGCGGGTCCCGGAGTACAAGTTATTTGCAGCGGCGACGGGCGGCACCTTGCGCGCTCTCTCGCAGCTGCGGTGCGGGATGGCTGCGGGGGGCTCGTCAGCTTCGGCGTGGCCGGTGGCCTGCATCCAGACCTTCAACCGGGCGACTGCATTGTCGCATCGACGATCCTTTCCGGCGCGAGCCGCATGCCGACCGACCCGCGTTGGTCGCAAAACCTGATCGACACGGTTCCGAACGCCATGCTCGGCGTGCTTGCGGGAGTCCCCGCGCCGGTGGCAACCGCCGAGGCCAAGCGTGCCCTGCATCAAAAGACCGGCGCGGTCGCAGTCGACATGGAATCTCACATCGTTGCCGGCGTGGCCATGAGGCACGCAATTCCCATGGCCGCGATCCGCGTGATCACCGATCCAGCCGGACGTGCCTTGCCCAAATCAGCCCTCGCCGGCATGCGGGCTGACGGAACCACCGATTTTGCGGGAATGACGCGGCTCTTGCTGAAGAATCCCTGGGAACTGCCGACGATCCTGCGGACCGCGCTCGATGCACGGGCGGCCCGTGCCACGCTGCTGCGCGGCCGCCAACTGCTTGGCCCACGCCTGGGCTTGCCTGACTTCCGACAGCTAGAGCTGGATGTCGCCTGAACCAAGCAGGCGAGCCACCCGCAACTCACTCGCAACAGCGTTGGACTATTCGGCCGCCTCGAGGGGGCGCTGCGAATTCGCCGCTTTGTTGGCGCGCTCGGACGCCTCGGCGATTCGGATCTCCGACAGCTTGTGCTGGACCTGCTGCGAGAACACGAATTGCGCGGGCCGCTGGCTATCGAGGGCGATTTCCGGAGCCATCTCACCATCCGTGCGTGGGCCGCGCAGCCAAGCCCGCAGCGCCTGCAAGGGCTGTCGCAGCGTCGCATCGGCCGCGGTCGGCTCGTAGCCGCAATGGGCCATGCAGTTCGCGCACTTCTCGTACCGGCCGGTGCCGTAGGTGTCCCAGTCGGTGGTCTCCATGAGCTCCTTGAATGACGCAGCGTAGCCCTCGCCAAGCAGGTAGCAGGGCTTCTGCCAACCAAAGACATTGCGGGTCGGCATGCCCCAAGGGGTGCAGTGGTAGGTCTGATTGCCGGCCAGGAAATCGAGGAACA
The DNA here is from genome assembly GCA_036845065.1 of Xanthobacteraceae bacterium. Taxonomy (GTDB): domain Bacteria; phylum Pseudomonadota; class Alphaproteobacteria; order Rhizobiales; family Xanthobacteraceae; genus VAZQ01. Next base: position 8,890 of record DAIUEP010000063.1, on the reverse strand, counting down.
GGGCGGAGTGGACAAAGGTCCATTGCTTGCCCTTGCCGCGGGCAAAGATGTCGCGGAACAGCTCCTTGGTCTTGCGCCGATTGAGGAAGTGCTCCTGGTCCGGCGCGCGCTCGTAGGCGTAGCCGGGTGAGATGGAAACGCCGACGCCGAGATCCCGCGCAAAATCCAGAAACGCCGCGATGTCCTGCGGGGGATGGCCATCATAGATCGTGGCATTCACATTGACGGTGAAGCCCTTGGCCTTTGCGGCCTTGATCGCCGACACCGCGCGGTCGAACACGCCTTCCTGGCACACCGACTTGTCGTGGTGCTCCTTGAGCCCATCGAGATGCACCGAGAAGAACAGATAAGGCGACGGCTCGAACAGATGCAGCTTCTTTTCCAGAAGCAGCGCGTTGGTGCACAGCGACACAAATTTCTTGCGCGCGACGATGCCCTTGACGATCTCGCCGATCTCCTTGTGGATCAGCGGCTCGCCGCCCGGGATCGCCACCATCGGCGCGCCGCATTCGTCGACCGCGTCGAGACACTCCTTGACCGACAAGCGCCGGTTCAGGATCGCGTCCGGGTAATCGATCTTGCCGCAGCCGAAGCATGCGAGATTGCAGCGGAACAACGGTTCCAGCATCAGCACCAGCGGATAGCGCTCGCGGCCTGCCAGCTTCTGCTTCAGCAGGTAAGCGCCGATCCGCATTTCCTTAAGGAAAGGAAGCCCCATAAGCTGTGCTCTCTCGCTGCCGGGCCTACGCCCGATGTGTTTGTCACGAAGCCTTGTGTCAGGAAGCCTTGTATCAAGAAGCCTTGGCAAGTTCCGGCGGCAACCGGAATTCGATCTTTTCCTGGCGGCCCGGAAGGATCGACACTTCAACCGGTCCCAGTCGTCGCAATGCGGCAATAACGTCGTCGACCAGAACCTCCGGCGCCGACGCACCTGCCGTAATGCCCACGGTGTTCATGCCGTCGAGCCACTTTGGATCGAGCTCACTGCCGTCCGCGATCAGATAACTCGGCAACCCCTCTTCGCTTCCGATCTCGCGCAAACGATTGGAGTTCGAGCTGTTGGTCGCCCCGACCACCAGAATCATGTCGACGAGCTTGCTCAGCTCGCGCACGGCGGACTGGCGATTCTGCGTCGCGTAGCAGATGTCGCGCGTCTCGGGGCCGACGATATTGCTGAACTTGCGCTGCAGCGAAGCGATGATGCCCTGGGTATCGTCAACGCTGAGCGTCGTCTGGGTCACATAGGCGACTGGCGTGTCGGCCGGCAACGCGAGCGCGTCGACATCGGCCTCGCTCTGCACCAGGATGACCGGGCTCGGAATCTGGCCCATCGTGCCTTCGACCTCCGGATGCCCGGCGTGCCCGATCAGGATGAGCTGGCGGCCCTGGCCGACGTAGCGCTTGCCCTGGTTATGGACCTTGGTCACCAGCGGACAGGTCGCGTTGAGGACCGGCAGGCTGCGCGCGGCGGCTTCATCCTCGACACTCTTGGCCACGCCATGCGCGCTGAAGATCGTCACGGCGTCGGCTGGCACCTCGGACAGGTCCTCGACGAAACGGGCGCCTTTCGCCTTCAGGCTCTCGACCACGTGCTTGTTGTGCACGATCTCGTGGCGCACATAGACCGGCGGCCCATACTTCTCCAGCGCGCGCTCGACAATCTCGATCGCGCGCACGACGCCGGCGCAGAATCCGCGGGGCTGGGCCAGGATGACCTTCATAACGTCCCTTTGTCGGCGCTCGGCCGATCCTCGCTCGTGCCTCCGATTTGAAGCTCCCACAAAGTTGCAGCAGGCTCGACTAGGGACTTCAAGTCGAAAAGTGGCACTAGAATCATAGAGTTGTTAGTGCCTCTCTGCGTCCGAAGTTCGTGTGAGCGGGTGCTGCAAGTATCACGAGCTTCGGAAGCGGGGCACCAGTTTGCGGCCGGCATTACAGGTCAAGCCCCCTTGGGGGAAGACTTGCTGACGAACTGCACGACGTCGCGCCGAGCATCCTTGCCGAGCGCCTCGAACACCTTGGCGACGATGCCTTTCGCGTCGAGCCCGGCCCTGGCGTACATCGCGGCCGGCGAATCCTGATCAACGAACATGTCCGGCAGCACGATGGCGCGAACTTTGAGGCCATGATCGAGCGCTCCGTGTTCGGAAAGCGCCTGCAGAACGTAAGAGCCGAAGCCTCCGATAGAGCCCTCTTCCACTGTAATGAGCACCTCATGCTCGCGTGCAAGCCGCAGCACGAGGTCGACGTCGAGCGGCTTGGCGAAGCGCGCATCGGCAACCGTCGCGGTCAGGCCCTGCGCGGCCAGCGTCTCGGCTGCGAGCAGACATTCCGCCAGCCGTGTCCCGAGCGACAGCAGCGCCACACTGCTGCCCTCGCGCAAGATCCGGCCCTTGCCGATCTCCAGCGGCACGCCGAATTCGGGCATGTCGAGCCCGACGCCGTCGCCGCGAGGATAACGGAAGGCGCTGGGCCGGTCGTCGATCGCAGCCGCCGTCGCGACCATATGCACAAGCTCGGCTTCGTCCGCCGCCGCCATGATCACAAAACCGGGCAGGCAGCCGAGATACGGCAGATCGAACGAGCCGGCGTGCGTGGGACCGTCCGCACCCACGAGGCCCGCGCGATCGATCGCAAAACGCACCGGCAACCTCTGAATCGCGACGTCATGCACGATCTGGTCATAACCTCGCTGCAGGAACGTCGAATAGATCGCAGCAAACGGCTTGTAGCCTTCGGCCGCCAGCCCCGCCGCGAACGTCACGCCATGCTGCTCGGCGATGCCGACGTCGAAGGTGCGGGTGGGAAACTCCTTGGCGAAGATGTCGATGCCGGTGCCGGAAGGCATCGCCGCGGTGATCGCCACGATGCGATCGTCCTTCTTGGCCTCCTTCACCAGGCTCTGGCCGAACACCGTCGTGTAGGATGGCGCGTTGGCCTTCGCCTTGATCTGCTTGCCGGTGGTGACGTCGAACTTCACCACCCCGTGGTACTTGTCCTGGGAGGCCTCGGCGGGGGCGTAGCCCTTGCCTTTCTGCGTGACGACGTGGACCAGGATCGGCCCTTCCTTGGCGTCGCGAACATTGCGCAGGACGGGCAGCAGGTGATCGAGATTATGGCCGTCGATCGGCCCGACATAGAAGAAGCCGAGCTCCTCGAACAGCGTGCCGCCCGTCACCAGCCCGCGCGCGTATTCCTCCATGGCTCGCGCGCGCTGCTCGAGAAACTTGGGCAACCGCTTGGCGAGTTGATGGACGACATGTCGCAGCGACCGATACGGACGCCCGGACACCAGTCGCGCAAGGTAGGCCGACAACGCCCCCACGGGAGGCGCGATGGACATGTTATTGTCGTTGAGAATGACAATGAGTCGCGAATTCATCGCGCCAGCGTTATTCATGGCCTCGTAGGCCATGCCTGCCGACATGGCGCCATCGCCAATCACGCAAATGATGTTATGCGATTGCCCAGCCAGATCCCGTGCCACCGCCATGCCAAGACCGGCGGAAATCGACGTCGACGAATGAGCCGCGCCAAAACAGTCGTATTCGCTTTCCGCCCGTTTGGTGAAACCGGAGAGACCACCGCCCTGGCGCAAGGTCCGAATCTGGTCCCGACGAGAGGTCAGGATCTTATGCGGATAGGCTTGATGACCGACATCCCAGATCAGCCGGTCGCGCGGCGTGTCGAAGAGATAGTGGAGCGCCACCGTCAGCTCGACGACCCCGAGCCCTGCCCCGAGGTGTCCGCCAGTCACGGCAACGGCATTGATCGTTTCGGCTCGCAACTCGTCGGCCACCTGTCGGAGTTGCCTCTCGTCCAGGCGGCGCAGATCGGCCGGAGTCTTGATCGTGTCGAGCAACGGAGTGGGCGCTGTCATGATTGCAACATCATTGTCGTTTGCACACAGAGATCTGGATGACGGGTTACCTTCATATGGCTATTGATCCTGGCTTCCGAACCCCAAAGGGAAAACTCTGTTTGCAGAGGGGGCGGGAACGCGCCCGCCAGAGAGCTTGTCCTTAACGCAGTGCATAGCTGCATGGTTCACTCGGTTCAATGGTTAATCGGGCCATTAGACCCGCAAAATCCGGAAAGAACAAGACATGCTGAGATCAAAGATTGTAGCCATCGTCAATATTTGTGCGAGGAATGGATGGCCAGTCGTTATTATTGCGGCTATTTTGACCGTATTGTGTGGCTACTATTCAATAGCAAACTTTTCAATTGATACAAATGTCAACAAGCTAATCTCTCGTGATCTTGATTGGCGCAAGAATGAGCTTGCTCTAGACGCAGCATTTCCTTACCGAAACGAAACCATCGTGGCCGTTGTCGAGGCTCCCACCTCGGAGCTCGCATCCCAGGCCACGGCCGAGCTGGTCGAAAGGCTCGCCACCCAGACGGCGGTCTTTAGCTCCGTGGGTGAACCCGCCGGGGGCGCGTTCTTCAGCAAGAACGCCCTTTTGTTCGCCTCCCTCGAGCAGACTGCCGCCTACACCTCCCAGTTTTCCCGCGCGGCGCCGCTCATCCAGGTGCTGGTGTCCGACCAGAACTGGCGGGGGCTGGTCCAATCTCTCACCCTCGCTTTGGCAGGCGTCCAGCGGAATATGTACACGCTCGACGCACTGGCCCGCCCACTGACCATGTTTGCGAGCACCATCGAAGATGCGATCGCGGGACGTCCGGCAAGCTTTTCATGGCGCGAGCTGGCGGCGGGGCAGTCGCCGACGCCCCGCGAGCTGCGCCGCATTCTCGAAATCAGGCCGGTCCTGGATTTCGCCGCGCTCGAGCCCGGCGCTGCAGCCACCAAGGTGATCCGCCAAGTCGTCTCCGACCTCAGGCTCGACACTGAATATGGCGCTCGGGTGCGCCTGACCGGCCCGATCGCCATCCAGGACGAAGAGTTTGGAACGATCAAGGAGAACGCCGAGGTCAACGCCCTCGTCTCGCTTGCCTTCCTTGTCGGCATTCTATGGTTGGCGCTGCGATCGGCCAAGATCGTCGCGGCCGTGCTGATCAGCATCTTTGTAGGCCTCGCCATCACGGCCGCGCTCGGCCTGGCCATGGTCGGATCGCTCAACCCGATCTCGGTGGCGTTCGCGGTGTTGTTTGTTGGTATCGGCGTCGACTTCGGGATCCAATTCGGCGTGCGCTATCGAGCCGAGCGCCACGAGGTCGACAATCTGCCGGTCGCACTGTCGAATGCGGCCCGCCATGCCGGCGTGCCACTCACGCTGGCGGCGGCGGCGACCGCGGCCGGATTCCTGTCATTCCTTCCGACCGACTACAAAGGCGTCTCGGCCCTTGGCGAGATCGCTGGCCTCGGCATGATCATCGCGTTCATCGTCTGTGTGACGTTGCTGCCGGCCCTCTTGGCGTTGATGAATCCGGGCGGCGAGAAGGAGCCCCTGGGCTATGCTGCGCTCGCGCCCGTCGATGCCTTCATGGAGCGCCATCGGATCGCGATCATCGTCTGCACGGCGATCGTCTCGCTCGGGGGACTGCCGTTGCTCTACTTCCTGCAGTTCGACTTCAACCCGATGAACCTGAGAAGCTCGCGGGTCGAGTCGATTGCAACCTATCTCGATCTCCGACGCGATCCGGCAAGCGGCACCAACAGCGTCCACGTGCTCACGTCCTCGCCGGCCGACGTCCAGCGGGTGGCCGAGCGGCTTTCGGCACTGCCGCAGGTTGATCGCGTCCTGAGCTTGGGCACCTTCATCCCGCCCGACCAGGACCAGAAGCTGGCGCAGATCAGCCAGGCGGGCAAAACGCTCGAGCCCGCGTTCAAGGCGCCGCCCCGCCCCGCCCCCACCGACGCTGAGAACATCACGGCGCTCAACCGCGGCGTCGACGCCCTCGCGCGCGCCGTCGGCACCCAGGATGGCCCGGGCGCCGAGGCCGCCAAACGGCTCGGCGCCGCGCTCAAGACACTCGCCAACGGCGATCAGGCGATCCGTGAGCGCGCCGAATTCGCGCTGGTCTCCCCGCTGCGCACCGCGCTCGCAGGCCTGCGCGATTCGTTCGAAGCGCAGCCGATCACCGCCGAGAATATTCCGCCGGATATCAAGCTGAAATGGTCACGGCCCGATGGCCGCAGCCGCGTCGAAGTTCATCCCAAGGGCGACCCCAACGACAACGAGACGTTGCGGAGTTTTGCGCGCGCCCTGCTCGCTGTCGAACCGACCGCAAGCGGCGGCCCGATCGCAATCCTGAAATCCGGCGACACGATTGTGCGCGCCTTCATCGAAGCGGGCTTCTGGGCCTTCCTGTCGATTGCGATCCTGCTGTGGATCGTGCTCAGGCGCTTCACCGACGTGCTGCTCACGCTCATCCCGCTGCTGCTCGCCGGCGTGGTGACACTTGAAATCTGCGTGCTGATCGGGCTCAAGCTCAACTTTGCCAATATTATAGCATTGCCGCTGCTGCTCGGGGTCGGCGTCGCGTTCAAGATCTACTACATCATGGCCTGGCGCGCCGGTCAGACCGCCCTCCTGCAATCCGCCCTGACCCGCGCCGTGATATTCAGCGCCCTGACGACGGCCACGGCGTTCGGAAGCCTCTGGCTGTCCAGCCACCCGGGCACATCGAGCATGGGCAAGCTCCTGGCCCTGTCGCTCGTCTGCACCCTGGCAGCCGCCGTGCTGTTCCAGCCGGTCCTGATGGGCCGGCCGCGGGAAGTCGGCGACTGATCAACGATTGCCACCTGCGCGCGTGATGCCCCGTCTCAGGGTTGCATGGCGCCTTTGTGTTGATATCTGGCTACGCCCGTTCAACCGGCATTCATTGAAATTGCAATAGGATAAGAGTGCTTATAAAAATTCCATAAATAGAAGAATCAGAACATCAAGCCAGAGGAGTTGATGGTGTCCGAAGCCGGGGCCGATGCAGGCTCGCGCACGAAGTTTGTCGCGCGGGTGGACGAGCGAAAACACGAGTGGGTCGACTACACCCCTCGTCTTGTGGCCCAGCGGTACGACCGTCTGTCAGGCCTGATCCCGTTATTCGACTGGCTGTTCTTCCAGCCGCCGGGGTTTCGCGCCAAGGCCGTTGACCGGCTCGAGCTTCGGCCAGATAGCCATGTCCTTGAGATCGGCTGCGGGACTGGCCGAAATCTTGCCTTGCTGAGCAAGGCGGTGGGACCGCAAGGGCGTGTCTACGGCGTGGACCTCTCGCCTGGCATGCTGGCCAGGGCGCGTGAGCTCAGCGAGCGTCTTCATTGGCGCAATGTCGACCTTGTCGAATGCGACGCGGCCGAATATCGGGCCCCTGTCCCGCTCGATGGCGTGATCTTTGGCCTGTCCTACAACACCATGCCGCACCACCTCACCGTGCTGCGCGAAGCCTGGGATCAGCTCCGGCCCGGCGGAAGGCTCGTGATCATGGACGCCAAGCTTCCGCCCGGGCTCGGCGGCCGGCTGGTCCTGCCGTTCAGCCTCTGGCTGATGAAGCGCACGATGCTCGGCAACCCGCTGATCAAACCGTGGGAAGATCTCGCGCGCCTGGCGGGCTCGATCGAGATGGAACAGTTCATGTTCGGCTCGTGGTACATCTGCCGCGCCATCAAGACTTGAGCGCCGATCGTGCGGAAAGCGGCGCTTTCGTTACGCTCCCGAATTGGCTTTTGAGCACGTCTGCAATGCACTATCCTCATGTCCGGCCGAGCGGACCTGCGGAGGGGGAGCGTCATGAGTGAGCGTGAGCAATGCTGGGTGATCAACAACGAGGTCATCGATCCGCCGCCCAAGCTCGCGCTCAGCCGAGAACAACTGACTGAGCTGCACCACCAGTTCATCCATGATCTCGAAGCCAAGGGCATACTCGTTGGCGCAGGACCCTTCCTCGACGATACCGGCAACCGCTTCGGCACCGGCATGATCATCTTCCGCGCCGCGACACGCGCCGAGGCCGAGAAGATCGCCAACAGCGAGCCCTACATCGCGCATGGCACCCGTCGCCTCAAGCTGGTGCCGTGGCAACGCATCGCCGGTCATTGATCGCGCTTCCTTGTGCGATTTCTCCATCCACGACGAGTGATTCTCATGATGAATATCGCGGTCCGGACCGATGATCGTTTCGTTGCGGCCGATGGCCTCAACATCCGCTATCTGGAGGATGGCGTCGGTGTGCCGGCGATCCTGCTACATGGCAGCTCGCTCGGCTCCTCGGCGGATGTCTTTCGCCGCAATCTGCGCGCGCTTGGCGCCGGCGGGGTGCGAGCGATCGCGGTCGACCTGCCCGGCTTCGGCAAGAGCGATCCGGCGCCCGACCTCAGCGGCTCAGCGCGCAACGCCTTCATCCTCCGCTTCATGGATGTGCTCGGCCTCAAACGGGCGGCGCTGATCGGCCATTCGTCATCCGGCGGCCCAGCGGTCAACATCGCGCTCAAGAACCCGGAGCGGGTGTCGCACGTGATCGTGCTCGGCACCGGCAGCCTGCTGCCGCCGCTCGAAGCGGGCGGCACCAAGGTCGGCGGGCGCGAGGGCGCGGCGCAGGCCAGGCTCGAAGAGCGCATGGTGAAGAAGGAGCCCACCATCGACGACACCCGTGCGCTGCTCGAAGCCAATCTCTTCCATCACGAGCTGATCACCGAGGAGGAGCTTGCGCTGCGTCATCAGAACAGCATCGGGCGCTGCTTCGAGCAGTTCGTTCGCCGTCACGCCGCCGCGGACGAAGACGGCGGCAAGAAGCCATCGGTCCCGTTGTGGCAGCGGCTCGTTGAGGTCAAGCAGCCACTGCTCCTGATCTACGGCCGCAACGATCGCGCCCGCGCCGAGGAGCGCGCCAAGCTGTTGCACGAGCGCTATCCGCAGCTCGATCTGCACTTCGCCGATGGCTGCAAGCATCTGGTGCCGTGGGACGCCGCCGACCTGTTCCACCAGCTGGC
>DAIUEP010000062.1:5992-22215 GCA_036845065.1 Xanthobacteraceae bacterium | reverse complement strand
ATCTCGGGGCTGCTGCGCGCCGACTGGCGCGCGATCGATTGCGTCACGGCAAGCAGATTCTTCGAGCGGTGCGAGAGCTCGCGCATCAGGAAATCGCGATGGTCCTCCGCCGCCTTGCGATGGGTGATGTCGGTCGACACGCCCACGATACCCGCGATCTCGCCGCTCTCGTTGCGCAGCGGTGCCTTGGTGGACAGATAGATGCGACGGCCGGCAGGCGAGGTAAAAAGCTCTTCGAACCGCATGGAGTGGCCGCTCTCGATCACCGCACGGTCATTCGCCTGAATGGCGGCGGCTTCGCCCGGCTCCGCACACCAGTCCGCTACGGTGCGACCCGCAACCGCGGGCCAGGCCTTGCCGATTGTCGCCAGCGTCGCCGGGTTGGCCAGCAGCAAGCTGCCGTCGCGATCTTTGGCGTAGATGAGATCGGGCGTGGCCGCCAGCACGGTGTTGAGCAGCGCGGTGGTGCGCCCAAGCTCGCTCTGGGCGGCGTCCCGCTCACGCATGATCTCGGCGGCACGATCGAAGGTCATGCCTATGTCGTTGAATTCGCGAACGCAATCATGCCGCCACGGCATCGGGCGGCCGTGCGCCAGCGCAATCGCAGTCGCCTGCAGCCGGCGCGCGGGCTTGGCGATACGGTAGCCGGCCCACATCGCCATCAGGACAGCAAAGAAGATGACGGCACCACCGCCGCCCACGACGATCCAGAACGCCTGGTGCATGGGCGCCCGCATGATGGCTTGGGGAACCCCGATCACGACGGTCCACCCGGTCAGCGTAGAGCGGCGAAAGGACGTGTCCACCGCGATACCATCAGATGTGACGTGAGAAAATGTGCCGGCCGGCGCGTCGCCGGTCGCCGCCTGGACGACTTCGAGCCGCGCGCGCTGACCGATGCGGATTTGCGAGTTGCGGCCGCCGCCGGCGATGGCGACCCCGGCACGATCGACAAGGTCGGCGATCCACCTGGACTTCATCCCGGCTTCGGCCAGGACGCTTCCCAGCCGCGCGGGCGACAAGGTCGCCGACAGCGCATAAACAACGTCGCCGTCTCGGAAAACCGGGACGCTGACATGCACCACGGGACGTTGCGTCCCCGTCATCACGTCGGACACCGTCACGATCCCCGTCAAGAACATGGACTCCAGCGCGTTGACATCGCCGGGCTCGCGCGAGGGCGTGCCGAACGGCGTGCGGGTCGAGAGGATCACCGCACCAGTCCGATCCACCAACGCGATCGCCTCGATCAGCGTCTTGGTGACTTCCGTCGTCGTCTGATGAAATTTCGCGAGATCGCCGTCTCGCAGGTCAGACGACAGCGCGAGCGCACGCAGCGTCGCAATCGTCGCCCCCACCTCGCTCTCGACCAATTGGACCGCCCGTGTCGCCACACCGGCGCGCTCGGCCTCAATCAGGCGGCGCTCGGCACCCGCATAAAGGATGCTCAAGAGACCGGTCAGCAGCAGCAGCGGCAACAAAATCCAAAAGGTGAGAATCAACAGCCTGGTCGTGATGCTGAGTTCCCGTCCCCACCATGACTCTGCGGCCATGGACTCGGTCTCGCCCACACTCACGATACAATTCTCTCAAGGACTGTGAGACCCCGACGAAAGGTGGGCGCCCGGCCGGCGCCTCTTGGAACAACACCAATCGCACACTGGTGTTCCACGGCGTGAACCACCAATGGTAGAAATTTATCGGAAGTAGCAGCAGTGCCGAGCGGCTAAAAGCCTGCCACTCGCCCCGATACCGGCAACTCATCAACGATTGTTTTGGACGATTGATCCGAACAATTGCGGCGGGGCGATTGAAGGGGATGACTTCGGCGGCCGGACGCGCCGACGGCGTGGGTCAAGCCTGCTCTTCATGCAGCCGCAGCAGCGTGTAGGCGAGGTTGGGACGCATTTTCAACAGGCCGTATGGTGTGCTGACCGCCACGATAAGGATTTCGGTAACGGCGTAGGTCGCGTCCTTATCCTCGATGCGATCGGTCTGCTTGCCAGGCATGAAAGCGATTTTTGCGACCACGCAGGTCTTGGCATCGGTCTCACGTTCGATCGCGCTCTTGATATTCTGCTTGTGGGTTGTGGCGTAATTCTTCGCATCGGCGGCCGTCGCGCAGATCACGACATTATCCGTCACCACCTTCTGCTGGGCGGACGCACTCACCGATAAGGCCAACGGAAGTGATCCTAAGGCGGCGCCGAATAGAATTTGAGAGATAACGCGCATGCGAAGGTCTCCTCAGATCAATCGGCCGATGACCGCTCCTTGAAATTCACCGTACCTTGTCAGGGCCCGCGCACTGTCCGGAAAGCGGTGAGCCCCAGCACCAGCAGCACTACAAAGAGCACGATAAAGACGTAGAAGAGAACCCGGGCGATATCCGCGCTGGCGGCCGATATGTCGGTGAAGCCGAACAATGCCGCCACCAGCGACACCAGGAGCATGATCAACGCCCATTTGAGAATGGTGGACATAACTCGATCCTTCCCAAGCCAGTTTCAAAAGCAATAATCACACATCGACCGAAAAGGTTCCTTGGCGGACCGAGCCAACCCGCAGGTCGACCCGCGTGCGGCACGTCGCGAGGCCTTGCTATTCTCGCCTCTCGTCCCATCTGACCGCTATGACATCTTCTCGCGCCTGGAACTTTGAGTCCCGCTCGCCGCGTGAGGTCTCTCGCGAAATGCGACTTGCGAGACTGGACACGCTCGCCACGGTGATGGACACCGCCGTGGTCGTACCGGGCACAAAGATTCGATTTGGCGTCGACGCCATCGTGGGACTTGTTCCGGGCATCGGCGACCTGATCACCTCGCTGGTTTCCCTCTATATCGTGCACGAGGCCCATCAGCTTGGCGCGCCGAAGCATCTCATCCTTCGGATGATCTGGAATGTGGCGATCGACGGCGTGGTCGGCTCAGCGCCGCTCGTTGGCGACGTGTTTGACGTGCTGTGGCGCGCGAACCGGCGCAACATGGCGCTGCTTCATGATCATCTGCGCGAGCGTGGCGAGTTCGCTCAGCCAGTCATGGTCTCGAAGTCCTAGCCATGGCGCAGCCCCTTACTATCATCATCCCTCACCGGCTCGGCAAGCAGGCCGCCACGCTTCGGCTCAAGACGGGACTGAGCAAGGCGAGAGCAAATTTTGGCCAATTCTTCGCGATCGAGGACGAGACCTGGAACGGAGATGGCGTCGAGTTCCGCCTGCGAGCGCTCGGACAGACTGCCAACGGCAAGATCGAGGCCTTTGAGGATCACGTGCGATTCGACGTGAGCCTCCCCTTTCTGCTGGCCAAGTTCGCCGACATGATTGCACCGATCATCCGAAAGCAGGGCCAGTTGCTGCTGGAAAAAAGCAAGATGTGACGGCAGCTTCGGCACCGGACGCCTTCGGCACCGGACGCCACTCGCCCGCCCGTCATCTGCCCTCGTCCACCCGCACGGTCGACACCGGCCCTTCGCCGATGATCAGGAGCGTCACGTCGTCATCCTTGGCACCATCCCAATGCACGCGATTGCCGAAGTGGGTGACAAACGTCCCTGGCTTCATCGGCACCGTCAGGTTGGCGGGATCAAATTTGTTGCCGGTGCCGACCCACCACGTGCCGGAGAGCACGGTGGTGAAAAGCGCACCGGGATGGACATGCGGACGGCTGAAGTCGGCGCCTTTCAGCAACATGAGCATTTGGACAAAGAGGCCCCCCTTGTCCGGATCGCCACTCAGGTTGGCGAGCCGATAGGCGCCATGGTCCCGCCAGGGAATCTGGTCGGGGAGCATGATGGTCGCGGCCGACGGATCGCCGCCAGCCCAAGGGCCGTTGGATTTTGGAACCTCGACACTGCTGCCGGGACCCATGCCGGCGATCAGGTAGGCGCCGCCCTCCTCCTTGTTGCCACCCCAATGGACCTTGTTGGCGTGATCGATCATGAACGTTCCCTTGGTGACCCGCTTGGCTTGCGCGGGGTCCACCACGGTCCCGGTGCCGTGCCATGAGGCCCCGTCGATCACGGTGATGAAACGATCGTTCGGGTGATAGTGCGGATTGCCGAAGCGGCCGGGCTTGAACTTGTTGATGTAGATGTAGAGTCCGCTCTTGCTCGGATCGCCGTAAAGATTGGCCTGATTGGTCGCCACCCGGTCGGTCGGGTCTCGCCACTTGAACTGGTCGGGTGTCACGTATGTGACGGCGGCGGGATCGAGCTCGACGGCGTGGCCGGCAGTGGCAAGGCTCAACGTTGCCGCGACCGCAAGCGCAAGGTGCGTCAGAGCGTGACGATGGGTCATGTTTCTCTCCCCGTTCTTCAATGGTCGGCGCGGAGCGTGCGGCGCTTGGCCGGTCTCGCTTGGCAGACACGTTACCCTGTCCGCTGGAACCTGTCCGTAACCTGTCTGCCGGAATCTGTCAGCGGGCCTGCCAACAGACGGAGACGTACGCCAGTGCCTCCGAACGATTTCGTCCCTGCTCACCTTCCGCCCGCTGACGCAGGCTGATAGCCTCCACCGCAATTGCCAATCAAAAGCAGCTCACAAGGGAGGTATCCATGAAGATCACCCCGTTCGCAGCCTTATTGCTCGCATCGACACTCGCGGCCGGCAGCGCGGCCGCGCAGCCCGCACCGTTCAACGAGATCGGCGTGACCATGGGTCATTGGCACATCATCTCGAAGGATGTGGAAGCCAACAAGAAGCTCTTCCTCGGCATGGGCGGCAAGCTCCTTGCCGGCGCCGCCCCGGTCATGATGTTCCCGCACGTCTATATCAATCTCACCCTCGGGACCGAGAAAGGCGACGGCGGCAGCCAGGGCTCGGTGGTGAATCACGTGGGCTTCATCGTCGACAACGTGCAGCAGCGGGTCGCGCAGTGGAAGGCGGCGGGCGTGGCGGTGCTGCCCGGCAACAACAACCGGCTTGACCAGGCCTATGTCGAGACGCCGGACGGCGTGCGCATGGAAATCCTGGAGGACAAGACGCAATCGATGCCGATCCGGCATGAGCACGTCCATCTCTTCCTGCCGGAAGCGGAGATCGCCAAGGCACAGGCCTGGTACGCCAAGACGTTCGGCGGCAAGGCCAACACGCGCAACAACGCGCCGGTCGTCGACGTGCCGGGCGGCCAGATCCGCTTCGCCAAGGCCGACAAGGCGCAGGCGGCGACGCGACACCGCGTGCTCGACCACATCGGCTTCGACGTGAAGGACCACGCCGCCTTCGTGAAGAAGATCGAATCCGAAGGCATCAAGCTCGACGAGCCGGTCCGCAAGAGCCCGACCGGCAGCGTGATCACCTACATCACCGATCCGTGGGGCGTCCGCATCGAGATCATCGAGCGTGCTCCCGTGACCGTGGTGGCGCCGTAATCAATCGTCTTGGCGATGATCTCGTCCCGGCGGCGCGAGCGCGCGCCGGGACGTTTTGCTCGCCGGTGGGAACAGGCGCGTATTCCGCCTGTGGCAGGCTACGCGGATGACACCTTCGACGTTACCATCCATGGAGCTCCTCATGGAAAAGTCTGACGCGTTAGGGTGCTCGCGCCGAGACCTATTGCAGGTCCTGGCCACGGCGGGTGCTGCGGTGACGATGGCCGCTGCACTGCCGGCGAATGCACAGGAAACGCGGCCGCGAGCGGGCTCCGGCAACCAGGGCACGATCGCGCAGACGCTCGCCGACTACGCGGTCAAGCTGCGCTATGAGGACCTGCCGGCCGAGGTCGTGCGTACGGTGAAGCGCACCATCATCGACACCATCGGCTGCGCGATCGGCGGCTACGAGGCGGGCCCGAGTCAGATCGCGCTCAAGCTCGCCCGCAACGTGAGCGCGACGCCAGGCGCCACCGTCTTCTGCGGCGGCTTCAAGACCAGCCACGAGCTGGCGGTGTTCGCCAACGGCGTCATGATCCGCTATCTCGATTTCAACGACGGCTACATCACGCCCAAGGGCGGCGGCCATCCGAGCGACACGCTTGCCTCGCTCATCTCCACGGCCGAGGTCGCAGGCCGCAGCGGCCGCGATCTCATCACCGCGACCGCGCTCGCCTACGAGGCGTTCTGCAAGGTCGCCGACGTGCTCGACACCCGCTCGATCGGTCTCGACCAGGCCACCATCTTGGGCCCCGCCGCGGTGATCGGCGCGAGCCGGCTGATGGGGCTCAGCGCCGAGCAGATGGTGCACGCGATCGGCATCACGGTCGGCGGCAACACGGCGATCAACCAGGGCCGCGTCGGGACGCTCTCGAACTGGAAGGACTTCGCCTGCGCGGAAGCCTCGCGCAAGGCGATCTTCTCGGCGCAGCTCGCGCAGGCCGGCATGACCGGCCCGGCCCGCGTGTTCGAAGGCCCCTTGGGCTTCTTCCACGCCATCAGCCGCAAGCCGTTCGAGCTGCCCAAGCTCGGCGAGCCTTACGGCATCATGCGCGCCTTCACCAAGCGCTTCCCGCTCGGCCAATACTCCCAGACGGTCGCGGAAGCCGCCGTGCAGTCGCGCGCGTTCTTCAAGAGCGTGGACGAGATTGCCGAGATCAACATCCGCGTCTCCCAGAACGCGATCAAGATCATGGCCGACAGCCCCGACAAATGGCGCCCGCAAAGCCACGCGACCGCCGATCACAGCATGCCGTACGCGGCCGCGGTCGTCCTGATGTACGGCACCATCGACGAGCACTATTACGAGGACCCGTATCTGCACGACGAGCGGCTGCTGGCGCTCGTGGCCCGCGTGCGCTGCATCCACTCGCCGGAGGCCGACCTGCACGAGAAAGACTACAATCTCTGCGACTTCGAGGTCGTGCTGAAATCAGGACAGCGCAAGGCGGTGCGAGTCGAGTACCATCGCGGACACTGGCGCAATCCGATGACCGACGCCGAGATGGAGGAGAAGTTCCGCTCGCTCGCGCGCAAGCACCTCTCGGCGGAGCGGATGGGCGCCCTGCTGCGGCAACTATGGACGCTCGAGGACATGCCGAAAGCCGGCGCGCTCATCGAGATGACGAGGGTGTGACGGCAGCGTCACCCGGCTGCTACAATTCTCGGCATGCGCCTGACGTTGAGACGTCATCCGGACTTGCTTCCCTTCCCCGCGATCCACATTGACGTGGAGGTGGCGCGTCCGCGTGCCGACCGCCTGGTGTTGTCCTATCTCGTGACTGGCAAGATCAGCGAGCTGCGCATGCCGCCCGTCATGACAGCGGCGCGGACCGATGAGCTTTGGCGGCACACGTGTTTCGAGGCCTTCGTCGGTACGTCGCCGGGTGCCGCGTATTACGAATTCAACTTCGCGCCCTCGACGCAATGGGCGGCCTATCGGTTCAGCGGCTACCGCAGCGGCATGTGTGCTGCGAGCGAGATCAGCGCGCTGCCGATCGACGTGCAATCGAGCGCCGAGCGCTACAGGTTGCAGGCCACCCTGGAGCTCGATCAGCTGTCGGGCTTGCCACGTGATGCACCATGGCGTCTCGGTCTCTCGGCCCTGATCGAGGACGTGAATGGCCGCCAATCATACTGGGCGCTCGCGCATCCACCGGGCCAGGCGGATTTCCATCATGCCGATTGCTTTGCGCATGAATTTTCCCCACCGTAGCGACCATGAGATTTGGCATCGATCGACTGATCGCAGACCCCGCCTTGCGCGCGCCGCTCGCGGGCAAGCGTGTGGCATTGCTGGCGCATCCGGCCTCGGTCACAGTCGACCTGACGCATTCGCTCGATGCGCTCACCGCATGCGGTGACTTGAAGATCGTCGCCGCTTTCGGGCCGCAGCATGGGCTGCGCGGCGACAAGCAGGACAACATGATCGAGTCGCCGAACTTCAACGATCCGGTGCATGGCATCCCGGTCTTCAGCCTGTATGGCGAGGTGCGCCGGCCGACCGAGGCGATGATGGAGACATTCGATGTCATCCTGGTCGACCTGCAGGATCTGGGTTGCCGGATTTATACGTTCATCACGACGCTGCGCTACATCCTGGAAGCGGCAGCGAAGCATGGGAAAGCGGTGTGGGTGCTGGACCGGCCCAATCCCGTGGGGCGGCCGGTCGAGGGCCTGACGCTACGAGCCGGGTGGCAAAGCTTTGTCGGCGCCGGAGCGTTGCCGATGCGGCACGGGCTCACGCTCGGCGAATTGGGCGCATGGTTTGTCAGGACGCTGACGCTCGATGTCGACTATCGCGTCATCGATCTGCAAGGCTGGCAACCCGACGCCGCGCCGGGATTCGGCTGGCCGCTCGGCGAGCGCACCTGGATCAATCCCAGCCCCAACGCGCCGAGCTTATGGATGGCGCGCGCCTATGCGGGCACGGTGATGCTCGAGGGCACGACGCTGTCGGAAGGGCGCGGCACCACGAGGCCACTGGAAGTGTTCGGCGCTCCCGATATCGATGCGCGGAGAGTCTTGAAGGACATGCACTCGCTAGCGCCGCAGTGGCTGCGCGGTTGCCGCCTGCGCGATTGCTGGTTCGAGCCGACGTTTCACAAACATGTGGGCAAGCTTTGCAGCGGCGTGCAGATTCACACGGAAGGTCCGAGCTACGATCACCATCTATTCCAGCCCTGGCGCATTCAGGCGCTCGCCTTCAAGGCGATCCGCCGCTTGTATCCGGATTATCCGCTGTGGCGCGATTTCGCTTACGAGTACGAGCATGGCAAGCTCGCGATTGACGTGATCAACGGCGGCCCTTTGCTGCGGGAATGGGTGGACGACCCGGTGGCGACGCCGCACGACCTGGACGCGCTGGCCAGGCCGGATGAGCAGGCGTGGCTCAGCGAGCGACGTGAGCACCTGCGCTATTGATGCCAGCGCCACTCCGCCTCATCCTGAGGAGGGTGCACGCGCTCGCGTGCACCCGTCTCGAAGGGTGGGGCGGCCACGGACATGAAAACCGTTCAACGCGGGCGGCCTCTGGTTCGAGACGCGGCGCACCGCAGCCAAGTCTACGCAGGCTGCGCCTGCTATGGCGCCGCTCCTCACCATGAGGCCGGGCGAGTCTCTCGTCCAGCTTCAGCGATTTCGTGCGCGCCCGCGAACCACCCCTCAATACGCCGCGTGCCCCGGCGTGCGCGGGAACGGGATCGCGTCGCGCACGTTGGCGAGGCCTGTGACATAGGCGAGCGTGCGCTCGAAGCCGAGGCCGAAGCCCGCGTGCGGCACGGTGCCGTAACGGCGCAGGTCGCGATACCAGCTGTAGTGCTCCTTGTCGATGCTGAGCGCCGTCATGCGTTGATCGAGCACGTCGAGCCGCTCCTCGCGCTGGCTGCCGCCGATGATCTCGCCGATCCCGGGCGCCAGCACGTCCATGGCGGCGACGGTCTTGCCGTCGTCGTTGACGCGCATGTAGAACGCCTTGATGTCTTTCGGGTAGTTCATCACGATCACGGGCTTCTTGACGTGCTTCTCGGTGAGATAGCGCTCGTGCTCGGACTGCAGGTCGATGCCCCACTTGACCGGAAACTCGAATTTCTCCTTGGCGCGCTCGAGCACCGCGATCGCCTCGCCGTAGTCCATGCGCACGAACTCGGAATTGACGATGCCTGAGAGCTTCGCGATCAGCCCCTTCTCGACGCGCTCGTCGAAGAAAGCGAAATCCTCCGCCCGCTCGTTGAGCAGCGTCTCTAAAGTGAACTTGAGCAGCGCCTCGGCGAGCGCGGCGTCATCCGACAGGTCGGCGAACGCGATCTCCGGCTCGATCATCCAGAACTCCGCCAGGTGACGGCTGGTGTTGGAGTTCTCGGCGCGGAAGGTTGGCCCGAAGGTGTACACCTTGCTGAGCGCCAGGCAATAAGCCTCGACGTTGAGCTGTCCGGACACGGTGAGGAACGCCTCGCGGCCGAAGAAGTCCTGCGTGAAGTCCACGGCGCCCTGCGGCGTGCGCGGCAGGTTGGCGAGGTCGAGCGTCGAGACGCGGAACAAGGCGCCCGCCCCTTCCGCGTCGGACGCGGTGATGATCGGCGTGTTGACCCAGAAGAAGCCATGCTGGTCGAAAAAACGATGGATCGCCTTGGCGAGCGTGTGGCGCACCCGCGTCGCCGCCGCGATCACGTTGGTGCGCGGCCGCAGGTGCGCGACCTCGCGCAGGAACTCCATCGTGTGCGGCTTGGGCTGGATCGGATAGGTGTCGGGGTCGTCGACCCAGCCGATCACCTTGATCGCGCTCGCCTGCATCTCGAACGGCTGGCCCTTGGCGGGCGACGGCACGATCATGCCGGTCGCCTCGATCGCGCAGGCGGTGGTGAGCTTCTGGATCTCGTCGGCGTAGTTGGCCAGCGTGTTGGGCGCGACCACCTGGACCGGATGAAATGACGAGCCGTCCGAGAGATGCACGAACGAGATGCCGGCCTTGGAGTCGCGCCTTGTGCGCACCCAGCCCTTGACGGTGACGGGTGTGTCTTTTGGCGCCGCTCCGGACAGGATGGCGCGGACGTTGAGCTCGGTTTTGTCCATCAAGCGAGAGTTACTCAGGCCGCGCGGCCTTGTCCAGATGCGACGGTCATTGCAGGGGCCGTCGCCCTTCGAGGCTCGCCCGGCTTAAGAGGCCGGGCTCGCGCCTCAGGGTGACGGAAAAACTAACGTGTGCGCGGCAGAATCTGAGCTGAGCCAGCCTGCAAGACCTTGACCGTCATCCTGAGGTGCGCGGGCTCTTCGCACGCGCCTCGAAGGATGATGCCCCAACGCTTCACGGCGCGATCAGCCCGATCGCCTTCTTGAGATTGTCGAACGGCTTCGGCCCGGCGCCGTGCGCGGGTGCGATGGTCTTGACGTCGAGATTATTCGCCATGATGACGCGGTAGAGATCGATCGACTGCTCGGGCGTGCGCGCCGGATCGCGCGGATCGTTGCCGGCGGGCGGGTTGTAGCCATCGCCCCAGAACACCAGCCCGACACGCGGCATGAAGACGATCAGATTGCCGACGTTATGGCTCGTGCCCTTCATATGGTAGAGCTCGAGCGTGCGCGTGCCGTCGGTCATCACCTTCTTATCGCTCACGGTCTCGAACATCGCGGCCTTGGGCGACTTCGAAAGGAGATCAGGCGCGATCGTGCGCGGCCGCGCCCATGCCTTCTCGAAGAACGGCTTGTTGATCTCGTGGGTGACGACAGTGATCCCCTGCGCCACATAGGTGCGCAAGCCCCCGGCGTGGTCGTAATGCGCGTGGGTGTTGATGACATAGCGGATCGCCTTGTTGGGAATGAGCTTGGCGATCTCCGCATTGATGGCAAGCGAGCGCGCCTCGCCGGTCATGCCCTCGACCACCACGACGTGATCGTTGAACTCGACCGCCCAGCTGCGGGCGTTGGGCGTGCTCACGTACCAGACGCCGTCGGCAAGCTTCTCCACCGCGACCATTACCGGCGGCGGGGGCGGCGCCTGCCGGACATTGGCCGGCACCTCGAGCGCCACCGGCACATTCGGCCGCACCGCACCGATGGTGATGTCGAGCGTCGGATGGCCGTCCTCGGTCTGCACGATGCGGCGCGGAAACTTCACGCCGCCGAAGTCGGCGTAGTCGGAATAGCTGATCTCGATCGGATAGTCGCCGATCACCTCGGCGCTCGACAGGTAGCTCACCTTCTCGACCAGGTTCTGTTCATTGAGGCTCGCCTTGACCGCACGGCCCTCGATGCTGAACGTCACAGTGCTGCCGTCGACGCGGCCCGCATTGGCGAGCGCGGCCTTGATCACGCCATGCGGCGTGGTCCACACCTGACGCAGACGATCGGCGACCGCGCCCGGATTGGGCACCGCCTGGGCGCCACCCTCCTGCCAGCCGTATTTGTCACTGACCACCAGGATGGTGCGCTGCTCGCCCGCGACCGGCTGCGCCGCGCCGCCGCGCGGCGGATGCTCGCCTTGCGCGCGCACCTGCGTGAGCCGCATGCCCGGCGTCTGATAGTTGACCGCCGCGGTGTAGCTGCGCTGCACGAAGCGCGGCCAGCGCTCGCCGGGCTCATAGGCCTGCCCGAAGCCGAACACGAAGCCGCTGCCGGTGTACTCGATCGAGTTGAGATTGGTGGCGCCCATGGCGCTGGCGGCCGCCGCGAGCCGGCCTCCCTCCTGCGCCTGGCCATGGCTCATCATCGCCAGAACCAGAGCCACGCCGGCCGTGATCGTCCGGTGCACTCGCATCGTCGCCTCCCTGGATTGTTCCGCCCACTGCCGGGTCTGTTCGACTTTATGTTCGCATTTTCGCGGCGTCATTCCACCGCATCACCGCGCAGCGCGCAAGGCGGATCAGGACAGCCCCGCGATCCCCTTTTGCCGCAGGACAGCAACGTGAGGTCCGCGAATCGCCATACCGCTACACCGGCATTCGCGCCCAGCATTCCGCCTCCCCGGCGGGACAATGACCATTGCACAAGGATTCAACGGGCATTGAGGTCATACTTTTGTGCGGCTCGTGCGCCACTCTCGACGCCACGGCGGGCATCCGATAGGAAAACTAGTTCAGCAAAGGCAGATACTAGTTCAGCAAAGGCAGATACTAGTTCAGCAAAGGCAGATACAAGCATGAAGTCCTCGGCAATCCTCCTCATCGCGGCCGCGCTTGCCGCGACGAGCGCAACCGCGCAGGTCGCGACGCCGGTTCCGCCCGTCGCGCCGCGCACCGCCGAGCAGCCGCTGCGCGTCACCAGCACGTTCCGCACGACCGTCGCGCTCACGCCCACCCAGATCGTACCGGATGCGGCCGCACAGGAGATGGCCCGCCGAGCCCTCTATGCCATGGCGGCCGACGAATGCGCGGCGCTGTCGGAAATCTTCAAGAGCGACTGTCATCTGACCTCGGTGCAGATCGTGGCGTTTCCGCCGCTTGGGTCTAACGCTCAGCCAGCGAACGTGCTGAACGCCACCGCGACTTATGAGCTGCGGCCACTGCGACAGCCGGCCGGCCGATAGGCTGACGGGACGGCGCTGGACGACGGGCAAGACCAAGAAGCCTTAATCGACCAGCCGCGTCGCGCCGCGCGTCAGATCAACGGCACCAGGACAGGTAGCACGCCTGCCAACGCGGTGTGCGGGCAGCACACTGGACGATGGCAATGCGCGCCGCGCGGTTGCGGCTGGGGCTGCTCCCCCATCCATAGGCGCTTGAGCTGTCAGCCCGGCAGATCCACGCCGACGCTTCGGTCGGGATCAGTATCATGACAATCCCAGCCGCAACTGCCGCCATCAGGGTGCGTTTCATCCGTCGATCCTCATTGCCTTGTCGCATCGTAAGCCTGTCAGCATTCTTTGATTTTTGGGCCAAGATGTCTAGCGACAAGTCCACGACGATTCACAGAGGACAACAGCCCGTGGCTGACAGGGGCTAACGCCACTTGCGGCTCTCCTCCTGCTACCGCAGGTCGTAGACGTTCACCCGGTCCACACGCGCGGACACGTCATCGTGAGCAACAAGCCGGAACGCGCCCTTGCGGCGGAGGTTACTCCTCCGCTGCACGCGGCATCTTTGACCGACAGCACCTTTAACAAAGAGCACCATGGAGCGAGCTATGAGAAAGACGATATTGTGCGCGGCCGCGACTGCCTTCGCGCTATACGCAGCGCCGGCTGGCGCCGCGCAGGTATTCTCGCCGCTCGCGTTCAAGAGTGCCGACCCTTCGAACGTCGAGGCCGTGCAATGGCGACGCGGACGCCATGACCGCCGCTGGATCGGCCCGGCGGCGGGGTTTGCGCCTGGCATAGGGATCGGCAACGTTTTCGCGCCGCGTGGTTATGACGATGGGTACTACGGCAGCTATGCCTATGCGCCGGGCTACGCTCCGCCGCGCTATCGCGGCTACGGGTACGGCTCCAACTCACGCTACTGCACGGGCGAGGAATCAGCCGACAGCGCCTTTCCAAGCTGGATGTGCTCCGGCCCGCGCCGGTAACGGCTTTTGCAAGTCGCGGCTCGCAGGCAGGACCGCCCCCAGGGCCGGTCCTGCCTTGCGTGCATGCGGCGCGCGACTTCACGATTGGGCGTCGTCAGGCGTCTGCCAGCCTCCCATGCCGAGATGGAACTCGGACACAATTGACTCTTTTGACTCCTTGGCCAGGCGTTCGATCCGGTCCATGCGTTCGATCGCGCGATGGTGATGCCAACTGCCCGCGCAAGCTGCTGCAATCCGGAACGCATTTGCACCGTCATTCGTTGATCAGGAGTCTGTTTGCGGTGGACGTCGTTCCGCCGCGCACGACATCGATCAACCACGACTTGGATCAACCACGACTTGGATCAACAATGGAGTTGTATGATGACAGGACGCTCGATGCTTCTGGCCTCCGCCTTGATGGCGGTGAGCGGGGTGTGGGCCGGTTCCGCGAGCGCGGCGCCGATCCGTGCTGACATGTCGCTGCAGAGCGATACGCCGTTTGAACAAGTGCAGATGCGCGGCGACGGCGGCAACCGCGGTAGCGGCATGGCCGGAAACCGGGGTGGTGGCATGCGCAGTAGCGCCATCGTTGGCAATCGCGGTGGCGGCGGCAACTGGTCGGGCGGCCGTGGCATCCGGGGTGGCAACTTCGCCAGCAACGGTAATCGCGGCAATTGGTCGGGCGGCAACTGGGATGGCCGACGCAATTGGGCCGGGAACGGTCGCCGTGGCGGATGGCGCGGTCCTGCTGTCGTATTCGGGTTCGGGCCGTCTTATTATGACAACGGCTACTACGGATACGAAGGCTACGGCTACGACGACACTTATGCGTACGTGGCTCCCGGCGTCGCCGATGGCGACTCTGTCGCCTACTGCGTACAGCGCTTCCGTTCCTACGATCCGGCCTCCGGAACCTATCTGGGTTACGACGGCCTTCGCCACCCGTGCCCATAACGCACAGGTCCAAACACACAGCCCAAGGGAGACCGGCCCCGGCCGGTCTCCCTTTTGCCTTTGCGCGTTGACTGACGACGGCTGCATTTTGCGATGACGTTGAGTTCACCCGTCGTGGTGGCTGCGCGCACCAGCCTGTCGCCGTCATCCTGAGATGCTCGCGCGTCGCAGAACGCTCATTGCAACTTACGCCTCCATTGCGCGGGCCTCGAAGGATCACGGCCCCGCAATTGCGGCGCTCTTCCGTGTGGGGGCCGTCGCCCTTATGGTCGCGCCGATCGAGCATGGCAACGACGTGACAGGCGGGCAAGACGATTGGCCAGCCTCAAAAATGCGTTAAACTCCCTCGCAACACGCGATGGCCGATCCGTCAGCCGACAGCGTGATCAGGGTATAAAGGGGGGCAATCGTGCATCGTGGAATGGCCATGCTCGTCGCGCTGCTCTTCGCGGGTGCCACCGCGAACGCGCAGCCGGTCGCCGATTTCTACCGCGGCAAGACCATCACCATGATCGTGCCCGCCGATCCCGGCGGCAGCTACGACCTGCATACCAGGCTGATCGCGCGCCACATCGGCAAGCGTATTCCGGGCGAGCCTTCGATCGTGGTGCAGAACATGACCGGCGCGGGTGGCTTGCGCGCCATCAACTATCTCTACGAGAAGGCGCCGCAGGACGGCACCGTGCTCGGCATGCCGGTGCAGGAGAACGTGCTCGCCGACGCGCTCGGGGCGAGCGAAGTGCGCTACAAGATCACCGACTTCAACTGGATCGGACGGCTGGCGCCCGGCGTCGACGTGATCGCGACCTGGTGGACGTCGGGCGTGCGCACGATCGCGGACGCGGGGCGCACCGCAGTGCCGCTCGGCGCCACCGGACCGGCGTCCGGCACCAGCCTGTTTCCGCTGCTGCTCAACAGCCTCGTGGGCACCAAGTTCAACGTCATCCCGGGCTACAAGCACTCAGAGATGCTGCTCGCGATCGAGCGCGGCGAGACCTATGGCGCCTTTACCTCGCTCGCCACGCTCAAGACCGCCTACCCGACCTGGATCCCGAACAAGCGCGTCTATCTGCTGGTCGCGATCTCGCCCGAGCCGGTGGCCGAGCTCGCCGGCGTGCCCGATCTGCTCTCGCTCGCCAAGAACCAGACCGACCGGCGCGTGCTCGCGATCTTCGCCAGCGCCAGCACGGTCGGGCGCTCGCTCCTCACCACGCCAGGCGTGCCGGCCGAGCGCGTCGCCGCGCTGCGCGAGGCGTTCGAGGGCATGACCAAGGACTCTGAGTTCCTCGCCGATCGGGCCAAGACCCATGCCGAGTTTGGTCCGATGCCGGGCGCGGCGCTGCAGAAGCTCATCGCCGACACGCGCGACGTGCCGACCGCGGTGATGGAGCGCGCACGCGCGGCGGTGCGGCGGTGATGTG
>DAIUEP010000062.1:0-5892 GCA_036845065.1 Xanthobacteraceae bacterium | reverse complement strand
AATTGCCGGCACTGACGCCGTCGGCAGGCACGATATCAATCCAATATTGAATTGCCTTCGCGATTGAGGAGAATTCTCTTATGTCGCTTCTCGATCGGCGGACATCGTTCTGAAATAATGCTCAGCGTACTGGTAGTAATTCTCCGCCCCGATGATATCGCCGGACTGGGCTTGAGCCTGGGCGAGAGCAAGATAACGCTCATAGCTTCTTTGCGCGTTTTGGGAGCCCCTCTGCTGGGGGCGGGCGACATTCGATGTCCGATTTGAACGGTTAACGAACGGCCTCGCCGACTGGGAACGATTTGTATTTATTGTTCTTGGGCCATTCTGCATGGCTCACTCCTTGGTTATGGCAGGTGAATTTGCCCCGCGTGGCAGGACGTGGCTTAAGATTGCGCCGCCTTTGATCGTGTCCGACCTATATTTTTCGTAGGGGGAGGCTGTTCCTGAGAAAGCGCTCACGATGTCTGGAGCTGTTTGGTTCCCTCGCCGTGGCGGTACCTGCCGACTACACGCGATATTTGTGAACCAACTGTATATCATTTGGGGGTGTTGGGAGGAATTGTCAAGCAGGACCGCCTGCAATCCCCCCACTATCGGGCGGAGGCCGTGGCGCTCTATCATGCGCCCGGGTGCCGGGGCGGAGCTTATCGTGCTGCAACTGCGCGTATTTGTGTCTTCACCAGGAGACGTGGGCGCCGAACGCGGCGTCGCGCTCGCGGTGGCTGAGCGCTTGCAGTTCGAGTTCCGCGGTCAGGTCAAGCTTGAGACCTATCTCTGGGAGCGCAGCCTGCTGCGCGCCACCGACACCTTCCAGGCCCAGATCGTCGACATCAGCGAGGCCGATCTCGCGCTCTTCATCCTGTGGGCCAGGATGGGCACGCCGCTGCCGCCCGAGCAATTCAGTCGTTCCGACGGCAGCCAGTATGCCTCCGGAACCGAATACGAGTTCGAGCGCGCCCGCGACGGCTACGACCAGAAGAGATCGCCGGAGATCCTCTGCTATCTGAAGACCGCCGAGGTCCGGCTGTCGATGAAGGACCGCGAGCAGCGCAGCCAGCAGGTGGCCGAGCTCGACGCCGTCAGCCAGTTCGTCGACAAGTGGTTCCGCAACGCCGACGGGACCTTCAAGTCCGCGTTCTACAATTTCGAGAAGACCGCGCAGTTCGAGGAGTTGCTCGAAGTCCACATGCGGGACTGGATTCGCGAGCGGCTCAAGGACGCCGAGGTGGTCGAGAACGCGCGCGGGCAATGGAAAGGCTCGCCGTTCCGCGGGCTCGAGGCCTTCAACTTCGAGCACGCCTTGATCTATTGCGGGCGCACCGGAATGGTGTCGGAGCTGCTCGACGTGCTGCGGCGGCGCGCCGCCGCGGGGCACGGCTTCCTCATGGTCACCGGCATGAGCGGGGTCGGCAAGTCGTCGCTCGTGCGCGCCGGCCTGTTGCCGATCCTGATGCGTCCGCGCGTGATCGAGCATGTCATCGCGTGGCGGCGGGCCGAGTTCAAGCCGAGCACCGGCGATCGCACCTTGCTGGGCACATTCGCGGCCGCGCTGCTCGAGCCGGAGGCGCTGCCCGGCCTGGCCGCGGACGCCGACCGCATGGAAGCATTGCTGCGTGATCCGCCCGCGCTCACGATGGCGGTCACGCGCGCGCTCGAACGCGTCAATCAACAGCAGGACGCGGCCAACCCGGTACATGATCCCAAGGGCATGGCGCATCTCGTCGTCGTCTGCGACCAGTTCGAGGAGATCTTTGACGAAGGTGTCTCGGCCGCCGATCGCGCCGACTTCTGCGAATCGCTGCGCACGATGATCCTCACCGGACAGGTCTGGATCATCGCCACGCTGCGGGCGGACTTCTTCAGTCGCTGCGCGGAGCTGCCGGAACGCTTCCGCGACCTGTTCGTCGAGCGTGGCGGCATCTTCACGGTGGGGGGCCCCAGGCCGCCGGAGATCGCGCAGATGATCCGCCGGCCGGCGGTGATGGCAGGATTGCGTTTCGAGCGGCGCGGCGATCCGGAGGAAGGGCTCGACGACGTTCTGCGTGACGCCGCGGCCGGCAATCCGACCGTGCTGCCGCTGCTTGAATTCACCCTCGACGAGCTGTGGCGCCGCAGCGCCGGGTCGGGCGTGCTGAAGTTTGCCGACTACGAGGACCTGGGCGGCCTGCATGGCGCCCTCAAGATCCGCGCCGACGAGGAGTTCGCCCGCCTGCCGCCGAACGTTCAAGCCTCGTTGCCGACGGTGCTGGCCGCTCTCGTTCATAGCGACCCCACCGACGAGCGGCTCATTCTGCAGAATCGGGTGTCGCTCGCGCAGTTCTCGCATTCGCCGGACTGCCTGGCGCTGATCGACGCCTTCGTGTCGGCCCACCTGTTCGTCGGCGACCATGGCACCGACGGCATGCCGGTGATCGGGCTCGCACACGAAGCATTGCTGCGCGAGTGGCCGCCGGCGGTGCGCTGGATCGAGCAGAGCCGCGAGATGCTGCGGCTGCGCGCCGGCATCGCGGCAGCGGCCGCGCTCTGGCGCAATGCCGGCTATGGCGACAGCCGACTGATGAGCGGCGACCTGCTCAAGGACGCCGGACGGCTCCTGAGCAGCAGCGCCGACATGCTCAACGCCGAGGAACGACGCTTCATCGAGACCTCGCTCACGCAGGCACGCCGATCGCGGAGCCAGCTGATCAGGCGCGCCACCGCCGCCGCTGCGCTGATTGTGCTTGCTATCCTCCTTCCGGTCATCGGCTTCCAGCAGATCTCGTATGACTTCGCGTTCGCGCGCGCCATTCCCAAGGTCTGGAACGGCGAGCGGCAGGCTCCCGTGTCCGCCAACGCGCTCGCCAACCTGCAGGTGAGCATCGACGCTCTGGCAGGATACCTGCGGGCGCAAGGCGCCGATATGGGCAAGCGTCCCGAGCTGAATTCCTGGGCGGTCGCGCAGATCTGGATTGCGCTCGACGGCCTCGACCCCGAGGTCGCAAGCGGCGGGCCCCGGCTGCGCGAATTCATGAGCGCGACCCGTGATCCGAACTGCCAATGCTGGCGCGAAACCGAAGACAAGTTGCCGCATACGCTGGCGACCGCCTGGGTGATCTACGCGCTCGCCCACTATGGCCAGCCCGCGACCAAGCAGGAGATCGAGTTCGTGCTGAGCCGCCAAGGCCAGACCGGCTGGTGGCCGATGTTTCCCGCCACCGCGGACGAGGCCAACGCATCGACGTCCGCGACCGCTTGGACGGCTCTGGCATTGCATCACCAACTCGAGAATAATCTCGTTGCGCCCGAGCAGCGTGCCGCGGTGGCGACGGCGATCCAGAAATCCGTCGACTGGCTGGCCGGCCGCGCGTTGCCCGGCAAGGCGCGCTGGACCGAATATCCGCCCGGTCTCATCTTCGAGAAGACGCTGGATTACCTGGCGGCCTCCGCCCTTGTCGTTCACACCCTGCATACGGTCGCCGCGTCGCATACATTCGACGCGCTGTGGCTCGATCAATTGCCGGCGCGCGTGCCGGGCGTCATCGAAAGCGAGATCGCCAAGGGCTACGTCTTCCGCAGCAAGACCCAGTTCACGCTGGACGACGTGCGGCACTACCCGTTCCCCTGGATGCTGCGCACAACCGCCGAAGCCTACGAGAAAGGAACCGTGCCGCAACGGGCGCGCGCGCTGCTGTGGCTCGAAGACGCGTTCAAGAGCCCGATGAAAGTGGAGGACTTCCGGTCAGAATTCTGGACCATGTCCGAGACATTGTTCGCGCTGCGGCACGTGCAGCCGCGGCTCGGTCAGAGAGCGGATGAGCCTGCAGCGGCGCTGAAGCAGTAGGTGGCATACGCCAACGCGCGCGGCACTCTCCGTTCATGTCTTCACAGCGCCCGCAGCTTGCGCGCGACCTTGCGCAGGAACTTCTCGCGCGTCGCGGCATCGGCCGCATCCATGCCGTACTGAGCGAGCCACAGCGCGCGGGGGACACGCGGGAACAGCAGGCGGATGCCGCGCATGAGCGTGCTGCGACCAGGATCGAAGATCAGCTTGTTGAGCCACCAGGGCGAGCCGTAGGTCGTCACCACCGCAAAGCGCTCGATGTTGGTCAGGATCGGCTTGGTGCGGCCGCCGGCCAGATCGAACACAACGCCCGGCAGCCAGACGCGATCGATGTAGCCCTTCAGCATCGCGGGCATGCCGTACCACCAGGTCGGGAACACCAGCACGAGCGCGTTGCACCGAAGCAGGCGGTCGATCTCCTTTTGCACATGCGCGCGGTTGGCGCCCGTGTCGTGATAGGCGATCCGCTCCTCGCGCGAGAGCACCGGCTGGAACCCTTCGGCATAGAGATCGCAATCGTCGACCTCGTGGCCGGCGTCTCGCAAAGCCTTAACGGCGCAGCCATGCAGCGCGGACACGAAACTGTCCTTGACCGGATGAGCGTAGATGACGAGGTAACGCATGAGGACCACCACTACGCCGTCATCAGCATCGAGAACAGCTCGCCCGGACGGCGCAATGCGAGATCGTCGTGCGTCGCCTCCTGCTCGTCAATCGCCTCGACGCGTGCACCGGGCGGGCCCTGCCGGCAGGCGGCGAGCATGGCCTCGACCTCCGACTGCGGCCCGGCAAACAGAGCCTCGACGGTGCCGTCACTGCGATTGCGCACCCAGCCCTCGAGCCCAAGCTCGAGCGCGGTGTATTCGGTCCAGGCGCGGTAGCCGACGCGCTGCACGCGGCCGCGGATCACGACACGGCAGATCATGACGCTCATCCCACTTCTCCCGTGTCCTTCGTACGCGCGCCACGCCAGCCCGACGGCGACCAGCGCCGCAGCGTATCGACATAGGCTTGAGGCAGGCGCCACTCGCGCGCCGCCTCGACCACCATGCTGATATAGCCCGGCCGCGGCCTGCCCTCGCCGCGCCGCCGTGCGATGTAGACGAGCGCCGCCACGCGCCGCGCGCCGAGCCGCACCGGCAGCATGCGGCGCAGATAAAGCTCGGTGTCGACGCTCTCGTAGGCGTTGAGCGCGACGAGGTCGCGCAGCGTCAGCCGCCAGAGCACGCCGCGCAGGAGAGCGCCCGGCCGCGGCGCGATTGAGCCGACGCCGTCGGGATTGATCACGAAGCGCCAGCCCGCAAGCGTCGCAACCCCGAGCGCGACCGCGCCCGGACAGCGCGCCCCCATCAGGGCGCGGCTCATGTTCGATCCATAGGCGAAATGCAGCGTCATGGCGCCATAGCTGACTCGCCATACAGGTCAGAGCGAGCCGCAAACTCCGTCACCCTCTCCCCTTGCGGGAGAGGGTGCCCGAGCAAGCGAAGCGCAGCGAGGGCGGGTGAGGGGTATCCTTGCGCAGGAGTCTCTTGGAACGCCCCCTCACCCGGCTCGCCGCTTCGCGGCTCGCCACCCTCTCCCGCAAGGGGAGAGGGTAAGAGCCCGCGGCGCGCACGCACGTATCCATGCGCATCTGGCAGCCGCTGATTCATCCTCACGCAAACTCCATGATCACGGCATCGACCGCGAGGCTTTCGCCTACCCGTGCCTTGATCGATTTCACCACACCGTCGCGCTCGGCGCGCAGCACGTTCTCCATCTTCATCGCCTCGACCACGGCGAGCGTCTCGCCGGCCTTGATCTCCTGGCCTTCGACGACCGCGAGCGCCCGCACGACGCCCGGCATCGGGCAGCGCAGCGCCTTGCCGCTGTCGGCTGCTCGCTTCGCCGGCATCAGCCGCGCCGCGACAGCCTCGCGCTCGGTATAGGCGAACGCGCGAAGCTCGACGCCGCGGTGCGCGAGATCAAATCCGTTGAGCGCCGGACGCACCTGCACCGCAATGGCGCGGCCGTCGAACGTGCCCGACCAGAGCGGATCGCCGGGTTTCCAGGACGAGACCAGCCGATGC
>DAIUEP010000061.1:0-22232 GCA_036845065.1 Xanthobacteraceae bacterium | reverse complement strand
CAACACGAAGGGCGCCCCCTGGCCCAGCGACCGAACAGGGGACGATATCCTTTTGCCTTCTTGAATTTCACCCAACGCCACAAGGCTGTTTGACAATCGAATGAGTGTTTGCCGCCATCATTGATCGCGAGCATGGACACGAACGCGCACGCCACACTCTCCGTTCGTCCCCGCGGAGGCGCATAGGCGCTAAATTAGGCCCCTGTGTCCCGGGCGCAGCGCAGCGCGGCCGAGGCATCGGGGAAAGCGCAGAGAACAGCGGCCGCGGTGCGCTGCAGACCCGGGACCGTCCCGGCCTGTGGCGGTCCCGGATCAGCGGCGCAGCACGAGCGCATTCCCGGTCACAGGTTGCGTCAAGCGGTTTTCATGCGCTCGTGCTGCACCGCATCCGGGACACGGGCGCCTATCTTAACGCCTATGCGCTTTCGCGGGGGCGAACGGAGACGAAGTGTGTGTCGCAGCGTTTGGCAAAACGAAGCCAACCAAGGACGTCCACGATTTCAATCGCGCCCATGGGCTCTGCAGCGGTCCACGGTCATGCGCTATAATGCCTCTATACCCTCCCCGATCACATGACGGAGTAGCCAATGGCCTACGACCTCGACCAGTTCATCGCCGATTGCCGCGCCAACCTTGGCCGCGATCCCGGGCCGAAGGGTCGCGAACAGGTGCGCGTTGATCTCGAGCGCCTGCTCTCGAACCCGGACTTCGTGCGCGAATACTGCGGCGAGGACGTACCGAGCGGGCTCAAGCTGCTGTACGAGGACAAGGCGCTCGGCTTCCAGGTGCTCGCCCACATCAACGACAAGGCGCGGGTATCGCCGCCGCACGACCATGGCGCATCGTGGGCGATCTACGGCCAGGCCACCCACTACACCGAGATGACCGAATGGGAGCGCGAGGACGACGGCTCCGATCCCAAACACGCCAAGCTCAAGCCGGCGAAAACATATCGGCTGACTCCAGGCCGCGCCGGCATCTACCAGGACGGCAAGATCCATTCGATCGACTATCCCGACAACGCGCGCTTCGTGCGCGTCACTGGCACCAATCTCGACCAGATCACGCGCATCCGAATCGACCTCAAGACCGGCGAGGTGCACCAGATGACACCGCAGCAGGCGACGTGAGTAAGCCAAATTCGCGATGCGCTCAGTTGATCCTCACACCCTCAAATCCATGCTCGCCGATGGCGGCGAGCTTGCGCTCGTCGACCTGCGCGAGGAACTGATTTTCTCGCAGCGTCATCTGTTGTGGGCGCGCTCGATTCCGTTGAGCCGCCTTGAGCTGAATTTTGCGCGGCTGGTGCCGCGCCGCACCACCCGCATCGTGCTGTGCGACGACGGCGACGGGCTCGCCGAGCGTGCCGCCAAAATCCTCGGCGCAGGCGGCTATACCGACATTGCCTGCCTCAAGGGCGGCGTGAATGCCTGGGCCGACGCCGGCTACGAGCTGTTCTCGGGCGTGAACGTACCGAGCAAGGCCTTCGGCGAATTCGTCGAGCACGAGGCCGGCACACCGAGCATCAGCGCCGACGAGCTCGACGCCCTCATGCGCTCGGGCGCCGATATGGTGGTGCTCGACAGCCGCCCGCTGGACGAATATCGCCGCGTCTCGATCCCGACCGCAACGAGCGTGCCTGGCGCCGAGCTGGTGCTGCGCGTGCACGACCTCGCACCCTCGCCGTCAACCACCGTGGTGGTTAACTGCGCCGGGCGCACCCGCAGCATCATCGGGGCGCAATCGCTGATCAACGCTGGCGTACCCAACAAGGTGGTGGCGCTGCGCAACGGCACCATGGGCTGGAGCCTCGCGGGACTTACCTGCGACAGCGGCAAGGACAAGCGCGCGGGCGCGCCTTCCGCCCAAGGCCTCGCTACGGCCAAGGCGGCGGCCGCGCGCGTCGCACGCCGCTTCGGCATCGAGCACATCGATCGCTCAGCGCTCGCGCGCTGGCGCTCCGAGGCGCACGCGCGCACGCTCTATCTGTTCGACGTGCGCGATCCGGCCGACTATGCGGCAGGTCACGTCGAAGACGCAGTCTCGGCGCCGGGCGGGCAGCTGGTGCAGGCGACCGATCAATATGTCGGCACGCTCGGGTCTCGCATCGTGCTCATCGACGACGCCGAGGTGCGCGCCATAATGACGGCGTCGTGGCTCAAGCAGATGGGCATGCGCGACGTCTATGTGCTGGCGGAGCGCGGGACCGAGACCGCGCCGCCCACATTCGCGATTCTCGGCTCACCGGCGCCCGCGCAGACGCAGATCGATTGTGCTGCGCTCGCCGCGCTGCTCGAGCGCGGCGAGGCCACCGTGATCGATCTCGCGCCAAGCCCGCTGTATCGCAAGGGCCACATCCCGGGCGCCTGGTTCGCGATCCGCGCGCGGCTCAAGCAGGCGCTCGAGAACATATCCGTGCACGGCACGCTCGTGTTCACCTCTGAGGACGGCGTGCTCGCCAGCCTCGCTGTCGCCGACGCGGCTTCGCTCACCGCACACGAGGTCCGCTATCTCGCCGGCGGCAACGCGGCCTGGCAGGCCGCCGGGCACCCGCTGTCGCAAGAGGCGCGCATGGCGGATGACGCGGTCGATGTCTGGCTAAAGCCCTATGAGCGCTCAGGCAACACGCGCGACGCGATGAGCGAGTACCTGAGCTGGGAGGTTGACCTCATCGAGCGCATCGCGCGCGACGGCACGTGCCACTTCGCGATAGCGCCGGATCGGACGGCATGAAAACGGACGTGAGCCTCGTCACGTCCGCGCGGCGATTGCGGCCAAACGTCCATTGACATTGCGGCTGGCGATCACCACGATTTCAATATGGAACGCAATTTTCCCCGCGTGGGCCATGCGTTCCGGAACTGGAGGTGCCATGCCCCCGGGCTATTTCGGCCGCCATGATCGCCGCGGACACGTTCGGGCCACGGCGTAGCGGCCAATCCGCGAACGCACCGTCGGGAGCGGCCTATCGGGCCGCATCAGTGAGGCATGGCCCATCTTGGCCCCTCCCGGCGATTGTGCTCTTAACTTTCAGCGCGAATTGTTGAAGAGCGCGCGTTCCGCCCCCTCGCGTTTGCGCGTGAGCGGACGCATATTGCGCTTATCATGAAATTCCTCGACGAAGCCAAGGTCTATATCCGCTCCGGTGACGGCGGCAACGGCTGCGTGTCGTTCCGGCGCGAGAAGTTCATCGAGTTCGGCGGCCCGAACGGCGGCGACGGCGGCAAGGGCGGCGACGTGGTGGCGCTCGCGGTCGAGGGCCTCAACACGCTGATCGACTACCGCTACCAGCAGCACCACAAAGCGCAGAACGGCCGCGGCGGCATGGGCAAGGATCGCCATGGCGCGGGCGGCACCGACATGATCATGAAGGTGCCGGTCGGCACCCAGATCTACGAGGAGGACGGCGAGACGCTGTTGGCCGATCTCACCAAAGCGGGCCAGCGCGCGCTGCTCGCCAAGGGCGGCAATGGCGGCTTCGGCAACGCTCATTTCAAGAGCTCGACCAATCGCGCGCCGCGCCACGCCAATCCGGGCCAGCCGGGCGAGGAGCGCACCATCCGGCTGCGCCTCAAGCTGATCGCGGACGCCGGCATCGTGGGGCTGCCGAACGCCGGCAAGTCGACCTTCCTGGCGGCGGTGAGCGCGGCACGGCCGAAGATCGCCGACTACCCGTTCACGACGCTGCACCCGCAGCTCGGCGTCGTGCGGATCGACGGCCGCGAATTCGTGCTCGCCGATATTCCGGGGCTGATCGAGGGCGCGCATGAAGGCGCCGGTCTCGGCGACCGTTTTCTCGGCCACGTCGAGCGCTGCCGCGTGATCCTGCATCTCGTCGACGGCACCGGCGAGCATGCCGGGGAGGCCTACAAAACCGTGCGGGCGGAGCTTGACGCCTACGGCGGCGGGCTCGCCAACAAGGCCGAGATCGTCGCGCTCAACAAGGCGGATGCGCTCACGCCCGAAGACCTCAAGCAGCAGGTCGCCCGCCTCAAACGCGCGGCTGGCCGCGCGCCGCTCGTCGTCTCGGCCGCGACCCGCGAGGGCGTGCCGGGGGTGCTGCGCGCGCTCATCACGGTGATCGACCAGTCCCACCCCGTCAGCGATAAGCCCGCGCCCGAACCGGCCTGGCAGCCATGAATCCTTCCTCCACGACCGGCACCGATGTGATAGAGCGGGCCGAACGAGACACGCTCGATCCCAAGCCCGCGACCATGACCGCCAAGACCCCAAGTGATATCCCAAGCAAGATCCCAAGCCTTGCCGACTTCCATCGCATCGTGGTCAAGGTCGGCTCCTCGCTTATTGTCGATGCCGGGGCTTCGCGCGTGCACGAGGACTGGCTCGCCTCGCTCGTCGACGACATCGCGTGGCTCCATGGCGGCAAGCGTGACGTGCTGGTCGTCTCCTCGGGCGCGATCGCGCTCGGCCGCGCCGTGCTCAAACTGCCGAAGGGGCCGCTCAAGCTCGAGGACAGCCAGGCCGCCGCGGCGGTCGGCCAGATCGCGCTCGCGCGCACCTGGACGGAGGCGCTCTCGCGCCATGGCATCACCGCCGGACAAGTGCTGGTCACGCTGCAGGACACCGAGGAGCGCCGCCGCTATCTCAACGCGCGCTCGACCATCGAGCGGCTGCTCGAATGGCGCGCGGTGCCGGTGATCAACGAGAACGACACGGTCGCCACCAACGAGATCCGCTACGGCGACAACGATCGGCTCGCCGCCCGCGTCGCCACCATGGCGGGCGCGGACCTGCTGGTGCTGCTCTCCGACGTCGACGGCCTTTATGACGCGCCGCCCGGCGCCAACCGTGATGCCAAGCACATCCCCGTGGTCGCGCGCATCACCAGCGAGGTTGAAGGCATGGCGGGCGCGGCCGGCTCCGAGCTGTCGCGCGGCGGCATGCAGACCAAGATCGAGGCCGGCAAGATTGCGACGCAGGCGGGCACCCACATGGTCATCGCCTCAGGCCGCATCGCTCACCCACTCAAGGCGATCGCGGACGGCGCGCGCTCGACCTGGTTCCTGACCGCCGCCAACCCGGTCACGGCGCGCAAGAAATGGATCGCCGGCTCGCTTGAGCCCAAAGGCGTTCTCACCATCGACGCCGGCGCGGTGGCGGCGCTCAAGAGCGGCCGCAGCCTCCTGCCGGCGGGCGTCATCCGGGTCGACGGTGCTTTTGCGCGCGGCGATGCGGTGATCATCCGCGGGCCGGATGGCGAGGAGGTCGGCCGCGGCCTCGTGGCCTACGACGCCGCCGACGCGGAGAAGATCAAGGGGCGCTCGTCGGCCGACATTCTCTTGTTCCTCGGCTTTGGCGGCCGCACCGAGATGGTACATCGCGACCACCTGGTGGTCGGCCGCGGCTGATCTGGACGCGTCTCGTTATATTTCATCACCACGAATCGCAGCTCCATGACGATTCGGGGGGCGATGCCAGCTTTTTTTGAACCTCATCACGCGCGGCGGCAACCAATCAGTGCGCGGTTGCTATGGCCCTCGAACATGGAGTGACGACGATGCGCACGGTCACATTGGGCTGCATAGCCCTGTTGGCGACGATCTCTGCCGGCGCCTGGAGCCTCACTCATACAACCGACCTGACCTTCGCGACTCCGGCAGCCCAGCCGGCCGCCATGAACCCGCTCGACATGATGAAGAACGCGGGCGAGATGCCGGTCCACGTCATCGTCGATCTGATTTGACCAAATTACCCTTCTGCTGACGAAAAAAAGACCCCGGGACACCCTGCGGTGGCCGGGGTCAACGCGCCGGATGACTTGGGTCGGTATGGGACAGGCCACCCAGCGATTACCCTTGCGACCTCAAAGGCTTCTTGCAGCAGCCTTGCGGCGAGGCCCCGACGATAGCGGTCCCTGCGGCGCACCCTGCGTCGCCAGTTCAGCCGGCAGCTGAATCTGCCGTCCATCCGGAAATTCGAGGTACCGCAGGTGCACGTGGCCGCCCCGACCCTCGATGACGTAACGCGTACCGATCGGAAACCGGCTCGGGAGACGACTGATCCTGGAAGCCATGGGCCTTTGTCCTGGTGGTTGTTACTGGCCCCCCAACAGCCAATCAATTAACGCCACAAAGCGACGGTTCCGAGACACCATTGTGTGAGCCCCAGAATCCTGTGGGTATGTGTGAACAACCCGGATTGGACCGGGTTTGGGCGGGCGATCAGCCGTCGAGACCGCTCTGCTCGGCCAGGTCCTTGAGCGAGGTCTCCGGCCGGGCGCCCAGATGCTGGATCACTTCGGCCGCCGCCAGCGCGCCGAGTCGCGCCGCGCCGCGATAGTCGCTCCCGCGCGAAAGCCCGACCAGGAAGCCAGCCGCGAACAGATCGCCGGCGCCGGTGGCGTCGACCACACGCTCGACCGGCAGCGCATGGACCGCGTCGGTCTCCTCGCGGGTGACGACCAGACAGCCCTTCTCGCTGCGGGTGACCACGCCAAGCCGCACGTCGGCGCGCAGCGCGTTCACCGCGGTATCGAAGTCGGCGGTTTCATAGAGGCTGTGCAGCTCCCGCTCGTTGGCGAAGATCAGATCCACTGTCCCTTTGCGGATGAGGTCGAGAAACTCGCCACGATAGCGGTCGACGCAGAACGCGTCCGACAGCGTCAGCGCCACCAACCGGCCGGCGCCGTGGGCAATCCCGGCGGCCTTGAGGAACGCCTCCTTGGCGCGCGGCGGGTCCCACAGATAACCCTCGAGATAGGTGATCTCGGCAGCCGCGATCATGTCGGCGTCGATGTCGTTGGAATGCAGGTCCTGCGCGGCGCCGAGGAACGTGTTCATGGTGCGCTCGCCGTCCGGCGTGACCAGCACATAGCAACGCCCGGTCGATGGCCCCTCGGAGGCGGGCGGCGTTTCAAAGGCAACGCCGGCGGCGCGAATGTCGTGCGCGAACACGCGGCCGAGCTCGTCGTCCTTGACCTTGCCGACGAACGCCGCGCGGGCGCCCAGGCTCGCGACCCCGACCGTGGTATTGGCGGCCGAGCCGCCCGAAATCTCCACTGCCGGCCCCATCGCGTCGTAGATCGATTCGGCCCGCGCCTCGTCGATCAGCTGCATGCCGCCCTTGTGCATTTTCTGCTTGATAAGAAAGTCGTCCTCGGTGCGCGCAAGCACGTCCACAATGGCGTTGCCGATGCCGATAACGTCGAAGCGAGTGTCTGCCATGGGATCTCCGGGGCGGGAACAGCGCGCGCACTATACCCACCGCCTCTCAATGCGCAATTGCAGCGCCGCGCTTCCGGCCCGTTGGGTTTGCTATAAGTCGCGCCCGGAGGGGCATCATGTCGCTTGCGCGCAATGTCACGACGGTCGGCGGCGCGACCTTGCTGTCGCGGCTGCTCGGCTTTCTGCGCGACATGCTGATCGCCGCCGCGCTCGGCGCCGGCGCCCTGTCGGACGCCTATTTCGCCGCCTTCGCGCTTCCCAACCTGTTTCGCCGCCTGCTGGCGGAAGGCGCGCTCAACGCGGCGTTCGTTCCGGTGTGGCTGCGCATCCGTCACCAGCAGGGCGGCGAGGGCGCGAGGCGCTTCGGCGAGAGCATCCTGGGCCTGATGATGCTCGGTCTCGGCCTGATCGCGTTGGTCGGGGTCGTGCTGGCGCCCGAGGTGGTGCGCATGCTGGCGCCCGGATTCACGCCCGGCAGCGAGCGTTTCATCCTCGCCGTGGACTATGCGCGGCTGTCGATCCCCTATCTCGCGATTGCCGGCATCGTGGCGGTCGCCGCCTCGACGCTCAACGCCGAGGGCCGCACCGGCGCGACCGCGCTCGGCGTCGTGACATTCAATCTCGTGCTGATCGCCGCCGTGGCGGCGCTGCTCACAACCGGCATGGCCGCGACGGCAACCGCCGGCTTGGTGCTGTCCTCGGCCGTGCTGCTGGCAGGCGGCGCGCAATTGCTGCTCGTCGGTGGCGCGCTCCTGCGATTGCCGACTGCGCCACGCCGCCCGCGCCTGAGCTTTTCGCCGGATGCCCGGGCGTTCTTCGCGCTTGCGATTCCGGGGCTGATTGCGGCCGGCATCCCGCAGCTCAAGTTGATCGCCGGCAGCATCGTTGCGTCGCCGTCGGAGGCCGCGGTGTCATGGCTCTACTACGCCTACCGGCTCTATGAGCTGCCGCTCGGCATGGTGTCGGTCGCGATCGCGGCCGCGATCGGGCCGGCCGTCGCGGCGAGCGCGCGCACCGCCGACGCGGCCGCCACGGCGCACACCCAGGCGCGCGCCTTCGAGACTGCGCTTGGTCTTGCGCTTCCGGCCGCGCTGGCGCTGGGGCTGTTGGCCGCAGACATCGCGGGCGTGCTGTTCGAACGCGGCGCATTCGGCACGCACGACACCGCTGCGGTCGCTGCCGCATTGGCGGCGATCTGCGCCGGCCTGCCCGGCCACGCGCTCGAAAAGGCGCTCGGCGCGGTATCGTTCGCGCACGAGGACACGCGCACCCCCATGGTGGCCGCTCTCCTCGGGCTGGCGGCCGCCATCACGGGGGCGCTCGCTCTGTTCCCGAGCTTCGGGCACGTCGGGGTCGCGGCCGCAATCGCGCTCTCCGGCTGGGTCGGCGCGACATTCTTGGGCGCCGTGCTGGCGCGGCGGCGGTGGCTTGCGGTCGAGCCCGGGCTCGGCGGCCGCCTGGGACGTATCGTCATCGCGACCGCCGCCATGGGGCTCGTGCTGATCGGCCTGAAATGGGCGCTCGCAGCCATGCCCACGAATTCCGTGACCGTTCGCGCCGCCGGGCTCGCGGTCCTGGTGGCGGCAGGGCTCGCGACCTACGCAGCAGCGCTGCAGCTCCTCGGCGTCGCGCGTTTGAGTTTGCTCCTAGCCGCCGCGCGCGAGCGGGCCTGACCGCCCTTGCCGGCAGCGAGCCGCCATGGCATGCACGCCGCCAACTCAAGGACACGACCCATGGCGTTCAAGCATCTCGTTTTTTCCGGCGTGCAGCCGACCGGCAACCTGCACCTCGGAAATTATCTCGGCGCGATCATGAAGTTCGTCGAGCTGCAGCGGAGCCACGAGTGCATCTATTGCGTGGTCGACCTGCACGCCATCACGACCTGGCAGGACCCGACCGAGCTGCCGCGCGCCACCCGCGAGGTGACGGCCGCCTTCATTGCGGCCGGCATCGACCCGAAGACCCATATCGTGTTCAACCAGAGCCAGGTTGCCGAGCACGCCGAGCTTGCCTGGATCTTCAACTGCGTGGCCCGCATGGGCTGGCTCAACCGCATGACGCAGTTCAAGGAGAAGGCCGGCAAGGACCGCGAGAACGCCTCGGTCGGCCTGTTCGCCTATCCGACCCTTATGGCGGCCGACATTCTGGTCTATCGCGCCACCCATGTGCCGGTCGGCGACGATCAGAAACAGCACCTCGAGCTGTCGCGCGACATCGCGCAGAAGTTCAACAACGATTTCGGAGACTCGATCCGGGCTCGCGGCTTCGGCGACGCATTTTTTCCGCAGCCCGAGCCGCTGATCCAGGGTCCCGCCACCCGCGTGATGTCGCTGCGCGACGGCACCAAGAAGATGTCGAAGTCGGACCCCTCCGACCAGTCGCGCATCAACTTGACCGACGACGCCGATTCGATTGCGCTCAAAATCCGCCGGGCGAAGACCGATCCGCACCCGCTGCCGCATGAGGAGAAAGAGCTCGGCCAGCGTCCGGAAGCCGACAATCTGGTCGGCATCTATGCGGCGCTCGCGGGCACGACCAAAGCCGACGTGCTCAAGCAGCATGGCGGCGCCCAGTTCTCCACCTTCAAGAATGCCCTGGTCGAGCTCCTGGTCGCCAAGCTGGCGCCGCTCAACGCCGAGATGCGCCGCCTCAACGACAACCCGGCCTATATCGATTCCGTGCTCGCTGACGGCGCCTCGCGGGCCCAGAAGCTTGCCGCCGAGACGATGAAAGCCGTCAAGGATATCGTGGGCTTCGTGCGCCGATGACGTAATATGGCGGCCGAAGATATGGCGGCCCACGCCGGACTTGTCCGGCTGGCAAGCGTCGTGGCATGCTTCCAAATTCCCACAACCATGGTCGCAAAAACGGCCTGGGGAGGCCATGAGCATCAGGCGGCGCAGCTACGAATCCGGCCACAAGCCGAAATTCCTGGTCGTCATCGACGACACTCCGGAATGCGACCGTGCGCTCTATTTCGCCAGCCGCCGCGCGCTGCGCATTGGCGCGACCGTGGTCATGTTGCGGGTAATCGAGACCCAGGACCGTAATCAGCAGTGGCTCGGAGTGGCCGACATCATGCGGGCCGAGGCCCATGAGGAGGCCAACGCCACCCTCGATCGGCATGCCGCCCGGTCGAGCAGCATTACCGGTTCCCAGCCCGAACGGGTCATCCGGGAAGGCGAAAGAGCTGACGAATTGCTCAAGCTGATCGACGAGGACGAGGACATCGCGGCGCTGATCCTCGCCGCCGGCACCAGCAAGGAAGGCCCCGGACCGCTGGTATCGAGCCTCGCCAAGAGCGCCGGAACCTTCCCGATCCCGGTCGCGATCGTGCCCGGGCACCTCAGCGACGAGGACCTCGATTCGATGACCTGACGGGCCGGTGCCGCCCTGAACTTCCTTTGGCGCCTTCCAGTGACTAGATTGGGGCTAGAGCAT
This sequence comes from Xanthobacteraceae bacterium, assembly GCA_036845065.1. Taxonomy (GTDB): domain Bacteria; phylum Pseudomonadota; class Alphaproteobacteria; order Rhizobiales; family Xanthobacteraceae; genus VAZQ01. The sequence continues at coordinate 11,607 of DAIUEP010000061.1, read as the reverse complement.
CCTGAGCCGCGGGACCCTGCGCCGCATCCGAATCCAAGGAGCCGAACCCATGTTCATCCAGACCGAGCCGACCCCCAACCCGGCCGCGTTGAAGTTTCTGCCCGGACGAGCCGTGCTGCCGCATGGGACGCTCGACATCCGCGACCCTGAGGCGGCCGCCCAATCTCCACTTGCGGAACGGTTGTTCGAGGTCACGGGCGTCAGCGGCGTCTTCTTCGGGTCCGACTTCATCTCGGTCACGAAGGCAAGCGGCGAATGGCAGCAGCTTAAGCCCGCGATCCTCGGCGCCATCATGGAGCATTTCATGTCCGGCGCGCCGCTCCTGCGCGGTGAGACCGGCACTGCAGCTTCCACCGGGGACGGCGAGTTTTTCGACGCCAAGGACGCCGAGACGGTCGCCACCATCAAGGAACTGCTCGAGACCCGCGTCCGCCCGGCGGTCGAAAACGACGGCGGCGACATCACGTTTCGCGGATTCAAGGATGGCATCGTGTTTCTCGACATGAAGGGCGCCTGCGCTGGCTGTCCGTCGTCGACCGCGACGCTGCGTCACGGTATCCAGAACCTGCTGCGCCACTACTTGCCGGACGTGGTTGAGGTGCGGCCGTCGTAAGGCGGCCGATGGCGGATCGCGAGGTATTTGGCGCGAGCTTCCAGTCGCTCTCCTCCATCGTCCGCCTTCGCTTGTCTGTCTGATCCATGCGCGTTCTCGCGATCGACACAGCACTCGATGCCTGCTCGGCCGCCGTGTTCGACAGCGACCGCCAGGCCATTGTCGCGAGCGAGTCGCTCCCTATGCAGCGTGGGCACGCCGAAGCGCTCATGCCTTTGATCGCGCGCGTCATGGATGGCGCTGCGATCGAGTTCAGCGAGCTTGACCGGATCGCCGTCACCACCGGGCCTGGCAGCTTCACCGGGCTGCGGGTCGGCATATCGGCGGCGCGCGGCATTGCGCTTGCGGCCGGCAAGCCCGCCATCGGCCTCACCACGCTTGCGGCGTTCGCGGCGCCCCATATCGCGGAAGACGACACGCTGCCGGTCGTGGCGGTGATCGATGCCCGGCACGATCACGTCTATCTCCAAGTGTTCGGGTCGAGAGGCCGTACGCTGGTAGCACCCCGGATTGCATCGTTGCGCGAAGCGGTGCGGGCTGCGCTGACGGATCCGACGCGCATCGTCGGCTCGGCCGCCCATCTCATCGCGGCGGCATGGCCGAAAACCGAGCCACCACCCGCAACCATCGACCAGCGCGGGGCGCCCGACATCGGTTGGATCGCGCGATTGGCGGCCGCTGCCGACCAGGGCTACGGCTCGCCCAAGCCGCTTTATCTGCGCGCACCCGATGCGCGGCCGCAGGATGCCGCCCGCCTGCCCCGCCGATGATTGGATTCCTGACCCGCCTGTTCGCGCGTGGCGAACCCACACTGTCGGAGGCCCTGCCGCGCGATGCCGCCGCGATCGCGACGCTGCATGGCAAGTCGTTCCATCGCGGCTGGAGCGACAGCGAGATCGAGAGCCTCCTCCTCGACCGCAGCGTGATCGCTCACCGGGCGATGGCCGGCCGCAGCCTCGTCGGTTTCATTCTGTCGCGCATCGCTGCCGATGAAGCCGAGATCCTGTCGGTCGCGGTTGCCCCCGCCCGTCGCGGCAAGGGGCTCTCGCGTCGCCTTCTCGATTTGCATCTCCGGCGTCTTGCCGGTATTGGCGCGCGCGTGGTGTTTCTGGAAGTCGACGAGGACAACGTGCCGGCGCGGCGGCTCTATGCGCGCGCCGGATTCCGCAGCGTTGGCCGCCGCGAAGCCTATTATCAGGATCGATCAGGTCGCAGCGCGGCGGCACTTGTCCTGCGACGCGACTTATAGGCGTATTTGTGCTATGCGTATGCGGACGGAGGACTTCCAGTGCCCGAAACCAAGCCGAAAGACAAAGACATCGAAGCAGTGTGCGCCGCGAAGGGCATGCGCATGACGGAGCAGCGCCGCACCATCGCCCGCGTGCTGGCGACGGCTGACGATCATCCCGACGTTGAGGAGCTCTACCGCCGCTGTTCGGCGGTCGACGACCGCATATCGATCTCGACCGTCTATCGGACCGTGAAGCTATTCGAGGATGCCGGGATTATCGAGCGTCACGAATTCCGCGACGGCCGCGCCCGCTACGAGCAGATTTCCGACACCCACCACGATCATCTCATCAACCTGCGCACCGGCGAAGTCATCGAATTCCAATCCGAGGAGATCGAGCGCCTGCAGGCGGAGGTGGCGCGGCGGCTGGGCTACAAGCTGGTCGACCACCGGCTTGAGCTCTATGCGGTGCCGCTCGAGGACAAGGCTCGGGGGTAAGCCCTAAGCGCCCCCTGAGCCAGACACGCCATAACTCTTCCCTTCAACTCTTCCCTTCCCCGGTCGGGAGTCGTAGGGTTGCCGCAAAAGGCCACTGCAGGGAGGAGCGACATGAAGCGTAGCGCGTGGATCGTATTGATGGCGCTTGCTGCTTTTCCGCAGGGCGCAACTGCGCAGCAAGCTGAACAACCTCTCACCGATAAGCAATTGTTGGGGCGAAACCTGTTCGCCCAGTCCTGCGTGGTCTGCCACGTGAAAGTACAGCTTACGAGCTTCGGGCACTACGGCCCGCCCCTGTCGAAGATGTCGCTTGGCGGGCAAGACGACGTCATGCGTGACTTCATCGGCAACGGCACGCCGAACATGCCGGGCTTCAAGTACCATTTCCGCCCCGAACAGATCGACGCCATCGTTGCCTACCTCAAGACCCTGCCGGTCCCCGCGCCGGCTGCACCTGCTCCTTCCAATCCGCCGCGCTGAGCAAACGAGCAATCAGGAGAGCCGGCCATGATCTGCAAGCGAATAGCTTTGAGCCTCGTCGCCACCACCGCATTGGGTCTCGCCCTCGCCGTCACCATCCCTTCGGCTGAAGCCGCCGAGGTGGTGCTGAGCGGATCGATCAAGTCGACCGCGGGCGAAAAGATGGAAGGCGTCACGGTCTCGGCCAAGGCCGAGGGCGCGACCATCACCACGACGGTCTTCACCGACGAGACCGGGGCCTACTATTTCCCGCCCATGGAGGCCGGCAAATACAAGCTCTGGGCGCAGGCGCTGAGCTTCGAGACCGCCAAGAGCGACATCGATCTCGCCGCCCGGAAGAGCCAGGACTTCGTGCTCAAGCCGATGACCGATGTCGAAGCGCAGGTGCGGCAGATGCCGGGCGACCTGATCCTCGCGGGTCTGCCGGAGGAGACCAACGACGACAAGCGCATGAAGCGCATCTTCCGCAACAATTGCACGAGCTGCCACACCCCGAGCTACACGCTCCAGCACCGCTTCGACGAGAGCGGCTGGAACGCGATCGTCCAGGCGATGAAATTGATCAACGTCTACGGCATCTATCGCGGCCCGAACACGCCGCCCAATCCGGTCATCGATTTCCATCAGAAGGAGCTTGCCGGCTATCTTGCTCGCGCCCGCGGGCCGAAGGAGGGCGGGTTCAAGATCACGGCCCGGCCACGCCCGTCCGGCGAGGCGGCGCGCGCGGTCTACAAGGAATACGACGTGCCGCTCAATCCGGACGTCCAGCTTCCTGCGCGCATCCCGCCGGTCAATGGCAGCGACTGGTCGATGGGTACGACCTCGCGCGGCGGCTCGCTGCCGCACGATGCCGCGGCCGATCTTGACGGCAATCTCTGGTTCGCCGCGGTGACGCAGAACAAGACCATGACGATCGGCCGCGTCGACGCCAAGACCGGCGACGTAAAGCCCTTCAAGATCAACGCGCCGAACGGCAACGCCGCGAACGCCCATGGCCTCATTCGCGACGAGAAGGGCGTCATCTGGTTCAACGCGCACGTGGCGCGCGGCGCGCTCGCCAAGATCGATCCCAAGACCGAGAAGATCACGGTCCACATTCCGCCGTCGAACATGTCGCAGATCGACGGCCCGGTGACGCTCGACTACGACGGCACCGGCGGCATCTGGGCCGGGACGCTCGACGGCGTGCTGCGCTTCGATCCGGTCGAGGAGAGGTTCACCGAGTTCAAATCGGTCACCCCGAAGACCGCCAATGGCGGCCAGGGCGCCACCTATGGCATCGCCGGCGACCGCGACGGCAATGTGTGGTGGACCCAGATGGCGTTCGACATCATCGCCAAGAGCGACATCAAGACCGGCAAGTCGCTGGAATGGAAACTGCCGCCCGTGAAGGAGGAGATGGCCATCGTCACGCCGGCCGATCTCAAGTTCTATGACACCTACGCGCCCAAGGACATCGGCACGCCGTTCCCGTGGTCGCAAGGCCCGCGCCGGATCGGCATCGACCGCGCCGCCGGCGTGCTCTGGGTCGCGAATTCCTGGGGCGGCAACCTGACGCGCGTCGACACCAAGAGCGGCGAGATGAGCTTCGTGCCGTTCCCGAACCCGACCGCGCACCAGCCCTACGCCACGATCGTGGACAAGAATCACAACGTCTGGGCGCCGATGTGGACCACCGATCAGATCGCGAAATACGATCCGACCGCGGGGAAGTGGACGGTCTTTGACCTGCCCACGCGCGGAACCGAGGTGCGGCTCGCATCGCTGCGCGAGCTTCCGGGCGGCAAGCTCGAAGTGGTGTTCTGCTATCCGCGCTCGAGCAAGGTCGTGGCGATGACGGTCCGCAGCGACGCCGACCTCGCGGAACTCAAGCGGCAGGCCCAGTAGGCCGAGACACCGCGGGTGGCCGCCTCACGCAAAGCGGGGCGGCCATTTGCTTTTGCGGGGACGGTCGCGCCTGATTGTTCACGCGACTGGGCGAGGGGCAACCGCATTATTTCCTTTTCGGGCAAAACCCGGTATGACAAGGCGCATATCGGCCGCACCCTGAGCAGCTGGAATTCAACAGCGTCTCGAATGGGTTAATGAGTTAAAGAGATAGGCCGTCAGAGGCGTCATCGACGAACGGCATGAGCGGAGCGCGCAAGGTCTTCATCAAGTCATTTGGCTGCCAGATGAACGTCTACGATTCCCATCGTATGGCGGACAAGCTCGCGCCCGAAGGCTTCGCCGAAACCGCAACCCCTGAGGACGCCGACCTCATCATCCTCAACACCTGCCATATCCGCGAGAAAGCGGCCGACAAGGTCTATTCCGAGCTCGGCCGGGTCCGCCTGATCAAGCAGGCGGCGGCCCAAGAAGGACGCCGCGTCATGGTCGCGGTCGCCGGTTGCGTGGCCCAGGCCGAAGGCGCCGAGATCATCCGCCGCGCACCATCGGTCGACCTCGTGGTCGGGCCGCAGAGCTATCATCGCCTGCCCGCCCTGCTGGCGCGGGTCGAAGGCGGCGAGCGCGCGATCGACACCGAGTTCCCGGTCGAGGACAAGTTCAACGCACTCACGCCGCCGAGCCGCGAAGCCACGCGCCGGCGCGGCGTGTCGGCGTTCGTGACCGTGCAGGAGGGCTGCGACAAGTTCTGCACCTTCTGCGTGGTGCCCTACACGCGTGGCGCCGAAACGTCGCGGCCGGTCGCCCAGATCGTCGCCGAAGCGACGCGCCTTGCCGACGCTGGCGTGCGCGAGATCACGCTCATCGGACAGAACGTTAACGCCTATCATGGCAACGGCCCGGACGGCCGCGCCTCTACGCTCGGGCGACTGCTGCACCGGATCGCGGAGGTGCCAGGCATCGCGCGGCTGCGCTACACCACCAGCCATCCGGGCGACATGGACGCGAGCCTGATCGCCGCGCACCGCGACCTGCCGGCGCTGATGCCCTACCTGCACCTGCCGGTTCAGTCGGGCTCCGATCGTATCCTGGCCGCGATGAATCGCCGGCACACCCGCGCCGACTATCTCGACGCGCTCGCGCGCGTGCGGGCGGCGCAGCCGGCGATCGCGTTCTCGTCCGATTTCATCGTTGGTTTCCCCGGCGAAACCGAAGCGGATTTCGACGCCACGCTGTCGCTGATCGAAGAGGTCGGCTACGCGGGCGCGTTCTCGTTCAAGTATTCGGCGCGGCCGGGCACGCCGGCGGCCGATCTCGCCGACCAGATCGGCGAGGACGTCAAGGCGGAGCGGCTCGCGCGCCTGCAGCAGGCGATCGATCGCCAGCAGGCCGACTTCAATGCGCGCTGCCGCGGCCGGACATTCGACGTCCTGCTCGAGAAACCGGGCCGGCACGCGGGCCAGATCGTCGGACGCTCGCCCTACTTGCAGCCGGTCCACGTCATGGCCGAGCCGGCGCTGATCGGCGACGTCGCGCCGGTGACCATCACCGATGTCGACGCCTACAGCCTGTTCGGCGTCATGGCGCGGCCGTCGCAGGCGCGCGAGCCACTTCTCATGCGGGCGGGAGGCTAGCGCCGTTGCGCACGACCGACTCGGATAAGGGATCTCTGGTGCGCACCGAGGCAGCCGCCGACAATGCTGCGACGCATATTGCGCTCACCTACGACGACAATCGGCTGGCGTCGCTGTTGTTCGGCCAATATGGACAGAACCTGGCGCTGGTCGAGCGCCGGCTGGGCGTCGTTGCGGAACAGCGCGGCAATCATGTCACCATCGAGGGCTCGCGTGACGCCTGCGAGCAGGCGCGCCATGTGCTCGACGGGCTCTACGCGCGGCTCAAGCGCGGCGACGAGCTCGTCTCCGGCGATGTCGAGGGCGCGATCAGGCTCGCGATCGCCCAAGGCTCGCTGTTCGACTATGACCCTGCGACCACGCGGCCGAATTTCGAGGAGATCAACCTGCGCAAGCGGCCGGTGCGCGCCCGCACCGGCGCGCAGGACGCCTATATCCGCTCGCTGCGGCGCCATCATCTGGTGTTTGGCACCGGCCCGGCCGGCACCGGCAAGACCTGGCTCGCGGTGGCGCACGCGGTGCAGCTGTTCGAGCGCAAGGAGGTCGACCGCATCGTGCTCACGCGGCCCGCCGTCGAGGCGGGCGAGCGGCTCGGCTTCCTGCCCGGCGACATGCGCGAGAAGGTCGACCCCTACCTGCGACCGATCTACGACGCGCTCTATGACCTGATGGACGCGCGCATCGTCGAGCGCGCGATGCAGACCGGGGAGTTCGAGATCGCGCCGCTGGCCTTCATGCGCGGGCGCACGCTGTCCAACGCGGTCGTCATTCTCGACGAAGCGCAGAACACCACGGCGATGCAGATGAAGATGTTCCTCACCCGTCTCGGCGAGAACAGCCGGATGATCGTCACCGGCGACCCGAGCCAGGTCGACCTGCCGCAGGGCCACACATCTGGCCTTACCGAGGCGACCCGCCTGCTCGCCGGCATCGAGGGCATCGGCCATGTGGTCTTTACGGCCGAGGACGTCATCCGCCATGAGCTCGTGGCGCGGATCGTGCAGGCCTACGACCAGGCCGCGCTTAGGGCCATCCGGTCGCGCGAGGCCAGGGAATCGCGCGAGGCGAAGGAATGAAGCGACCGCGCGGCGCCCGACCGGCCCCCGCCGTCGACATCCTGGTGGAGTGCGAGCTCTGGAAAGGGCGCCGCGGCGTGCGTCCGCTGTTGCGCCGCGCCATCGCGGAGGCGGCCGCCGCGCTGTCGACAAGAGCCGCCCTGTCAACCAGCGAGCTTGCTATTGTGCTCACCGATGATTCGGCTATTCGCAAGCTCAACCGGACCTGGCGGGGCAAGAACCAGCCGACCAACGTGCTCGCCTTTCCGACCGAGCGGCAAGCCAAGCCGCAACGCCTCCTTGGCGACATCGTCATCGCCTATGAAACGCTGGCACGCGAGGCCACGGCGGAGCGCAAGCCTTTCATCCATCACCTGGCGCATCTTGCTGTGCACGGCTTCTTGCATCTGTGCGGCTACGACCACGAGACCGACCGGCAGGCCGCCGCCATGGAACGGCTGGAAGTCGCGATCCTGGCACGCCTGCGAATTCCAAACCCCTACATTGCGCATGGCCGTGGCGGCTGACATCTAATGGCCATGCCCACCCCCGATCAGCGACCAGCCAGCGACGCAGCCGAGCCGGCGCAAGAGCCACGCAATCCGCCCAATCTGACGGCGAGCACCGCTCACGAAGTCGGCGACACCTGGCTGGGGCGCGCATTACGGGCCGTGTTTGGCGGGAAGCCGGGCTCCATCCGCGCCGATCTGCGAACCGTCCTAGAGCGGGCTGCGAGCGAGACCGGCTTTTCGCCCAAAGAAAGCGCGATGCTGTGGAACATCCTCAGCTTGCGCGAACGGCGAGTGGCGGACGTGATGGTGCCGCGCGCCGATATTGTCGCGGTGCAGAAGGACATCGCGCTCGGCGAGCTGCTGAAGGTATTCGCAAGCCAGGCCCATTCGCGGCTCGTCGTCTATGACGAGACGCTCGACGATACCATCGGGATGGTTCACATCCGGGACCTGATCGCGTTGATGACCGGGCGCGCAGCCGAGGCGGCCGCCAAGGCCGGCGACCAGCCCCGGCAACCACTGCCGACCGGCCTCGATCTCAAGGCGATCGATCTTGCGATGTCACTGTCGGCCGCCAAGCTGGTGCGCGAGCTCTTGTTTGCGCCGCCCTCGATGCCGGTGCTCGACCTGCTCGCCAAGATGCAGGCGACCCGCATCCACCTCGCGCTCGTCGTCGACGAGTATGGCGGAACCGACGGGGTCGTGTCGATGGAGGATATCGTCGAGCAGATCGTGGGCGAGATCGCCGACGAGCACGACGAGGACCTGGCGCCGGGCCTGGTGCGCCAGGCCGACGGGTCCTACCTCGCCAACGCGCGCGCCAGCCTCGAGGACGCGACCGCGATCATCGGGCCGGAGTTTGACGTCGGAGAGATCGCCAAGGAGGTCGACACGCTCGCCGGGTACATCGCGACCCGCATCGGCCGCCTGCCGGTGCGCGGCGAGGTCGTGCCCGGGCCCGGCCTGTTCGAGATCGAGGTGCTCGACGCCGATCCCCGCCGCGTGAAGCGGCTCAAGATCTACCGGAGCCCGGATCGCCCGGGCGGCAGTGCGGCACGGCCCCGCCCCGCCGGGGCACCGGCATCCCCTGGCGAGCAGCCCGCCAATCCCGATCCCACCAAGGCCTCGACCCAACCGTGACGCTTGCCCGCCTCGCCCATTCGATCGTCCTGTCATGGGGGTGGCGACGCATCCTGATCGCCTTTGGGGCCGGTGCCGCGACCGCGTTGGCCCTGCCGCCGCTGTCCGTCTGGCCGATCCCGTTCCTCACCTTTCCGGTGCTGGTCTGGCTGGTCGATGGTGCCGCCGGCGGCGGCCGCAGCGCCGTCAGGTCGGCTGCTGTGGTCGGCTGGTGGTTCGGCTTCGGCTACTTCCTCGCCGGTCTCTACTGGATCGGCCATGCCTTCCTGGTCGACGCCAAGACCTTTGGCTGGCTGCTGCCGTTCGCGGTCATTCTGATGCCGGCGGGTCTGGCGCTGTTCACGGCCCTTGGCCTGGCGCTGGCCCGGCTCCTGTGGAGCAAGGGAGCAGCGCGCGTGCTGGCGCTCACGGTCGGTTTGACGGTTGCGGAATGGCTGCGCGGGCACATCCTGACCGGCTTTCCCTGGAATGCCTTCGGCTATGCGCTCGCCACACCCTTGCCGCTGGCCCAGACCGGCGCGCTGATCGGCCTCTGGGGCCTGACCGTGATCGCGATCGCGGTCTATGCGTCGCTCGCGGTGCTCGCGGACGATCCAGCCGACACCAGGCGCCGCTGGCTGGCGCCGGCACTCAGCACGCTCGTCCTTGTGGCGATGGCAACCTATGGCACCGTGCGCCTGTGGGGGACGCCGACCGCCTATGTCGACAATGTGCGGCTGCGCATCATGCAGCCCAACCTGCAGCAGGATGACAAGTTCAAGTATTCGCAGAAACAGGCGGTGATGAACCGCTACATTGCCTTGTCCGACCGCGCGAGCGGACCACAGGCGACCGGCATCGCGGATGTGACACACCTGATCTGGCCTGAATCAGCGTTCCCATTCTTTCTCACCCGGGAGGCGGACGCGCTGGCCCAGATTGCGGCGCTCCTGCCGGAAGGCACGGTGCTGATCACGGGCGCGATACGGGCGCCGGAGGGCGCACCCACCGCTTCAGTCACCCGCGCCTACAACTCGATCTACATCATCGACCACGACGGCTCGGTGCTGTCGGTCTATGACAAGGTGCATCTGGTTCCGTTCGGCGAGTATCTGCCGTTCCAAGACCGATTGGAGCGGCTCGGATTCATGCAGCTAACCAAAGTGGTGGGTGGGTTCATTCCGGGCGATCGCCGGCGCATCCTCGCCGTGCCGCGAGCCCCGAGCCTGGCGCCGCTGATCTGCTACGAGATCATCTTTCCGGGCGCCGCCTTGCCGGCCGGCGGCGAGCGCCCCGGCTGGATGCTCAATCTCACGAATGACGGCTGGTTCGGCATCAGCTCGGGCCCCTATCAACACCTCCAGCAGGCGCGTCTGCGTGCGATCGAGGAAGGCTTGCCATTGGTACGGGCGGCCAATACGGGGATTTCAGTCGTGGTGGACCCGCTCGGTCGCGTGGTGCGCTCGCTGCCGCTCGGGAGCGAAGGCGTGCTTGACGCTCCGTTGCCGAAGCCGATCGCCATGACGCCGTTCGCACGCTTCGGCGACATACCCGCAAGCGTGATCGTCGCGATGGCATTCATCGCCGCATTGCGTCGGCGTGCAAGAAACGTCAGCACGACCGATAGTTAACGAAGCGCGCCCGAGACTGCGGGTTGGTTAACTATAAAAAACCAATTCTATTCGATTACGGTCCGTATTGTATTGCACACTTTTTTCACGTTAATGACCCATCTACCTAGCAAATACAGGTTGCGTTCTGCCGCTAAAAATGGACATTACGCGGAACCGCAGCCACATAGGAGATCGTTATGGTAAAAAAGGCTCCGAACCCCATCGACAAACATGTGGGGAGCCGGGTTCGGATGCGGCGGATGATGCTGAGTATGAGCCAGGAAAAGCTGGGCGATGCGCTCAGCTTGACCTTCCAGCAAGTCCAGAAATACGAGAAGGGCACCAACCGAATCGGCGCCAGCCGGCTGCAGCAGATTTCGCAAATTCTGCAGGTCCCGGTTGCCTTTTTCTTTGAGGGCGCGCCCTCGCTCAGCCCCCACCCGGACGGCATGAAGGACGCGCCCTCGCCGGCCTATGTGTCCGACTTTCTGGCGACCTCGGAGGGTCTCGCTTTGACCAAAGCGTTTACCCGGATCAAGGAGCCGAAGCTGCGCCGCCGGATCGTCGACCTGGTCGAAGAAATCGCTGAAGAAAGCAAATAAGCGCTGCCGGCGAGGGCCTTTCGGCCCGAGACGTTACGCGTGGGCAGCAATACCGCTGGCATGGCGATGCGACCCACCCGCGGATCAATTTCGCCCACATCTTGACCGCGCGGGGGTACGCTGCAAGAAACACGGCCCAGCGGCTAGTGCCCCGTTTCCGAAGTTCGTGATACGCCGCAGCAACCTCTGACACGAACTTCGGAAACCAAGGGGCACTAGCAAGTCTATAATTCTAGTGCCGCTTTTCGATTTGAAGTTCCTAGCCGAGTTCGCCGCAAGTGGTGTAGGAACTTCAAATCGGCGGCACTAGTGCCCCGTTTCCGAAGTTCGTGATACGCCGCAGCAACCTCTGACACGAACTTC
>DAIUEP010000060.1:0-22250 GCA_036845065.1 Xanthobacteraceae bacterium | reverse complement strand
CGAACCCGTTCCTGCAGGATAAGGTGAAGGCCGGCAAGCTCGGCATGAAGACCGGCGAAGGCTTTCGGACCTGGACACCGGAGCAAGCGGACGAGGTGCGCGAGCGGCTGCGGCGCTATTTGGCGGAACAGGCAAGAGCGTCACGGGACGCGAAGCGCTGAGGCTTTGAAGCATTGAAGTCTTGGGGCTTTGCGCTTTGAAGCCTTGCTGTGATGGCACAGCATTTTGTTGCTGTCGTCCCCGCGCAGGCGCATAGGCGCTAAATTAGGCCCCTGTGTCCCGGGCGCAGCGCAGCGCGGCCGAGGCATCGGGGAAAGCGCAGAGAACAGCGGCCGCGGTGCGCTGCAGACCCGGGACCGTCCCGGCCTGTGGCGGTCCCGGATCAGCGGCGCAGCACGAGCGCATTCCCGGTCACAGGTTGCGTCAAGCGGTTTTCATGCGCTCGTGCCGCACCGCATCCGGGACACGGGCGCCTATCTTAGCGCCTATGCGCCTTTGCGGGGACGACAGCGGAGTTTGTGGCACCGGCAGTTATAAAGCTGCGGCCGTGCGCTTTTCTGTCGTCGCGACCGGCTCGACTCCGCAGCCGGGGCCATTTGGAACGCTGAGCATACCGTTCACCACCTCGATGCCGGCGAACGGGTCGTTGAACATGCGGGTGAATTCGCCGAGCTCGCAGGCATAGTCGACGCCCGGGAGCGCGGCGGCGAGGTTGATCGCATGCGCGTTGCCGAGGCGAGTGCCGACATGGGCGCCAAGCCGGTACTTCACCTTGCCGGCCTCGCAGATGCGCGCGGCCGCGAGCGCGTTGCGTAGCCCCCCGAGCTTCTGGATCTTGAGGCTCACCGCGTCGACGATGCGGTTCGAGACAAGAGTCATTATTTCGTCGATGGTGCCCGCGCCCTCGTCGGCTTCGACCGTTACCGGCACTGACCGCGTGACCAGCTCGAGCCCCTTGAGATCGTCGCGCGCGACCGGCTGCTCGACCAGGTCGAGCCGATATTGCGCCATGCGGTTGATCGCCGTGATCGCGTCCTTGGGCGAGTAGGACTGGTTGGCGTCGATGGTGAGGTGGGCGTCCTCGCCGACGCGCTCGCGGATCGCCTTGACGCGCGCGACGTCGTCATCGACGTCGCCGTGCACCTTGATCTTGAAGTAGCGATAGCCCTGCGCAAGGAGCTTCTCGGCATTCGCCGCCATCTCGGCCGGCGTCTTGATCGCCACGATGCGCAGCACCGGCACCTTGTCGCGCACCTTGCCGCCGAGCAGGTTGTAGAGCGGCACACCAAGCGAGCGGGCGCAGAGGTCGTGCAGCGCGCAGTCGATCCCGGCCTTGGCCTGACTGGCCCCAGTGAGCGAGCGGTCGAGCGCCATCAGGATTGCCTCGATCGCAAACGGATCCTTGCCAAGGACGTGCTGCTTGAAGCGCTCGAGCTCCGCCGGCAGCGACTCGAAGGTCGAGCCCATGTGCGGGGAGGAGTTGGCATAGCCGTAACCGACATGACCGCTGTCGGAGGTGAGCCGCACGATATAGCCGCGCGAGGTCGATGCCGTGCCGAGCGCGAAGGTCCAGTTCTTGTCCTCGAGCGGCATCACGCACGGCTCGAACTCAACGGATGTGATGAGCATGGAGCCCTCGATTGAATTGACCACAGTGCCAGCGTCTCAGCCTGTCATGCCCGCGAAGGCGGGCGATGACAACGGTTGGGTATTCATCGGAACAGCTGCTGGATGATCTTGTCGGTACTCTCCAACTCCTCCTTGAGCCTCTGCGGGCTGACGAAGTTTTCCGGGTAGCCGGCGCGCTTGGGCACGATGCTCGCAAGCTGCGGCGCGGCCTCGACGGCGGGGTGGGCGGGGAAATACTCGGCCTTGGCCATGATCTCCTGGCCTTCGCGGCTGAGGATGAAGTCGGTGAGCAGCATGGCGGCATGCGGATGCTTGGCGCCCTTGAGCACCGTGAGCGAGCCCGACGCGCTCGGGACCGGGTCCATGAGCTGCGCATTCACCGGCGCGCCCTTGCCGGCGCTGATCAGCGGATGATGCGCGTAGATGTTGAGTGCGATCGGGTATTCGCCGGCGATGACCCGGTCGACCAGTGTGCGGGCGCTGCCCGACGCGAAGTTGATGATCTTCTGCTCCGCAAGCTTGCGGAAATAGGCAAAAGCCTTCTCCTCACCCCAGGCCGTGCGCAGGTTGATCATGAACAGGTGGCGGCCCGTGTTGGCATAGGGCCATGCCATCTTGCCCTTCCACTGTGGATCGAGGAGATCCTCGTAGGTCTTCGGCACCTTGTCGACCGCCACCTGCTTGGTGTTGTAGGCGATGCTGAAATAGGAGAGGCGCGTCGGCGCGAGGTGGCCCTTGGGGTCGAGGTAGATCTTCGGATAATCGTTGAGCACCGGCGAATGGAAGGCTTGCGTGAATCCGGCCTCGACTGCGATCTCGCCGCCGCCTGAGCCTTCGAACACATCGGCGACCACGTTGTTGGCGCGCGTCTCGGCCGAAAGCTTGGCCAACAGCTCCTCGGAGTCGGCGCGGTAGTAGCTCATCTTGAGGAACGGATATTTCTTCATGAAGCCCGCCGACAGCGGGCGCAGCATCTGGTTGACGATCAGCGCCGAGTAGAGGACGACCTGCCCCTCCTTTTTGGCGCCCTCGATAAGCACCTGCTCGCGATCCGCGCCGCGGTAGTTGACGATCTCCTCAGGCGTCAGCGCGCGTGCCGAAGGCACGCCGGTGATGATGGCGATGGCGCTTATGGCGATTGTGCGTGCGTACCAAGACATATTGTCGTCCCTGTTCAGGCGGTCGCGGGCATCTTGTGTGAAGTTTCATGCGTGCGTGTGTGCAGCGGACCGATGATCTCGTCCCGGATGGCTCGAACCTCGTCCACCGTCGGCACGAACTTCAGCAGAAACAGCTCGATGCCCATGTCGGCATAGCGCATGAGCTGCGCACGCACCTGGTCGGGCCGTCCGATGCAGCCCGACTTCATCGCAGGTCCCACCCGCGACATCATCTTGCGCATGTCGGCATCGGGCTCATCGGGCGTCAGTAGCCGCTTTGCCCGCTCGATCGCGGCCTCCTCGCTCGTGCCGAAGGCGACGAACGGGTTGAAAGCATAGCGCACCTTGCGGCCATGGCGGGCGGCGCGGCGGTCCATATCGGCGATGGCGCGCTGCAGGCTCGCCATCACGCCGCCGACGTCGGCCGCGCTCTTGTCGTAGTCGAGGAACCACCAGTCCGCATATTTCGCCACCATCTCGAGTCCGCGCTCGCTCCGGCTCGCGGTGAAGATCTCAGGCGGTGGCGAGGTGGCGGGCTTGAGGAGAAGCTGCGACGCCGTCACCTGATAGAACTGCCCGTCGAACGAGAACGGCGTGTCGCTCCACATCCCCCGCAGCACCTGGATGAACTCCTCGGCGCGGATGTAGCGGTCGTGCTCGTGCAGCAGGATGTCGCCGCCATACATCCGCGCCTCGACCTCGTTCCAGCCGGTGACGAGATTGATCGCCATACGTCCGGGGGTCAGCCGGTCGAGGCAGGCCGCCATCTTGGCGATCAGCGTGGGGTGCCAGAGGCCGGGATGCACCGCCGGCATGGCGCGGATGTGGGGCGTCCAGGAGCTGATGGCTGAGGCGAGAATCCAGGCCTCGAAGTCGGCGCCGAGGTGGCGCTCGGCGTAGAGGCAGAGGTCGAAGCCTGCCGCATCCGCGGCGCACAGCACATCCTTGGCGAGGGAGAAGGCCGGATCGACCTCGCCGGCCGGGAGCGGAGCGAGCGCACCCTTCACCGAGCGGGTGATCTCCTTTGAGCCCACCGTGACGTGCGGGACGGGCGCATAGAGGCCGAACAGCATGGGTCCTTTTCCTCCAATGTCGTGCGATGCCGCGCGGGCCGCCGTTGTTGACGTAAGGGCGTTGCCCGCTAATGTAGCCTGAAATTTCTGCCCGGAGGGAGCTTGAATGGCCAGAAGTCCGACCGTTTCCGACGAATTCGCCAAGAAATTCGCGACCGAGAAGGACACGTCCTACTTGCGCTGGGTGCGAGAGGAGGGGCTCGAGGTCATCGGCGCGCAATACGTGGCGAACCTGCGGACGGTCGACCTCAAGCCCTGGCCGCGCCGCGGAGGCGCCGGCGTCTTCATCAACCATGACGCGTCGCGCACCTCGAACGATTGCTACGTCTGCGCCATTCCGCCCGGCGGCAAGCTCGCGCCGCAGCGCCAGCTGTTCGAGGAGATGATCCTGATTCTGGAAGGCCGCGGCTCGACCAGCGTCTGGAACGACCAGGGCAAGCGCATCACCTTCGAGTGGAAGGCGGGCGCCATGTTCGCGATCCCGCTCAACTGCTGGCACCAGCATTTCAACGGCTCGGGCCAGGAGGCGGCCCGCTACGTCGGCGTCACCAACGCGCCGGCGGTCATGAACATGTATGACGACAGCAATTTCGTGTTCAATTCGCGCTTCGACTTCAAGAATCGCTTTGCCGGCGAGCCGGATTATTTCACGCCCAAGGCGGAGAAGAACGGCTTCCTGCTGATGACGAACTTCGTGCCCGACGCGGTCAACCTGCCGCTGATCAGCGCCAAGGAGCGCGGCGCCGGCGGCGGCCATATCCGCTTCAACATGGCGAAGGGCTCGATGTCGAGCCACATCTCCCAGTTCCCGGTCGGCACCTACAAGAAGGCGCACTGCCACGGGCCGAGCGCGCATGTGATCATCCTGACCGGCGAGGGCTTCTCGCTGATGTGGCAGGAGGGCGAGGAGCCGCAACGCTACGACTGGCAGGTCGGCACCCTGATCGTGCCGCCCAACAAGTGGTTCCACCAGCACTTCAACACCGGGCCGACGCCGGCGCGCTATCTCGCCTTCAAGCACGAGGTCGCGCTCATCCGCAATGCGCAAGGGGTGCCGACCGCCTGGATCAGCCGGCGCATCGGCGGCGACCAGATCGACTACGCCGACGAGCGGCCGGAGGTCAGGAGCCTGTTCGCGCAGGAGCTCGCCAAGCACGGCATGCAGCCGCGCATGGACGACACCTACCAGGCCGAGCTGCCCGACCTGCCGCCGAAGATGACCCAGAGCGAAGCAGCGGAATAGGAGAGATTATGAGCGGCATCATCGATCCGCGCGAGCGCGCGCGCGCCCATGCGCAGACCAAAGAGGTCAACTTCTTCGCCGAGGCGGTGAAGGCGTCGGAGCAGTTCCGCCAGGACTATGCCGGCCGCCTCAACCTGGTGAAGGCGGCCGACATGCCGTTCGAGCGCTCGCCCGACGGTCTGATCAAGCACATCATCAACGAGAAGATGGACACCAAGGAGTGCTGCCTCGACATCTACATGCAGTTCCTGCCGCCCGGAAAGGCCTCGGGCAAGCACCGGCACCTCTCCGAGGAGGTGATCTACGTGGTCGAGGGCAAAGGCTATGACCTGCACTGGGACGTCAGGTTCGACGTCCACGACACCATGGAATTCGAGTGGGAGGCCGGGCCCAAGCGCTATGACTGGGAGCAGGGCGACTTCATCTACATCCCGCCCTATTGCATCCATAAGCACGTCAACGCCGATCCGGCGAACGAGGCGCGCATCATCGTGATCAACAGCCGGGTGATCAAGCAGATCGGGTTCGACTGGTTCGATCAGCTCGAAAACGCGGAAGGTTTCTGACCCTCCGTATCATTCCAGGGCGGCGTGAAAGCGCAGGTCCGGGAACCCGGGAACCTTTCCTATCGGTAAGAACATCACTATCTCTGGGGGACCAATTCCGGATTCCGGCGTTGCGCCTGATGGCGCGGCGCGGAATGAGCGAGGAAGGAGCCCGGCATGTGCGGCGATATGGATGACGACGAGGGCGAGATCGAAGCGCGGCTCTACGCGCGCTTCCGCGCCCACGCGCAGGCCCTGCTCGCGCAGCAGGGCGCCGCGCCGAAGGAGCCGGCCGACCTCAATCAGTACCTCGACAAGCTGTTTTCCGATGCCTTGAGCCGCTGCGCGCGCGATGGGGAGCAGGGCGAGCCTGCGCAGCGCTACGAGCGTCTCGCCATGCAGCCCCTCGTGTTCGCGCGGCTCGCAGGCTTTCTGGCCGGCCATCTCGCCTTGTCGGAGGATCCGCTGCGCAAGGTGATCGAAGCCATGATGATGGGCTATGGCGAAGGGGAGGCGATGGACCGCGCCCACGCCCACGATCACGACCATCACCATCACGGCGACGTGCCCGCGCACGACCATCATCATTGAGTGATTGTGAGGCCCCAATCGGCCTCATGGTGAGGAGCACGCCATAGCAGGCTCAGCCTGCGTACACTTGGCTGCGGTGCGTGCGTCTCGAACCATGGGCCGCCCCCATCCTTCGAGACGCGCGCCGCGTGAGACCCGTTGTGCCGCGCCCTCGGCATTGCGCGCGCTCCTCTGGATGAGGGCGGAGCAAGCGGCGCGCGCCGGCAAGCGCCTACAAATCGCCGGGCGGCACGAAGGTGAGCTGCTTCTCGGTCGGCACTTTCGGTGGCCACTCGGAGACCTTCTGGAACAGCATGTGCATGAAGAGAAACAGCGGCTTCGCCTTCATGACCAGGAGGATGCACTCGTCGTCGTCCTCGTCCGAGAAGTGCTGGTGCACGCAGGCATTCTCGACAATCATGGCGTCGCCCGCTTCCCAATCGTAGCGGCGGCCGTCGTGCACGTCGTGGCCCTTGCCCTTGAGCACGAAGAACACCGCGCTGTTCATGTGGCCGTGCTTGCTGGTCTTGCCGTGCGGCGCGTAGACCTCCATGTGGGTCTCGATCGACTGCGCGACCTTCACGGCCTGCGGATTGATGATCTTCTTGCCGTAGCTGCCCGGCCCGCCCTTCCACTTGAGGTCGCGGGTGCGATAGACGCGCGGCTGGCTGTAGAGATCGTGCACCAGGTTGCCGTAGGTGCCTTCGAGCGCGCGCACGAAGATGCGATGCCGCGTCTTGCGCTCCCACACCACGTCCGCGAATGGATTGTTGTGGCCGGGGCCGGGCTCTACGGGGGCAGCAGGTTCGTCTTTGGCCAAGGATTACGTCCTCTGATGCGAATTCACGCCGACCCTGGCAGAATTGGCGGCCTTGTCAACGCTTTGGACAAGTCCACTGTGGTCATGGGATATGGTCGGCTCAAGCTTGCCGCTTGCCTTGTGAGAGGAGCCCGTTGCCGTGGAGTTCGATAATTCCTTCGAGGTGCCGCTGCCGCCGGCCGAAGCCTGGCCGGTGCTGATGGACATCAGGCGCATCGCGCCCTGCATGCCGGGCGCCGAATTGACTGAGGTGGTCGACGACAAGACCTACAAGGGCAAGATCGGCGTGCGGCTCGGCCCGGTGGCGCTCACCTTTGCGGGCACGGTGATGTTCGAGGAGATCGACAACGCCAACCATCGCGCGCGGGTGAAGGCGCAAGGGACCGACGCCAAGGGCCGCGGCGGCGCCAATGCCACCGCCACATTCCGGCTCGAGCCGGTGGCGACGGGCTCCAAGGTGCTGGTCCACACCGATCTTTCGCTGTCGGGCGCGGTCGCGCAATACGGCCGCGGTGTCGGCATGATCCAGGCGACCGCCGCGCAGATCATCAATCAGTTCGCGAATAACCTGAAGGCGCAGTTGGGGAGCGCGCCGGCTGTTTCGGCTGCGCCCGAAGCTGCGGCGTCGGCCGCGCCGCCGGTCGCTGCGAAGCCAATCTCAGGCTTTGCCCTGATGGCGAAGGTGCTGTGGGACGCGATCGTGCGGTTGTTCAGGGGCGGGCCGAAGGCCTCTTGAATGCACAGCCTATGTTGCTGTCGTCCCCGCGCAGGCGGGGACCCATACGCCGCAGCTAAGCAATATGGCACGGCCGTCAGTAACAACGGTGGTTATGGGTCCGCGCCTGCGCGGGGACGACAGCGGAGAGACCTCGGCAGGACAGCTACGCCACCTTCTTCGCCGCCGCCGCGATGTACTTCGCCACCAGGTCGGCGGTGAGCACGACCTTGGGGTCGTATTCCGGCGCGTCCTCGATCTGCTCGAGGTCGTTGAGGCCGGAATTCTTGTAGATGCGGTTGATGCAGGAGATCAGCCGCGCCGGGCGGGCCGCATCGGCGTTGAAGTGCTGGTGGATGGTGCAGGGCGGAATGTAGATCACGTCGCCCGCTTCCCACTCGAAGCGCTTCACATCGCCCTGCGGCTTCCACTGGTAGGTGTCGGTGATCTCGACATCGCAGTCCTGGTGCAGGTCGTAGCCGTGGCCTTCCACGACGTAGAGGCATTCCTCCGCGAGGTGGCGGTGTTTGCCGGAGCGGCTGCTGGGCGGGATGATCTGCATGTAGGCGTCGACCGTCTCCATGCGGGTGTTCATGCCGGCATTGAGCAGGTGCTTGAGCAGACCTTGCCGCGACATCTCCCAGGGCATCTCGTCCGGACGCACAATCTTCCGGCGCTGCGAATTGCGGCGCGGCATGTCGGTCGCTTCCGCCAGCAGGTTCTGGTAGTGACTGCCCTGGGCCGAGCCCGAGAGCCACGTCTTCGCTTCATCCCACGCCATCGTTCAAACCTCGCTCCTGTTCGTTGCTGCTGCTGCGCGCCGTTCAGGCGTCGGCCTTCTCGTCGGTCGGATAGTTGTAGTTCTCTTCCTCCTGGCGCGGGACGAAGTTGCCCTGCGTGGCGGACGGCGTCTTCGGCCGCTTCTCGACCGTGTGCTGGAACAGCATGTTCATGAACAGGTACATCGGCTTGGTCTTGATCACGAGCGCGCGGGCGGGCTCCTTGGCGCTGGCGTTGAAGTGCTGGTGCACGCAGTTGTTGTGCACGATCGCGATGTCGCCCGCCTTCCAGTCGTAGCGCACGCCGTCGTGGATCTCGTAGCCGGCGCCGTCGAGGATGTAGAAAGCGGCCTCGTTGACATGCCCGTGCTTCTGGGTGGTGCCGCCCGGAGCATATTCCTCAAGGTGGATGTGGAGCGTCTGGGTGCGCCCATCCTCGGGCTCGACATAATGGCGGCTGAAATGCTGCGGGCCGCCGTCGAGCTTGAGGTCCTTGCCCTTGATCACGCGCGGCATCGCGCGCAGCCGGCCGAGCTCGTCCTTGAGGCTGTACTTGCCTTCGAGCGCGCGGACGAAGATGCGGTCGCGATCGGGGTCGTGTTGCTTGTCACCCATGAGCGTCTCCTTTTTCTCTGCGGGCGCGGTCTAGCGCGCGGTGATGATGTCCTTGTAGAGCTTTTCCCACTTGTCGTTCTGGTCGAGCAGCGTTGCGGGATCGACGAACTTGAGCGGCATGCTGGCCGGCAGCGGCTTGACTTTGATATTGGTCGGAATGAAATCGCGCTTGGCGAGAATCTCCTGCGCATCCGACAACAGGAAGTCCATGAACAGGACCGCGGCGTGCGGGTGGGGGGCCTTGCGCGCCATCCCGGTGCCCTGCGCGCGCGCGATCTGCGGCGGCAGCACGAGGTAGTCGATCGGCGCGCCGTCGTTCTTGAGCTGCAGAGCCTTGTAGAGATAGGTGGTCAAGGCGAGCGGCACTTCGCCCGACACAACCAGATTGGCGATCAGCGTATGGCCCTTGCGGATCGACAGGCCGTTCTTGGCCACGATCTCGCGAAAGAGCTTTAGCCCCTTCTCCTCGCCGAGCTCGCTGACGACGGCGGAGAACCAATCATAGTCGCCCGCTTCGATGCCGAGCTTGCCCTTCCACTTAGGGTTTGTGAGGTCGTCATAGCTCTTCGGCAGGTCGTCTTTCTTGACCAGCCGGGTGTTGTAGGCGGCGGTGAAGATCTGCACCCGGTCGCCGATCCATTCCTTGTGCGGGCGGATCGCCTCGGGCATCAGGTCGGCCAGCAGCGGAGAGCGGACCTCCTGCAGGAGCTTTTCCCGGTACACCGCCTCCATGGCGACGCCGTCGGTCTCGAAAACGTCGACATCGAAACGGCCGCCGCGCGCCTCGGTTGCCGAGCGCTGGATGATGTTTTCGGAGCTCGCCCGCCAGACCTGGGTCTTGATCCCGTATTTCTTAGTGAAGGCGATGGTCAGCGTCGTCATGTCGTCGACGGTCGCCGACGTGTAGATCGTCAGGGTGCCTTCCTTCTTGGCGCCCTCAAGGATCTTCTGGCTGCGGTCGGCGCCCTGGTAGGTGGCGATGTCAGCCTGGCCATGGGCGGGCGAGCCGGCACCCGCCAAAATGGACAAAAAGGCAAACCATTGCAAAGGCTTGTACTGGCCGATCCGGCTCGTCATCGGGGCTCCTGGCGGGATGTGACGGATTGCCGCGAACCTAGGGACTTCGTGCCGGCCTGGCAAGCGCGGCCCGCTGCGCTGGCCCTTACGGCTCCTTGGACTCGATCAGGATGAATGCGATGCGACAGGGCTCGGTTCCCCGGTTGACCCAGGCGTGGTTGGTGCCCTGCTGGATCAGCACGTCGCCGGCCTTGAGATGAACCTCGCTGTCGTCGAGCAGCATGTCGATCTCGCCTTGCATGATGATGGCGTAGTCGATGGTGAGTGTTCGATGCATCAGCGGGTGGCGCGGCGGCAGGCCCTTCCTGGGCGCATGGTCGCCGATCTGCTTGTGCAGGTAGTCCTTTTCAAGCGTCTCGATCTCGGGCGGGGTCGGCGGGATATCGATGATCCGGAACACCGAGCCGTTCGCGGGCGGCGCGATGCCGATGTTGGTCGTCGCCCGGTCCGCGGAGCCCGAAATGTCGGCGGGCGTCTGATCGGTCACCCAGACAAGCCGCGAGGTCACGCTGCGGTTCGGGCGCACGACCTTGTGCGGGTTGGCGCCGTCGAACAGAACCACGGCCTTGCCGTCCTTATCGACGGTGGTGACGACGCGGCGGATGTCCTCGCTGAGCGGCATGCTGGCATTCTCCAGACGTGGCGGTGGGTCGGGCGCGGCCCGTGGATCGGATAGGGCCGTCCCTAACCCATGCGGCTTCAAGGCCGCAAGCCCTGGGGCCTGCCTCAGCTCGCTCTATGACAGTGCAGGACCGCGATCGGTCCCATCACGCCTGGTACACCGCGTTGCCGCCCGTCACCGTCCGCACGATCTCGATGTCCTTGATCTTGTCCGGATCGACCGTGTGTGGATCGTCGGCGAGAACCACGAAATCGGCAAGCTTGCCCGGCGTGATCGAGCCCTTGAGCGCCTCCTCGTGCGACGCGTAAGCGCCGTTGATGGTGAGCACCCGGAGCGCCTCGGCCACGCTGATGCGCTGGTTGGCGCCCCAGGTCTCGCCGTTCCATCCCTTGCGCGTCACCATGCCCTGCATGCCCATCATCGGGGCGAATGGCCCGGGGCTGAAGTCCGAGCCGGCCGCCGCCGGAATGCCGGCGTCGGCGAAGGAGCGATAGGCCATGCAGCGCTGCATGAGGGTTTCGCCGTAGAAACGGAACTTGTCGGAATTGTAGTAGCCATAGGAGGTGAACGGCGCCGGCACGGCGCCGGTCGCCTTGATGCGTCGCAGCAGGTCTTCGTTGATCAAGGTGCAGTGGGTAATCTTGGGCCGAAAGCTCGGGCGCGGGTAGAGCCGCTGGGCGCGCTCGAACGCGGTGAGCACCATGTCGATGGTGACGTCGCCATTGGCGTGGCAGTTGACCTGGATGCCGGCGCGGTGCACCCGCTCGACCCAGGCGTTGAGATCGGCCTGGGTGGTGGTGACGTTGCCCTGGTACGGCGGCTCGACTCCGGGATAGGGCACGCTGAGCGCCATGGTGCGCTCCGAGAACGAGCCGTCGCAGGTGTGCTCGGCGGTGGCGCCGAACTTGATCCACTCGTCGCCGAAACCGGTCGTGATGCCCTTGGCGATCATCGCCTCCAGCATGTCGTCCTGCGCCTCATAGCTCACGCGGTGGAGAAGGTCGCCGCGCGCCCGCACTTGCTGCAGGGCGAACAGATCGCCGCCCTGGTGGTGCACGCTGGTGAGGCCATAGCGGACGAACTGCTTGGAGATGAAGGCCAGCGCGTCGCGGTTGCGAAGGAGTATCTGCTCTGCGCTATAGGTCGGCCGCTTGCCGACGTTGAGGAACACGTTGCGGGCGCGGTCGGTCACCCGGCCGTTGAGCTCGCCATTGGCGTCGCGATCGAAGGTGCCGGCCGCCGAGTTCGGCGTAGCCTTGGTCACGCCGGCGAGCTCGAACGCCTTGCTGTTGTAATAAGTGGTGTGGCCGCCACGGTGACGGACCGAGACCGGGTGCTCGCGCGACACCTGATCGAGATCGTGAACGGTGAGTGGTCGCTTGTCCTCGACCTTGGTGTCGTCGAAGAAGAAGCCTTCCACCCAGAATCCCGGTGGCGTCGCGCGCGCCCGTTCCTTGAGCTTGTCGACGATGCTGGCGATCGTCACGAACTCGACCTGGTACGGATTGCCGACAATCACATCGTAAAGCAGGATCGCGCCCGGTGCATGATTGTGGGCGTCGATGAAGCCCGGCACGACCGTCATCTGTTTCGCGTCGAAGGTTTGCGTCCGCTTGCCGACCAGCGATTTGATGTCTTCGCTTCTGCCCACGGCGACGAACCGGCCGGCCTTGACCGCGAAGGCTTCCGCTCTCGGCTCCAGCGGGTCGACCGTGTAGACCTTGGCGTTGAGCACGATGAGATCGGGCTCGAGTGCGGAATTGACCTGCGCCAGCGCTACGCTGCCCGGCCACGGCACGAGACTGGCGATGCCGGCGCCCGAGAAGCCCATGAAATGCCTGCGGCTGTAGCTGTATCGTGCCATCGTTCTCCACCTCCCACGGGTCTTTCGCGACAAGGCGCAAGTCTTGAAGGCGCAAGTCTTGCGCGCCGGAGCGGGCGCGGCAAGCCCAGCAGACGAGCGAGGATCGTTAATCGTAAGCGGGTCGCTTTCGGAACAAGCGCGGGATCAGTGCGACTTGACGAAGGCGATGATGGCAGAAACGGCGGGGCCGTCCTGTCTGAAAAAGCCATGAGCGCCCTGCGCGTTGCAGGGGTTCGAGCTTGGCTCGCCGGTTGTATTGATCCACTGCATCCGGGCCTTGCCGCCGGCCCAGGCGACGAAGCGGGATGCGTCGCTCGGCAACGTGAACCGGCAGACATCCTGGCTGTGATGGACAACGAGCGTCGCGGGCAGCACGCCCGGCGAGCCGAGCGTTGCCATGACGCGAGAATGGATGCCGGAGACGAATACGGCACCGGTCGGCCGCGCTCCCGATGCGAGCGCCGAAGCCACGTCGACGGTGCCCTTGCTCATGCCGACCATGACGATCTTCCGGCCTTGGGCGATTTCCGCCGCAACCGCCTCGGCCGCGCTTGAGGGCGACGTCGTCATGACGGTGCGGATGCCGGCACTCCGAAACTTGCCTTCGTTGCGCACCAGGAAATCGCCGGGAACGATGCCGCTCGAGCCAGGCATCAGAACCGCCACGTTGGCCGCGGCCGCAGGGCCGACCTGGCCAAGCCACGCAAGTGCGAGCACGCACAGGAGTCGGACGCCACGGCCCATCAGATATTCCTTTACTGCCACGTCCTGCTGACGCGCGGGGGCGCGACTTATCTGGTTCAGAACGTCGACTTCAGCTTGAGATGATCGAGGCGGTTGATCGACTTGATGTCGACGTGCTGCACCGTGTTGTTATGCCGGACGTCGAGCCCGACCACGGCGCCCGCGCTGCCCTGCGCCCAGACCTTGCGATAGAAATCGGTCAGGCCGGTCGGGGTCTCGCCGTTGACGCTGATGATCACGTCCCCGCGCTGGATGCCGGCCTTGTCGGCCGGTCCGCCGGGCGTCACGCGGCTGACCAGCAGTCGCCCGTGCGCTTCGTCGGCGTTCATGCCAAGCCATGGCCGGCCGGGCCCCGACGGGCGACCTTCGGACAGGAGATCGCCGAGGATCGGCGCCAGCCGGTCGATCGGCACGAACATGTTGCCGGGATTGTTCTCCTTGGTGCCGGCGGCATCGCCGACGATCAGCGAGCCGACGCCGATCAGCTTGCCCTCGCGGTTGATCAGCGCGGCCCCGCTCCAGGACGGATGCGGCGGCGAGGTGTAGATTGCCTCCTCGAGCAGGTATTCCCAGTTGCCCACGAACTCGCGCTTGCCGACCACGCGCACCGGCACCACCATGCTGGCGCCGCCGCCGCTCGCGACCACCACGACGTCTTTCTCCTTGACGTCGGCGATCTTGCCGAATGTGAACGGCTTGATCTTGAGCGGCTCGATCGTGCGCAGGAGGCCGAAGCCGGTCTCATGATCGTAGCCGACGATGCTGGCCGGGAGCGTGCGCCCGTCGTTGGTGATGACCTCGGCCGCATAGGCTTCGACCATGAGGTAGCCGATCGTGAGGATCAGCCCGTCGGCGTCGATCAGGACGCCCGAGCCCTCGCGATTGCGGCCGAGACCTTGCACGGTGCGCCCGTCGGGATTGATGTGGGTCTTGATCTTGACCACCGCCGAGATCAGCTCATCGAGCGACGCGGTTTCAGCAGGGGCGGGGCTGCTCAGGAGCATGGCGGCGAACGTCGCGGCTAACAGCGACCTGAGCCATCGGGAGACTGGACGCAAATTCAGCCAACGAACGTTGCGCATGAATGCTCCTTCCTCGATCGGCGCCGCCGCGGTGGGTCCACGACGGGGGCGCGGCGCGGCCAGTTCTTGGGTGCGCCGAGTCAGGGGCAGCATAGCAGGTCCCCGCGGCCGCCGCGACGAGAGTTGGGGCTTATCTGATGGGTCATTCACAGCCATGATTGCAAGTGCCGCCAGTGTTTGTCTTTTCGGACACTTTTCTTCCAGGCGAGCCCCATGCCAGGGGGCGGTCCTACAGCCTCGCCCGCTCGACCTCGTCCTTGAGATGCCCCCAGATGCCATAGACGATCTGGCCGTAACGCGGGTCGTTGCGCAGCTCGAGCACGTTGCGCGGGCGCTCCAGCGTCACATCGATGATGGACTTGGCGCGGCCGGGGCTCGCGGTCATCACCATGATCTTGTCCGCGAGCGTCACCGCCTCGTCGACGCTGTGGGTGATGAAGACGACGGTCTTCTTGTCGACCTCCCAGATGCGCAGCAGCTCCTGCTGCAGAATGGTGCGGTTCTGCTCGTCGAGCGCCGAGAACGGCTCGTCCATCAACAGCACCTCCGGGTCGTTGGCGAAGGCGCGCGCGATCGAGACGCGCTGGCGCATGCCGCCCGAGAGCTGATGGGGATAGAGCGTGGCATAGCGCGTGAGGCCGGTGCGGTCGAGCCAGTGCGACACCGAGGCCTCGATCTCCGCCTTCGGCGCCTTGCGCATGCGCAGCCCATAGGCCGCGTTGTCCCACACCGTCATCCAGGGAAAGATCGAGTCGCCCTGGAAGATGATGGAATATTGTGGCCGCCCGGGCGCCGGATCGGCGATCTCGAACGTCCCGCTGGTGACGGTCTCGAGCCCGCCCAGAATGCGCAGCATGGTGGTCTTGCCGCAGCCCGAGGGGCCGACGATCGCGAAGAAGGTGCCTTCCTCGATCTCGATCGACACGTCGTCGATCGCCACCAGATTGCGGAACCGTTTGATCAGATGATTGATGCGGATCTTGATCGGGCGCCGCGGAGCAGGAGTAGCGGCCGCGGTCATGCGTCCACTTTCCATCGGATGACAACGCGCTCGACCTCGCGCAGCAGGAAGCTGATGCCGATGCCGATCAGCGCGATGGTGAACAGGCCGACATACATCTTGGCGACCGCAAACGTCTCCCAAGCGCTCCAGATCATGTAGCCGAGCCCGCTTTTGGCGCCGACCATCTCGGCGACCGCAATCAAAATGAGCGCGAGGCCGGCGCCGAGCTTGATGCCGGTCATGATGAACGGCAGCGCGCCGGGGAGCGCGATGGTGCGGAAGGTGTCCCAGCGGCCGGCCTTGAAGCTCTTGCCGACGTCGAGATAGATCGGTGCGATCTGCAGCACGCCCGCAGTCGCGTTGATTGCAACCGGGAAGAACACGCCGATCGCCACCATGACGACCTTCGACATCTCGCCGAGCCCGAAGATCAGCAGGATAAACGGCAGGATCGCGCTCTTGGGGATCGGGTAGGTGGCGACGATCAGCGGGTCGACCAGGGCGCGGACGGGCCGTGAAATCCCCATGGTGATGCCGATGAGGATCGCCGGGATGCCGCCGAGCAGAAAGCCAAGGGAGATGCGCTGC
Source organism: Xanthobacteraceae bacterium (assembly GCA_036845065.1). Lineage (GTDB taxonomy): Bacteria > Pseudomonadota > Alphaproteobacteria > Rhizobiales > Xanthobacteraceae > VAZQ01. Next base: position 6,121 of record DAIUEP010000060.1, on the reverse strand, counting down.
AGGCTGATCAGGACGTGCTCGATCAATTCCCCACTCATCAGCATGTCGGCCATGACGCCGATGATGCTCGAGGGCGTCGGGAAGAAGCGGACGTCGATGAAGCCCAGCCGCCCGGCGATCTCCCAGATCAGCAGGAGGCCGAGCGGGGAGGCGAAGCTCATGATGCGCTCGCGCCGGCGCGCCGACAGCCTAGCCTGCTCGCCGATGTCGACGAGCTCGGCCGCGGGCGCGCTCGACTTGGCTTTGCCTATCGCACTGTCGTGCGCGGTCATGCGATCCCTCTTTGATCTGAGCTGTCTGTCACCGGGCCATCCCCATCGTCATGGCCGGGCTTGTCCCGGCCATCCACGACTTTGATGCTGAGCGGAAGTGTAAAGACGTGGATGCCCGGCACAAGGCCGGGCATGACGAGGGGAGAGTCAGCTGTTTCGCCTGTCACCCCCATGGATCGACCGCGACATGGATCGCACCAGGCTCGCCTTCGCCGCCGACGGTGTGCAGCGCGCGGTCGGTCTCGGCGAGCGGGAACACGTTCGTGCACATTTGATCGAGCGGATATTTGCCGCCCGCGATGATCCCGAGCGCCAGCTCGACGCTCTGGTAGCTGTGGCCGCGCATACCCTTGACGGTGAGGAAGCGCGTGATCAGGAGATCGCTGTTGAATTCGGGCACGGTCTTGAACTTGCGCCCGCCCAGGATGATGCGTCCGCTCTTGCGCGCGATATGGATCGCGCTCACCACGGTGGCGGGCCCCCCCGAGGCGCAGTCGATGACGAGGTCGGCCATGTCGCCGCCGGTGATGTCGCGCACCGCGTCGCGCAGATCCTGCTCCTCGGCGTTGACCGTGTGGGTGGCGCCGAGCTGCCGCGCCAGCGCGAGCCGGCGCGCGTCCACGCCCAATCCGCTCACGATGATCGCGCCGGCGCCCGCCTCCTTGGCGGCGACCGTGCAGGCGAGCCCTTGCTGGCCCGGCCCCTGGATCACGACCACCTCGCCGAGCTTCACGCCGCCCTGCAGGTAGGTCCATTCGACGCCGTTGCCGAGCGGCAGCGCGAGCGTGGCGAGCTTGGCGGGCACGTGATCGGGCACGCAGTGGAACACCGCGTTCGGGTGCAGGTACTGATACTGGCTGTAGCCGCCCCAGAGCGCGGGCGCGACCGAGACGGGCGTCGAGCCGTAGCGGATGGTCGGATCGTCCGGCGGGCGATTGAGCGTGTCGGTCTCGTCGCAGAGCCTAAAGTCGCCGCTGCGGCAATAGCGGCAGTGGCCGCAGGGCAAATACTCTTCCAGCGCGACGCGGTCGCCCTCCTTGATGCCGAAGCGCGCGGCCGCCGACGACCCGAGCTTGGCGACACGGCCGACGGCTTCGTGGCCGAGGATCAGCGCGCCGCGCGCCTTGGGATATTTCAGGTAGTAGGGCCAGTCGCTGCCACAGACGCCGCAGAGCTCGACCCGCAGGAGCCCGCCGTCGGGCGGAAGCTGCGGCTCGCTGAAGGCACGCACCTCGGTGCGTCTTATGTCATACGACACCGCTGCGGCGATTGCGTCCACTGTCAGTTCCTCGCTTGCTGGTGGCGCTACTTGCTCACCGTAACCTTCTTGCCGTCCTCGAGCGCCGCCTTGGCGCGGGCGACGACCTCGGGCGGGCTGGCATAGAGGCGCTCGATCAGCGCCGCGATCTCGGCGCCTTTGACGCCCTCCGTCTCAAGCGTCTGCCGGCGCGCGTCGGCCAGGTAGTCGGGATCCTTCATCACTGCATCGAGCGCCTGCCGCAGGGCCTGCATGCGCTCGGCCGGAACGCCTGGCGGCGCCACCACCGGGTAGGCCATCTCCTGCCGGGAGAAGATCAGATCCAGCACGCCCCTGTCGGATGCGTTGCTTGCCAAGTCCATGACCAATGGCGCCGCACCGAGGTCGGGATGCTTCCTGGTGCCGAGCTGGACAATGACGTTGATCTTGCGATCCCGGACCCAATCCGGCTTGCCCGCGATCACGGTGCTCCATGACACGCCGGCGGTTCCATCGGTTTCGCCGCGCTCCATCGCCAACAGGAAATCGGTCGCGCCGGGGTAGCCGGTGATGACCTTGAACTTGGTGCCAAGGACGCCGTTGAGGATGTAGGGGAAGATGATGCTGTCGGCACCCGAGCCGGTCGCGCCCACGACCATCTCGCGCGCGCGCACATCGTCGATGGTCTTGAACGGCTTGCTGTGCCAGGAGAGCACCATGCTGACGTCGGTGCCGAGGCTGCCGATCCAGTTGAACTTGCGCGCGTCGTATTGCACGCCCTGGTCGTCGAGCAGCGGCTGCATCGCGAGCCCGCGCGCGAACATGCCGATGGTGAAGCCATCCTTGGGCGCGGCATTGTAGAGAAAGTTCGCCGCCCGCAGGCTGCCGGCGCCGGCCATGTTCTGCGGCACGACGGTCGGATTGCCGGGCAGATGCTTGCCGAGGTGGCGCGCAAGGGTGCGCATGTAGATGTCGTAGGCGGCGCCGGGCGGATAGCCGACCACGAGATTGACGGATTGCGCCGCCGCGGGCGAGCTCCAGAGCGCGAATAGGAGGGCGATCAGCCCGCCCGTCTTCCATAGCCCGCTGAGAACGGACGTCCTTGACGCGCCATGGAGCTCCATTGTCACGTTCATGGGGTTTCCTCTCCTCGCCGCGTTCATAGAGCGCAAGCGGCTACACCCGCAAGCGCTGGCGGGCTCGCGGCGCGCGTTTTTGGGTCGGGATGAATGGCCGTCCCTTTGTCAAAGCTAACACGAAAGGAGAAGGCGATCCGCCTGCCGGCCGAGAGGCCGGTCCGTGATCAGGCGCGATCCACCATTGTCTCGACTGGCGAGTCGCTCGCGCGCGCATGCAGCGCCATCGCCACGAGCGCGATGCCGCCCATCAGCATGTTGATCCCGACAAGCAATCCAATCGCCCAGGTGGCCGTGCCGGGAAACCCGACGAGAATGAACATGGCCAGCACGAGGTCGATGACGCCGCTCGCCAGCATCCAGCCCCAGCGGCCGCTGAATTGGCGCCGGTGATCGAGCGCGTACATGATCGAGACCGCCCCCTCGATCAGGAAGAAGATCGCAAGCCCGAGCGTGAGCGACAGCACGCCGCCAAACGGCCACCACAACAGCGCCGCGCCCATCGCGATGGCCAGCAAGGCCGAGAGGAGCGCCCACCAGAAGCCGGGCAGCCGGCGCATCCAGATCGTCGTGACCAGCCCGAGGATTCCGCTGAACAGAAACAGCCAGCCGAGCAGGATCGTGACCGCCAGCGCCGCGATGCCGGGCACGATGATGGCAATCATGCCGAATGCGACGAGCATCGCTCCTTCAACGAGAAAAAGCACCCAATGCTTGCGGATCGATGTGAGAAACAAATGGCGCGGTTGCCCCATTTCGTCTTCGATCGAGGACATGGGCGGCATCTCCTGCGGGTCCAGGACTCCTGCGGGTCCATGACGCAGAATGCCTGAAGATCGCCAATTGTTCCAATGCCCAGGAGGGGCGATCACCCAGGCAAGGCCAGTGCGGTGAGCTGGCTAGCCGATTTTCCGGGCTGGGATCAGGCGGCGGGCTACCTCCAGCTCGCGGCCGGTTGTGGCGTCGTTGTCGCGGTCGTGGAGCGCGGCGCTGAGCGCGTGGCCGATCATGATCAGGACCGGGCCGTCAGGCGCCTCATCGGCAAGCCGCCCCGCGATGGTCGCGATCGTTGCGGTGACGACGTGCTCCTGCGGCCGGGTCGCGGATGCCACCGCGATCGCCGGTGTGCCGGGCGCGAGCCCATGTGCCATGGCGGTTGCGGCAAGCTCCGCCAGGGTCCGCTTGGGCATGTAGACCACGGTGGTGGTCGAGGGGTCGGCCAGGCTCGCCCAATCGATATCGGAGGGCAGGCGTCCGTTGGCGCCGTGTGCGGTTACGTATTGGACGCGGCGCGCCTGCTTGCGCGCCGTCAGCGACAGGCCGAGCCGGCTCGCCGCGCCCTGCGCGGCGCTGATGCCGGGCACGACCTCGACCGCGATGCCGGCCGCGCGGCAGGCGGCGATCTCCTCGCCGGCTCGGCCGAAGATCATCGGGTCGCCGCCCTTGAGCCGCACCACGCGCTTGCCGGCCCTGGCGAGCGAGACCATCAGCGTGTTGATCTCGTCCTGCCGGCAGGACGGCCTGTATCCGGTCTTGCCGACCATCATTTTTTTCGCCTCGCGGCGGGCGAAATCGAGGATCGCAGGCGCGACCAGATTGTCGACCAGGATGACGTCGGCTTCCTGCAGCGCGCGCACCGCGCGCAACGTCAACAGCTCGGGATCGCCCGGGCCGGCGCCGACGAGCGTGACCGAGCCCCGCTTGGGACTGTTGCCGTGGGTCGAGACAGGACCATTATTGAACGCGTGCATGGATGAGCATCCGCTTGAGCTCCGGCAGGCACGAGCCGCAATTGGTGCCGGCCCGCAAGGTCTTGCCGATATCGGCAACGGTCCTCGCCGTGCCGGATTGTACCGCGCCGCGCACGGCTTCGACGCCGACGCCGAAACAGGCGCAGACGATTGGCTCGCATTCGACATTCGCCTGCGCGGCGATCGTGAACGGGGTGCCGTCCTCGGCGTCGGTTGCGGTCAGGGCCGGCACGGCCGCATTGGCGGGCGCGAGACAGATGCGGCCGTTGAACTCTCCTTCAACAAACGATGCGGCGTGGTAGCTTTGGCCCTCGAGGCGTTCCGCCATCCGCGCCTCGCCACCGAGCGAGCGATAGGCGAAGTCGTGCCACAGCATCGGTCCGCGATTGGTCGCAAGCCGATATTCGATGCCGCCTGCGCTGGCGACCCGCGCCCACCAGGTATCCTCCGGCAGCGCGAGCGGCGCATGGGCGCGCGCAAAGCCACGCAGCGAGAACGTCACCGGCTCGATCGCGGCGGGCGTGGCCTTGGCTTCCGGCTGGCCGGAGTAGGGATCGGTCTGCGCCGAGACAAGCTCGCCCACGCGGGCGCAGGAGGCGGTCTGGTCGCTCCAATGGATTGGCACGAACAGCGAGCCGGGGCGCTGGCTCTCGCTCACGATCACCTTGAGAATGCAGCTGCCGTGCGCGGTCGCGACGCGCGCGAAGCCGCCGTCGCTGAGGCCTGCGGCCTCCGCATCGTCGGGGTTCACCTCGACGAACGGCTCGGGCAGATGGGTGGCGAGCCGTGGGCTCAACCCCGAGCGCGTCATGGTGTGCCACTGATCGCGGATGCGCCCGGTGTTGAGCCGCAGCGGATAAGCGCTTGAGATTGGCTCCTTCAGGGCCGGCGGCTCCGGTGCGATGAAGCGCGCCCTGCGATCGGGCGTGAAGAAGCCACCCTCGGCGAAGAAGCGATGCTCGGCTGGCTCCTCGCCCTTGCGCAGCGGCCACTGCACGGGCTCAAGCGCGTCAAAATCCTGGTCGGAGATTGTCGCGAGGCCGCCCAGATCGAAATCACGCGTGCGGTCGTTCTCGAAAGCCGACAGGGCTGCATGCTCGCGGAAGATATCGGCCGCCGACGTGTACGCGAACGCATCGGCGAAGCCCAAGCGCTGCGCCACATCGGTGACGATCCGCCAGTCGGGTCTGGCTTCGCCCGGCAGCGGCAGGAAAGCCCGCTGGCGCGAGATGCGGCGCTCGGAATTCGTGACGGTGCCATCCTTCTCGCCCCAGGCTGCTGCCGGCAGCAGCACCTGCGCGCCCGCGTTGACGGTGTCATTGGAGATCACGTTCTCGGACACGACGAACAGCTCGAGCTTTCCGAGCGCCTCGCGCACGGCACCGGCGCGCGGCAGCGACACCGCCGGATTGGTGGCCATCACCCACAGCGCCTTGATCTCGCCGCGCGCGATCGCATCGAACATCGCCACCGCCTTGTGGCCTTCGCGCTCGGCCATGCGCGGTGCATTCCAGAAGCGTCGTACGCGATCAATCTCGGGCGGCGCGAAGCCCATGTGGGCGGCGAGCTGATTGGCAAGCCCGCCAACCTCGCGCCCGCCCATGGCGTTGGGCTGGCCGGTCAGTGAGAACGGGCCCATGCCGGGCCGGCCGATGCGGCCGGTGGCGAGATGGCAGTTGATGATGGCGTTGACCTTGTCGGTGCCCTGCGCCGACTGGTTGACGC
>DAIUEP010000059.1:14482-22254 GCA_036845065.1 Xanthobacteraceae bacterium | reverse complement strand
CGCGGGGACGACAGCAAAAGGCACCGTGCCTTAAGCATTGACGCCCAAAAACCGTGCCGCGTTGGCGCCGAGGATGTCGCGCCGCAGCGCGTCGGGAATCTTCGTGGCGCTCCGCACGAACTCGACCGGCTTCCATTCGCCGAACGGATAGTCGGTGCCGAGCATGATGTGGCTCGTATCCACTTTCTCGGCCAGCCGCTCCAGCACGTCCGGATTGAACACCACGCTCTCGTAGTAGAACGAGCGCAGATAGGTGCTGAAGTCGCTCTTGATGCCCTTGGTCGTGCCGCGCCGCACCATCCAGTCGAAGCGGCCGGCGTAGTAGGGGATGAAGCCGCCGCCGTGCGCGAACGCGATCTTGAGCCGCGGGAACTGATCCATGACCCCATCGTAGATCAGCGAGCACTGCGCGAATGCTTCCTCCAGCGGCTGGCCGAGCGAGATGAGCAGGCTGTGCCGGCGTAGCCGCGCGTCGGGGTTGCCGGCCGGATGGATGAAGATCGGGACGCCGAGCGCTTCGGCGCTCGCCCAGAACGGCCGCAGCGCCTCCTCTCCGAGCTCGGTGTCGTTGACGCGCGAGGCGATCACGATGCCCTTGAGGCCGAGCTCGCGCACTGCGCGCTCCATCTCGGCGACCGCGAGCGCGGCATCCTGCAGCGGCACCGAGCCGAGCCCGATCAGCCGATCGGGCTTTTTTGCAACGGTCTCGGCCACATGCTCGTTGCCGATGCGCTCGAGGCGCAGCGCCTCCCGCGGATCGAGCGAATAGGTGCACTGATGCAGGATGCTCGGGCTGATGACCTGGATGTCGACCCCCATGGCGTCCATGTCGGCAAGCCGCGTGGCAAGGTCGGTCATGCGTGCCATCTGGCCCTCGGGCATGGGGTGGATGCCTTCCGCCTTGGCGCGCAGCCGGCCGATTACCGAGAGCTTGTAGGTCGCGTCGAAGACCTCCGCGGTCGCGACATGGGCGTGGAAGTCGATGACGGTAGGCTTTGTGGGCATGTGTTAGGCTCCAAGGGTGGGACTCTCCACCGTCATGCCCGGCTTTATGCCGGGCATCCACGCCTTTCGTGCTAAAAAGGCAAGACGTGGATGGCCGGAACAAGTCCGGCCATGACGATGGATAGGTCGTCTTTCAATTCGGGAGACAACACCGTGGGCGCCCGTTTCGCCATCATCTCAATCGCCATCGCGGCCGCCTGCAGCGGCGGTGCTTTTGCCCAATCGATGCCCAAGGTCGTGGTCGGCGACAATCCCTCGCTGTCGGGCGCGCCGCTCTACATCGCGATCGAGAAGGGCTACTACCGCGAGGCGGGGGTCGACGTGCAACTGGACATGAGCGGCACCACCAGCGACATGACGGTGCAGCTCGCGACCCGCAGGCTCAACGTGATCGGCGGCGCCATCACGGCTGGCCTGTTCAATTCGCTCAGCAAGGGGCTGCCGATCGGGATCCTGATGTCGCGCGCCACCAGTCCCTATTCGCACTACCTGGTGATCCGTCCGGAGCTCAAGGACAAGCTCAAGGAGCCGTCCGACCTCAAGGGACGCACGGTTGCCGTCGTGGCACGCGGCGCCATCCTGGTCTACGAGCTGATCAAGGTTCTGGAGGCGGGTGGGCTCACGCTCGCCGACATCGACCTCAAATACATTCCGTTCGGCCAGATGGCGACTGCGCTCACCACCGGCGCGGTCGATGCCGCGCTGATGATCTCGCCGCTGCAGGATGCGATCGAGGCGCGCGGCCTCGGCGTGAAATGGATCAACGCCGACACCAAGATCAAGACGCAGCCGGTGCTGGTCTCGGTCTGGTGGATGAACACCGACTGGGCGCGCGAGAGCGAGGACGCCGCCCGCGGCTTCGTGCGCGGCACGCTGCGCGGCGTGCGCGACTACTGCAACGCCTATCACCGCGGCCCCAACCGCGGCGAGGTCACGCGCATCCTGGCGAAATACTCCGACGTCAAGGACGTGAGCCTGATCGAGCGGATCGAGTGGGGCGCCACCGATCCGCATGGCCGCGTGTTCGAGGCGAGTCTCGCCGACATCCAGGACACGTTCGTCAAGGAAAAGCTCGTCGACCAGAAGGTGCCGATCGGCCGGATCGCGCCGGCGTCGTGGGTCGGCGAGGTTGCGGCTGCCCTGGGGCCGTTCACGCCCGCGCATGACGATGGCGCGCCCGGGTGCCGTTAGCGAATAGCGAATAATCCCGCGGCGGCCTCTCGCTTACTATTCGCTACTCGCCATTCGCCATTCGCTCTTTTTCTGCTCACATCCGCTCCGCCGCAACCGGCGCCATCTCCTTCTCGGTCTCCGGAATGGCCTTCGCGGCCTCGATGATCCTGGGCAGAATGTCCTCGACGCGCTCGGCCATCAGCAGATTGAACGTGAGGCCGGCGCGGATGAACTCAAGCTTGCGCATGTGATCGAGCAGCGCACACAGCGGATCCCAGAACCGTTCGATGTTGGCGATCAGCATCGGCTTCCTGTGGCGGCCGAGCTGCGCCCAGGTGAGCTGCTCCACCAGCTCCTCCAGCGTGCCGATGCCGCCCGGCAGCGCCACGAAGGCGTCGGCGCGCTCGAACATGATACGCTTGCGCTCATGCATGTCGCGCGTGATGATGCGTTCCTGTGCGCGCTGCAGCATCAGCTCGCGGGCGACCAGGAAATCCGGAATCACGCCGGTGACGTGGCCGCCATGGTCGAGCACCGATTCCGCGAGCGCACCCATCAGGCCGATCGACCCGCCGCCATAGACCAGCCGAACGTGGTTTTCCGCCAGGATGCGGCCGAAGCTGCGGGCGGCGGCGACAAAGGCCGGGTTGGTGCCCGGCCCGGATGCGCAATAGACGCAAATCGCGTTGATTCTGCTCATTGCAAAGATGTGGCATCCGGGGCGGCGCTCCGCAAGCACCCCGAAAGGGCAGGGGATGGCGGCAGTCCCGGGGTTATTGTCTTTTGGAAAATTTCTATATCAATAGGGTCGCCTGACGGTCCCCTCGGCCCGTCTGCCACTGGGACGGCTGCTGGGACGCCTTATGTCTGATGGTACCTTCCGATCGACCCGCGCGCTGAAGCGCGAAATCTCCTCCGAGCGGAGCGGCGCGCTGCTCGCGACGATCGTCGGGCTGTGGCCCTATATCTGGCCGTCCAGTCGCCGCGACCTGAAGCTGCGGGTCATGATCGCGATGGTCCTCCTGCTGCTGGCCAAGCTTGCCACCATCGCGGTGCCATTCACCTTCAAATGGGCGACCGACGCGCTGGCCGGGCAAGGGAGCGTCCCCGCCGCACCGTCAGCATGGCTCGCCTGGGCGCTGGCGGCGCCGATTCTGATGACGGTCGCCTACGGCGGCATGCGCATCATCATGGCCGTCTTCACCCAGATGCGCGACGGCGTCTTCGCCGCCGTGTCGATGAATGCGGTGCGCCGGCTCGCCTATATGGTGTTCGAGCACATGCATCTCCTGTCGCTGCGCTTTCATCTCGAGCGCAAGACCGGAGGCCTTACCCGCGTGCTGGAACGCGGCCGCAACGCCATCGAAACCATCGTGCGGATGGTGATCATGCAGGCGGTGCCGACCATCATCGAGCTGTCGATGATCGTGGCCGTGCTGCTGTATCAGTTCGATTGGCGCTACGTCGTCGTCATCATCGTGACGGTGATCTGCTATACGCTGTTCACCTATCTCGCTACCGAGTGGCGGATCGGCATTCGCCGGCGCATGAACGACAGCGACACCGACGCCAATGTCAAGGCGGTCGATTCGCTGCTCAACTATGAGACCGTCAAATATTTCGTCGCCGAGGAGCGCGAAGCAAGCCGCTACGACCGCTCGATGGAACGCTACGAGCACGCGAGCGTGCAGGCCTATGTGTCGCTTGCGGTGCTCAACGCCGGGCAGGCGACGATCTTCACCATCGGCCTCGCGATCTGCATGGTGATGTGCGCCATGGGCATCCAGGACGGCCGCAACACCGTCGGCGACTTCGTCATGATCAACGCCATGATGATCCAGCTCTACCAGCCCCTGAATTTCATGGGCATGGTCTATCGCGAGATCAAGCAGGCGGTGATCGACATCGAGACCATGTTCGGGATTCTCGCACGCAAGCCCGACATCGCGGACAAGCCGGGCGCTCCGCCGCTCGCGGTCACGCACGGCTCGATCCGGTTCGAGAACGTGTCGTTCACCTACGATCCCGAGCGCACCATTCTCAAAGGGCTGAGCTTCGAGGTGCCGGCCGGCAAGACGGTCGCGATCGTCGGCCCCTCGGGCGCCGGCAAGTCGACGATCTCGCGATTGCTGTTCCGCTTCTACGACGTGACCGGCGGCCGGATCACGATCGACGGCCAGGACATCCGTGATGTTCAGCAAACGACCGTGCGCGCCGCCATCGGCATGGTGCCGCAGGACACCGTGTTGTTCAACGACACCATCCGCTACAACATCCGCTACGGGCGCTGGGAGGCGTCCGACGCCGAGGTCGAGGAGGCGGCGCGGCTCGCCCAGATCGACGGCTTCATTCGGCTTTCGCCCAAGGGCTACGAGACCGAGGTGGGCGAGCGCGGCCTCAAGCTTTCCGGCGGCGAGAAGCAGCGGGTCGCGATCGCGCGCACGATCCTCAAAGCGCCGCCGATCCTGGTGCTCGACGAAGCCACCTCCGCGCTCGACAGCCACACCGAACGGGAAATCCAGGACGCGCTCGACCGGGTCTCGCAAAACCGCACCACGCTCGTCATCGCGCACCGGCTCTCGACCATCGTGGGCGCCGATGAGATCATCGTGCTCGACCAGGGCGCAATCGTGGAGCGCGGCACGCACCAGGCGCTGCTCGCCAAGGGCGGGCTTTACGCCAGCATGTGGAACCGTCAGCGCGAAGCGGAAGCGGCGCGCGAGAAGCTCGCCGAGATCGGCGACGATCCTCTCGCGCCCAACCGCAACCCGCCGCCGGTCGAGGACGCGGCGGGCGCAGTCGGAGTGGCGAGAGTCCACGCAGCGGAGTGAGCATGTCGATTATCGCCTCGATCCGGCGGCAGATCGTCCCGGTCCATCGCGAAGGGCTGCCATTCATTGGCATCTTCGCGATGGTCAGCATTGTCCTGTTCTGGCTGTGGGCGCCGCTTGGATGGATCGGCACCGTGCTCACGATCTGGTGCGCGTTGTTTTTCCGCGATCCGGATCGGGTGACACCAACGCGCGAAGGCCTCGTTGTCGCGCCCGCCGACGGCCGCGTGAGCAAGATCATTCACGCGGTGCCGCCGCCCGAGCTCAATATCGGCGAGCGGGCATTGCCGCGCGTATCGATCTTCATGAACGTGTTCAACTGCCACATCAATCGCAGTCCTGTCACCGGCCGGATCGAGAAGATCGTCTACAAGGCGGGCGCCTTTATCAACGCCGAGCTCGACAAGGCGAGCGAGAACAACGAGCGCAATTCCTTCATCATCAGCGCCGGCTCGACGCGCATCGTGGTGGTGCAGATCGCAGGCCTGATCGCACGGCGCATCGTGACGTTCGCGCGCGAGGGTGCCAGCATCCGGGCCGGCGAGCGCATCGGCATGATCCGCTTCGGCTCGCGTGTCGATGTCTACCTGCCGGAGGGCACACGGCCGCTGGTGGCGGAGGGGCAGACCGCGGTCGCAGGCGAGACGGTGGTCGCGGACCTGCGCGCCGGGACGCGGGAGCTCACCTTTCGGGTCGGCTAAGCTTTTGTCGGTCTTGGGTTAATGCTGGCCGCCATGGTAGCGACAAGAATCTCTCGCTATATTGACAGCCATGGACGCAACCCCCTTTGAGCCCGCCCGCCCGCCGCAGAAGCGTCGGCGCTTTCGCCAGATCCCGGTGCGGACGCTGGTGCCGAACCTCATCACCTTGCTTGCGCTGTGCGCAGGCCTGACCGCGATCCGTCTCGCGATCGAGGCCAAGCTCGAATGGGCGGTGGCCGCCATCGTGTTCGCCGCAACGCTCGACGGCATCGACGGGCGGGTGGCGCGGATGCTCAAGGGCACCTCGCGCTTTGGCGCCGAGCTCGACAGCCTTGCCGATTTCGTCAACTTCGGCGTGGCGCCCGCGCTGATCCTGTATTTCTGGAGCCTGCACGAGCTTGGCCATGCCGGCTGGATCGCCGCCATGGTGTTTGCGATCTGCGCGGGGCTGCGGCTGGCGCGCTTCAACGTCATGATCGACGACCCCAATCGTCCGGCCTGGGCGGCGAATTTCTTCGTCGGCATGCCGGCGCCGGGCGGCGCGATCACGGTGCTGTTGCCGATCTATCTGACCTTTCTGGGCATGCCGCGGCTCGCCTTTCTGGAGCCCGTGATCCTGCTCTACACGCTGGCGATCGCGTTCCTGATGGTGTCGCGCCTGCCAGTCTTCTCCGGCAAGCGGGTCGGCAAGCGGGTTGCACCGGAGCTGGTTCTGCCGGTCTTTGTGTTCGTGGTGCTGTTCATTGCGCTGCTGATCGCCTATCCGTGGCCGGTGCTCGCCAGCGGCACAGTGATCTACCTCGCGAGCCTCCCATTCGGCTTCATCTCCTACCGCAACCATCAGCGCAGGGATGCGAGCGCGCCGGCGCCACAGCCTGGTGTCGCGCCAGCCGCCAACACGCCGGCCGCCGCACCGCCGAGCCAGCCGCCCTCCGAGCCGGAGCGGCCGGCACGTCTCAACTGATATGCATGCTCGCCGTTGTCGGCACCTTGTCCCTGCGCCGCACTTCGGTCACACTGTAAACGCGTATTGGCGAGGGGCGGCGACAATCCTCGGAGGTTGCCTCATGAGCGCACGTCTTGCTCAATCTGCGGCGGCGTTGTTGCTTGCTGCCGTGCTGGCGATGCCGTTCTCCCCAGCCTTGGCCCAGGCGCCAAACCAGGCCGACGCGCTCACCCCGGTCGAGGAGTTCTCCAAGCAGCTCGATGCGTTCAAGAAAAGCATTCCCGATCTCAATAAGAAGATCGAGGAGAGTGCCGCGGCCGTCGATCGCTGGACCGATGTCGCGAAGGCGCGCAAGGAAATCGAGGAATTGCGTGCGATCGTGGGCGCAGCGCTTGGAGCGGTCTCGGATAACGGTGCGGTGTCGAATCTCGGTGTGCAGGCGCTCAACCATGCCCGCACCAAGCTGCGCTCCCTTGAGCAGGAGTCCCGCTTCAAGCCTGAGGAAAAGCAGTTCCTGACCGACCAGTGGCGCAGGCTCCGGGACGAGACTGAGCGCGCCACCGAGGAGCTTGGCACTGCGCGGCGGGAATTCGCGGAGCTGTTACGGACGCTGCAGTCGAACGAGGATTTCATCGACGAGCTCATGCAGATCCGGCAGGCCCAGAAGGCGCTTGAAGTGATCCAGCGCCTGACCAAGGACATCCGCGAGGCGTCCGATCAGCTCAAGCGGCTCATCGGCGGGATCAAGCCGCCTGGGGCGTGAGGATGCGCGCCCTGCTGGCTGTTGGTGTTGTGCTGGCGCTGGCTGCCTGCCAGCCCACGTCCGACGTCGGCTATGTGGAGATCAGGACCGTTCCGGCCTCCTCCAACGTGGCGCCGCCGTCGCTCTATCTCGATGCGCTCAAGGTCGAGCCCTCGAAGAGGGGCAGCGCCGTGCTCACCCAGCGCGTCGGCACCACCAAGCTCGCAACCGACGGCGCCGGCGGCCAGTTGACGCTATGCGAGATCATCGTGAAGAAGAACCGCATCACCACGGTGACCATCTCGGTCCTGGAGCGCCCGCCGCGCTGCCAATGCCGCAATGGCGGTAGCGCCAACCGCATCTGCGTGAGCTAG
>DAIUEP010000059.1:1708-14382 GCA_036845065.1 Xanthobacteraceae bacterium | reverse complement strand
GCCGCGCTGCCAATGCCGCAATGGCGGTAGCGCCAACCGCATCTGCGTGAGCTAGCTTCTCTGGCTTGTGATGCCCGCGAAGGCCGTAGGGTGGGCAAAAGGCGCAAGGGACAAGTCTCTCCCAGTCGCGAAGTCCGTCGTGCGCCGTGCCCACCAACGATAGCGTGGCTCGCATCGATGCCCTTGGTGGGCACGGCGCACGAGAGTCCTTGCCGTCAGGAGATGCCATGCCAGCGCCTTTACTCACCCTACGGCCTGTGGGTTGTCAGCGCCCCGGCAGCGGATGGCCTGGCATCAAATCATAGGGATGCTTCCAGCCCGGCAATGCTTTGATGCGATCGAGCCAGCCTGCGATGTTGCTATGCGTCGCCGCGATGTCGAAGCCGAATTCCTCGGGCGGATAATACAGATAGGCGACGAGCGAGAGGTCGGCGATGGTCGGCCGCTCACCGATGACATAAGGTCGCCCAGCCAGCCGCTTGTCGAGAATCCCGAGCACGTTGTCGATGCGGGCCTTGAGAAAGGCGAGCACCGCGGGATCGCCCGGCGGCTTTGCGATCCAGCGCAGGAAGCGATAGGGCCCGAGAAAGCCGTTGACCTTCTGATTGTCGAAGATCAGCCAGCGCAGCGCTTCCAGCTCCTCGTCCTCGCCCTCCGGCTTGAATTTCCCCGAGCGCTTGGCGAGATAGGTCAGCGCCACGCCCGACTGGCTGAATTTCCTGTTGCCGTGGACGAGGACCGGCACCTCCCCCATCTCGTTGACGTTGGCGCGGTACTCAGGCGTGCGCGTCTCGCCCTTGAAGAAGTCGACGAACACGGGCTGCCAATCGGCGCTGATGAGATTGAGCATGAGGGCGACGCGGTAGGCGTTGCCGGACTGGGCGAAACAGTAGAGTTGATACTCGGGCATGGGTGATATTCCTCTCCACGTCATGGCCGGGACAAGCTCGGCCATGACGGCGTCTCTGTTCACTTCATCGTTGGGATCACGAACTCGGCGCCTTCCTTGATGCCGGAGGGCCAGCGGGCGGTGACGGTCTTGGTCTTGGTATAGAAACGGATCGAGTCGGGCCCGTGCTGGTTGAGGTCGCCGAAACCGGAGCGCTTCCAGCCACCGAAGGTGTAATAGGAGAGTGGCACCGGGATCGCGAAGTTGACCCCGACCATGCCGACCTCGACGCGGCTGGTGAAATCGCGCGCGGTGTCGCCGTCGCGCGTGAAGATGGCGACGCCGTTGCCGTAGTCGTGCTCGGAGGGCAGCCGCAGCGCCTCCTCATAGTCTTTCGCGCGCACGACCGAGAGCACCGGCCCGAAGATCTCCTCCTTGTAGATGCGCATGTCGGGCGTCACCTCGTCGAACAGGCAGCCGCCCATGAAGAAGCCGTTCTCATAACCCTGCAGCTTGAAGCCGCGGCCGTCGACCCTGAGCTTGGCGCCTTCCTTGATGCCGAGATCGACGTAGCTCCTGACCTTGTCGAGGTGCACGCGCGTGACCAGCGGCCCGTAATCGGCCTGCGGGTCGCTCGATGGCCCGATCTTGAGGCTCTCGACCCGCGGAATGAGCTTCTCGATCAGGAGGTCGGCGGTCTTCTGTCCGACCGGCACGGCGACCGAGATCGCCATGCAGCGCTCCCCGGCGGAGCCGTAGCCCGCTCCGATGAGGGCGTCGACGGCCTGGTCCATGTCGGCGTCCGGCATCACGATCATGTGGTTCTTGGCGCCGCCGAAGCACTGCACCCGCTTGCCGTGCGCGCAGCCGGTGGCGTAGATCGCTTCCGCGATCGCGGAGGAGCCCACGAAGCCGATGGCTCTGACGCGCGGGTCGGTGATTAGCGTGTCGACCGCTTCCTTGTCGCCGTTCACCACATTGAGCACGCCGGCGGGAAGTCCGGCTTCGACCAGAAGCTCCGCTAGCCGCATCGGTACTGACGGGTCGCGCTCGGACGGCTTGAGGATGAAGGCGTTGCCGCAGGCCAGCGCGGGCGCGAGCTTCCACATCGGGATCATGGCCGGGAAGTTGAACGGCGTGATGCCAACGACCACGCCGAGCGGTTGACGCAGCGAATAGAGGTCGATGGAGGGGCCGGCGCCTTCGGTGAACTCGCCCTTGAGCAGGTGCGGGATGCCGCAGGCGAACTCGACCACCTCGAGGCCGCGCTGGATGTCACCCTTGGAGTCCGGAATGGTCTTGCCATGCTCGGACGACAGGAGCTTGGCGAGGCTGTCGAACTCCCGGTGCAGCAGCTCCAGGAACTTGAACATGACGCGCGCGCGCCGCTGCGGGTTGGTCGCGGCCCAGCCGCGCTGCGCGGCGTCCGCATTGGCGATTGCTCCCGCGGCCTCCGCCCGGCTCGCATAGGCAAGCCGCGCCTGAACCTCACCCGTATTCGGATTGAACACGTCGCCGAACCGGCCCGAGGCGCCCTTCACCTCCTTGCCGCCGATAAAGTGGCCGATCTCGCGCATGCCTGTCTCCCTCGGATGGGCGGGGGGCGTTGTCGGCGACGGGTATAGGGCCCAGGATGGCAAAGGGCCAGCGCCTCGACTACCATTCCGGCAACAGATGAGGGAGGGCGACGTGCGGTCAGCTGCGGTCTTTGGTCTTGCCGTTGTTGCTGTGCTGGTTGCGGCCGCCCATGTCCGCGCGCAGCCGTCCGGCGTGGACGCCATCGCCAACTACGCCGGCCCCGACCGGCAGAGGCTCCTGGAGGACGGCGCCCGGCGCGAAGGCAGCCTGCTCCTCTATACCACCGGCACTCAGCTCAAGCCGCTCATCGATCGCTTCGAGCAGAAGTACCCCTTTGTGCGCGTCGAGCTGGCGCGCGCGAGCTCCGCCGACACCGCGCGCAAGGTGATCGAGGAATATCGCGCCGGCTTCGAGAAGGTGGATGCATTCGAGCTGGCCTCGCATGGCCTCGTGGTGCCGCGCGATGAAAACATCCTGCAGCCGTTCCGCTCGCCCGAGCTGTCGGCGTTCGGTGCCGAAGCGGTCGAGCCCGGCCGCCACTGGGTGGTGGTGCGCGAGTCCTATACCGGCATCGGCTTCAACACCAAGCTCCTGCCGCCGGAGCGGGCGCCGAAGACCTATCTCGATCTGCTCGATGCGCAGTGGCGCGGCAAGATGGCGATCTCCGGCGTCTCCACCACCGCGGTCAACTGGGTCGGCACCATGCTGATCGCACACGGCCCCGAATTCGTGCGCAAGCTCGGGGCGCAGAACATCCGCATCTACAATCTTACCGGTCGCGCGCTCGCCAACCTGATGACGGCGGGCGAGGTGGTGCTGTCGCCGACGATCTACAACTCGCATGTGGCGGCGAGCGCCGAGAAGGGCGCGCCGCTCGGCTGGTTCGCGCCCGGCCCGGTGCCGGTGACCGACTCCGGCGTCGCGATCGCCCGCAAGGCGCCGCACCCGCACGCCGCCATGCTGTTCGTGGATTTTCTGATGTCGAAAGAAAGCCAGCTGCTCTACCAGGAGCTCGGCTACGATTCCCCGCGCAGCGACGCGGCCGGCGCCGGCGCCAAGCTGCAGCGGCTCTATCTCACCAATCGGCCGAGCTACATCCGCGAATACGAGGACTGGGCCAAGCTCTACCAGGACGTCTTCCTGCGCCGGCGGATATGACGCGTTTTCGCAGCTTTGTTGGAAGCATGACGGTTGCGGCGAACTCGGCCTGCTCCCTCCCCCCTTGCGGGGGAGGGGTGGGGAGGGGGGTGGCGGCAGATTCGGCGATTATGTCGACCCCCCTCCCTGTCCCTCCCCCGCAAGGGGGGAGGGAACGTCGTGGCGCTGCCCGTCGCAAAACCAATGGAGCGTTTTGTGTCATCTCATATGAGGTCGGGAGATTCAGTCGTGAGCGAGACGGCGCTCGCGAGGTCTTGGGGTGCTGATTTCGCCAATCGCCTGCGATCGGGCGAGGCTGCAATCCTGGTGCTGCTCACCGTCGTGCTTGCGGTGGTGCTGCCGCCGTTCCTGTTTCTGCTGCGCGCGAGCCTCGTCGTCGGCGGCACGGACGCGCAGCCGCACTATGGGCTCGATCATTTCGTGTCCGTGATCGCGCGCAGCGGCGCCAACTTGTGGATCACGACGATTGCCTACGCGCTCGGAAGCTCCGCGCTCGCGATCGCGCTCGGCGCATCCTCGGCTTGGCTGGTGGCGCGTACCGACGCGCCGTTCCGCCGCAGCGCGACGGTCGCGGCGTTCCTGTCACTCGCGGTTCCGGTCATCATCAAGAGCATCGGCTGGATCATGCTGCTCGGGCCCAACAGCGGGCTCGTCAACGTGGTGCTGCGGCTTGTGGTCGGCGGCGAGCAGGGGCCGATCGAATTGTATTCGCTCGGCGGCATGATTTTCGTCGAGGGCATGCTGTGGACGCCTGTGGTGTTCCTGCTCACGTTGCCGGTGCTGGGCGCGATGGATCCCTCGCTGGAGGAGGCCGCCGCCACCTCCGGCGCCGACGTGCGGCAGACGGTCCAGCGCGTGACGCTGCCGCTGCTGCGACCGAGCATCGCCGCGGTGTTCCTGCTGGCGCTGATCCGCGCGCTGGAATCATTCGAGGTGCCGCTCCTGATCGGCGCGCCGGGCAATCTGCACACGCTGACCACCGCGATCTATGAAAGCATCCACACCGGTTTCGTGCCGAAATACGGCGAGGCCAGCGCGTTTGCGATGCTGCTCCTGCTCATCGTGGTGGCGCCCCTGGCCTATTATTATTGGCTCACCAAAGAGGCCAGCCGCTTCGCGACCATCACCGGCAAGGGCTTCCGGCCGCGCCGCTTGAAGCTCGGCGCCTGGCGCCTCCCGCTCGGGCTCTGCCTGCTCGTCATTCCGTTCTCGCTGGTCGCGCCGCTTCTAATCCTGATCTGGGCGTCGTTCCTGCCGGTCTACAAGCCGCCGGAGCTCGCTGACTTTGCGCAGCTCAGTCTCGCCAACTACCGGTCGGTCTGGGGCCGGCCGGAAACGCTGACCGGCCTCACCAACAGCGCGCTCATCGGGTTCTGGAGCGCGACCGTCGTGGTCGCGCTGACCTTCGCGGCTGCCTGGCTGATCATCCGCGTCCGCAGCCGATTGCGCTTCGCGCTCGACGCGCTGATCTCGGTGCCGCTGGTCTTTCCCGGCATCGTGCTCGGCATCACGATCCTGATCGAGTTCCTGCGGCTGCCGTTCATTCCGATCTACGGCACGATCTGGATCCTGGTGTTCGCCTTTCTCATTCGGTTCATGCCCTACGGCATGCGGTTCTGCCATGCCGGCATCCTGGCGATCCATCGCGAGCTGGAGGAATGCGGCCGCACCTGCGGCGCCGGCCTGCTCACGGTGCTGCGCCGGATCGTGCTGCCGCTCGCCCTGCCGTCGGTGGTGGCGGCCTGGCTGTACGTGTTCCTGTACACGATCCGCGACCTCTCGATCGCGATCCTGCTCGCAGGACCGCGCAGCCAGGTGATCGCGGTGGTGATCCTCGATCTGTGGAACAATGGCGAAGTACCGGAGCTGGCCGCGCTCGCGGTATTGATGGCGGCGGGCGTCACCGCGCTCGGTGTCGTGCTGATGTGGCTCGGCCGCCGCGCGGGCGGCGTTGCGGCATGATCGAGTGCGACGTGATCGAGATGGAGATGAAAGACGATGTTCGAGGATTCGGTGCCAAGGCTGAAGATCGGCGCGCTCAAGCCGTTGTCGGTGGTCGACAACTCGGCCTACGAGTTCTATCGCATCGCCCCACCCGGCGTGATGCTGGTGATGATCCCGGTGGGGCTTGGCAAGTTTAGCAAGGACGACGTCGAGCGCGTGTTCGCGCCGCTCGACGGCTATGTCGATCAACTGATGGAACGGGGCGTCGACCTGATCATGCAATCGGGGGTGCCGCTGCCGCTCCTGATCGGCGTCGAGGCCCATGACCGCCTGATCGAGCGCATCGCCAAGCGCAGCGGCAAGCCCGCGACCTCGTCCGTCCTCGGTGTCGTCGCCGCCGCCAAGCGGCTTGGGCTGCGCCGCATCGTGGTGGCGAACAAGTGGTCGGAACCGATGAACCGGACACTCGGCGAGTTCTTCGCGCGTGGCGGCACCGCGATCGCCGGGGTGGCAGCGGAGGTCATGGGGCCGGACAAGTTCCAGAAGATCTCGACCGCCGATCATATGGACCTTGCCTATGAGCTCGGGCGGGCGGCGTTTGCGCAGCACCCGGACGCCGACGGCCTCTATATCGGCGGCGGCTCCTGGTTGTCGGAGCCGGTCTGCCAGGCGCTCGAGCGTGAGTTCGGCCGGCCCTCGATCTCCAACCAGAGCGCCATGATCTGGGACACCCTCAGCCGGTTGGGCGCCTGGAAGCCTATTCCGGGGCAGGGGCGGCTGTTGAGCGTGGCCTGAGCAGCGGGGACATCAACGCCAGGAATACCAGGTAACCATCCCTTAAGCGCCTTAGGGATAGCTTGCTGGTCAGTGGGGGCGTGGGCGTCCGTGCGTCCAGTGGCGTAGGGTTGAATCAATGGACATTGCAACCGGCCTCGGCCTTCTCGCCGGCGGGATCGTGCTGGTCTCCCTCATTCTCATGGGGGGCAACCTGGGGATGTTCGCGGACTCGCACGCGTTCATCGTGATCTTCGGCGGCTCGTTTGCGGCCACGCTGATCCGCTTCCCGCTCTCCTCGATGTTCCACGGCCTGCCGCTCGGCGCGCGCTTCGCCTTCACGATGCGCCGGATCAGCCAGCGCGAGATGGTCGACGAGATCGCGGAGCTCGCCGAGATCGCCCGCAAGCAGGGGCCGATCGGGCTCGAGAAGGTCGAGATCGAAGACCCGTTCCTGGCCAAGGGCATCCGCTACGTCGCTGACGGCTATGACCTCAACTTCATTCGCGACAACCTGGAGCGCGACCGCGACAACTTCCTCACCCATCTCGACGAAGGGCAGAAGATCTACCGCGCCATTGGCGACTGCGCGCCGGCCTTCGGCATGATCGGCACCTTGATCGGCATGGTGCAGATGTTCGCCAACATGACCGATCCCTCGAAGCTCGGCCCGCTCATGGCGGTCGCGCTGCTGGCCACGTTCTATGGCGCCGCGCTCGCCAACCTGCTGTGCCTGCCGATCGCCGACAAGCTGCACCTCAAGCTCGTCGACGAGGAGGTCAACCGCACCTTGATCATCGATGGCGTGCTGATGATCCGCGAATCCAAGAGCCCCGCGCTGGTGCGCGAGATGTTGCTCGCCTACCTGCCCGAGAAGCACCGCCACCAGGCCGAGCCGGAGCCGGTGCCGGCTTGACCGCAAGCCCGCGGCTCTGAAAACGGAAGTCGGTCATGGCGAGGCGCAAGGACGGAGGTCACGGCGGCGGTCACGGCTGGTTCGTGACTTTCGCGGACCTGATGGGCCTCCTGGTCAGCTTCTTCGTCATGCTGGTGGCGTTCTCCACCCAGGATCAGGTCAAGCTGCAGGTGGTGGCTGGCTCGATGCGGGACGCCTTCGGCGTTCAGGATAAGGTTCGCTATTCCGGCGTCATCGAGATCGATGGGCTGCCCACCCGGCCGAAACTCAAGAACTCCGCCCCGATACCGCCCGAGGAGGCCTCCGCCACGCCCGCGCCCGACCAGCACGGTCGGCAGGAGACCTATGGCGCCAAGCTCGACAGTGATCGCAAGTTCGCGCTCGCGTCGGCGTCGCTGCGCCAAGCCTTGCAGGACATGCCGGAGCTCACCGAAGCATCCAAGCACGTCATGATCGAGGAGACCAAGAACGGCCTCAATGTCGAGGTCGTCGATCAGAATGGTCGCTCGATGTTCCCGGAGGGTTCCAAGGAGCCCTTTGACCGCACACGCCGTCTGATCGAGCGGCTTGCTGCCCCGCTCAAGTCAATGCCGTTCCGGATTGCGATTACCGGCCATACCTCTGCGAGCCGGTTGCCGGCGCAGCCTGGCTACGGGCCATGGGAGCTGTCGGCGGACCGTGCCAACGCGATCCGCAAGATGCTTGAGGCAAATGGCGTGCCGACGTCGCAATTCTTTATGGTCGCGGGCAAGGCCGATACCCAGCCTTTGTTCCCGGACGATCCCTATATCGCGGCCAATCGCCGCGTGACCATTACGCTGATGAACGAGGAGCCGCCAATACCAGCCTCGGTGAAGCCGTGATGTTCACCTTACGGGCTCTTTGCCATGCGAGCCCGGAAAGGGCGCCCTGCGGTTATGGTATGCGTCAGAGGGATGGCGGAACCTATGCGGCAAGGCCATGTTGAATTGCGAGGATGGGTGATATAAGCCGCCCCACTTTGCGGCGTCGGGAACCAGCCCTGCCTTCCATGGATAATGCAGCGAACGGAAGTTCCGCGCTGGCCGGGACCCCTGGGGTCCATGCCGCGAAGGATGAGGATTCTCACAGTCAGTCGAGCACCTGGGGGCTGGTGCTTGGCAGTATGGGTGTCGTCTATGGCGACATCGGTACCAGCCCGCTGTACGCCTTTCGCGAGGCGGTCAACGCCTCCGGGCCGCTGACGCGCGACACGGTCCTCGGCGTCCTTTCGATGATCCTGTGGGCGCTGATCGTCGTCGTCACCCTCAAATACGTGCTTCTGCTGCTGCGCGCGGACAATAACGGGGAGGGCGGAACGCTGTCGTTGACGGCGCTCGCGACCAGAGCCCTGGGGCGAAGGACCACGCTCGTCTTTCTGCTCGGGCTGATTGGCGCCGCGATGTTTCTCGGCGATTCGATGATCACGCCGGCGATATCGGTGCTGTCGGCGGTTGAAGGTCTCAATCTGGCGACGCCCGCCTTCGAGCACTTCGTGGTCCCGCTCACCATCGTGATCCTGACGCTGCTGTTCGTGGTGCAGCGTCGCGGCACCGCGCGGGTGGCGAGCTTCTTCGGTCCGGTCATGGCGATCTGGTTTGTCGTTCTTGCCCTCACCGGCCTGTTGCATATCAGCGACGACCCGGGCGTGCTGCTTGCGATCAATCCGTATTATGCGGTGTCGTTTGTCCTAGGCCACGGCACGATCGGGCTGGTCACCCTTGGCGCCGTCTTTCTGGCGGTGACCGGCGGAGAGGCGCTGTATGCCGACCTCGGCCACTTCGGCCGCAAGCCGATCCAGATCGCGTGGATGGCGTTTGTGCTGCCGGCGCTTGTCATCAACTATTTCGGACAGGGCGCGCTGGTGCTCGCCAACCCCGCCGCGATCGAGAACCCGTTCTATCGGCTTGTTCCAGACTCTCTGCTGCTGCCTACGATCGTCCTGGCGACCGCCGCGACCGTGATTGCAAGCCAAGCCGTCATCACCGGAGCCTATTCGCTGGTCGGGCAGGCCATCCAGCTCGGCATGCTGCCGCGGGTCGCCATCATGCACACCTCCGCGTCACAGGCGGGCCAGATCTACATCCCGCGCGTCAATATGGTTCTGTTCATCGGTGTGCTCCTGCTGGTCGGGCTGTTCCGGTCGTCGAGCCATCTCGCGTCGGCGTATGGGATTGCCGTGACCACAACGATGGTGGTTGACGGCTCGCTGGCGTTCATCGTGGTGTGGAAGCTGTGGAAGTTCAAGTTCTGGCAGGCGGCGCTGATGGTGGTGCCGTTGGTGATCGTCGACTCCACGTTCTTTACGGCCAACCTGCTCAAGCTGGTGGAAGGGGGCTGGGTTCCGTTGTTGTTCGGCGCCACGATGGTGCTGCTGATGCTGACGTGGCGGCGCGGCACCAGCCTTCTTGCTCAGAAGACCCGCCGGATCGAGGTGCCGCTCGACACCTTGATCCGCAGCCTGGAGAAGAGCCCGCCGCACATCGTGCCGGGCACCGCGGTTTTTCTGACCAGCGAGCCTGACTACGCGCCGACCGCGCTCCTGCACAACCTCAAGCACAACAAGGTGCTGCACGAGCACAACGTCATCCTGACCGTAGTCACCACCGACACCCCGCGCGTCAGCGAAGACGAGCGGGTGACGATGACGACGGTGTCGCCGCATTTCGGCCGTGTGGCGCTCAAGTTCGGCTACATGGAGCAGCCGAACGTGCCCAAGGCGCTGGCCGTGGCGCGCAAGCATGGCTGGACGTTCGACATCATGTCGACGTCGTTTTTCCTGTCTCGCCGGGCGCTCAAGCCGGCGGCTCATTCCGGCATGCCGCCCTGGCAGGATCATCTGTTCATCGGCATGACCAAGACCGCGAGCGATGCCACCGACTTCTTCCATATCCCGACCGGGCGGGTGGTTGAGATCGGCACGCAAGTCACGGTCTGAGGTATTGCCATCTAAATATTTGATACAAATGAACTATTAGCTGGCCAGCGACGCCCCAGGGCCCGGCCTGCGCATGGCAGCAGGGTCCCTTTAACATGACGCGACTGCTCCGGCGGGGTTTATAAGCCCGCCGCGCTCGCCATATTGCAGCGCAACAAAGGAGCAGGCTTCGCCTGATGAGGCCATGACCCACAGTAGAACCACGCGTGTCGAAGACATTCCGGCGCTCGCCGGCCCAGGTGCAAGGCATTCCAAGGCAGCTTTTTGGCCGCTCGCCCTCGGCAGCATCGGTGTCGTGTACGGCGACATCGGGACGAGCCCGCTCTACGCCTTGCACGAATCATTGATCGCCGCGGCCGGTCCGGGCAATGCCGCCAGCGAGCCGGTCATTCTCGGCATCCTCTCCCTCATCGTCTGGGCACTGATCGTCGTCGTGACGATCAAATACATCTTTGTGCTCCTTCGAGCGGATAACGACGGCGAAGGCGGCACGCTTGCTTTGATGGCTTTGGCGCAGCGCGCGTTGGGACGCGCCGGCTTTGTCATTGTCCTGCTTGGCGTCATCAGCGGCGCATTGTTCTATGGCGATGCCATCATTACGCCGGCGCTGTCGGTCCTCTCCGCCATCGAGGGCTTGAAGGTGGTCACGCCGGCCTTCGAGCCCTATGTCGTGCCGGTGACGGTGGCGATCCTGATCGCGCTGTTCGCCGTTCAGTCGCGCGGCACAGCCAAGGTCGCCACCTTTTTTGGACCCATCACGCTGCTGTGGTTCGTCGCAATCGCGGTTGCGGGCTTGTGGCACATTGCGCGGAATCCGGCCGTGCTCGCGGCATTCAATCCGATCCACGGCGTGGGCTTTCTCCTGAATCATGGGATGATTGGTCTTTTGACGCTTGGTGCGGTCTTTCTCGTGGTCACCGGTGCGGAGGCGCTATATGCCGACCTGGGGCACTTCGGTCGGGGCCCGATCCGCTTCGCGTGGCTGACCTTGGTATTGCCGGCGCTGACCATCAACTATCTCGGTCAGGGCGCCTTGGTGTTGGCCGATCCGAAGGCGATCGAGAGCCCGTTCTTCTTGCTGTTTCCCGAATGGGCGCTGCTTCCGATGGTGGGGCTTGCCACCGCCGCCACCGTCATCGCGAGCCAGGCTGTCATCACCGGGGCTTACTCGCTGACCCAGCAAGCCATACAGCTTGGCCTGATACCCCGTCTTGAGATTCGGCATACCTCGGAGGAAACGTTTGGGCAGATCTACATGCCGCGCGTCAACTTTCTGCTGCTGATCGGTGTTCTCGCTCTCGTACTGCAGTTCCGCTCGTCCAGTGCGCTCGCCTCGGCCTACGGGATTGCGGTGACGGGCACCATGGTGGTCACCACCATGATGGCGTTTGTGGTGATCTGGAAGGTATGGCGCTGGTCGGCGCTCGCGGCTGCGGCCCTGGTCGTGCCGTTCCTGCTCGTCGATATGACCTTTCTCGGTGCAAATCTGCTCAAGATCGTGGACGGCGGCTGGGTGCCGCTTGCGCTCGCCGGCGCCATCATGATGGCGATGTATACGTGGCTGCGTGGCAGTCGCCTTCTTTACGAGAAGACGCAGCGCGAAGAAATGCCGCTCGAACGGCTCGTCGCCGCGCTCGAAAAAAATCCGCCGCAACGGGTCCCGGGCACCGCGGTCTTCCTGACCAGCGACCCGACCAGCGCACCCAAAGCGCTGATGCATAGCCTCAAGCACTACAAGGTGCTGCACGAGAAGAATGTCATCCTGACGGTTGAGACGGCGCCGACACCGCGAGTCGATCTGGCCGAGCGTGTGCGAATTCTGCCGGCCGGCGAATCGTTCCAGCGGATCGTTCTGCGGTTCGGCTTTATGGAGACGCCGAATATACCAAAGGCGCTCGCCATGGCGCGGACCATGGGCTTTTCATTCGACATCATGTCGACCTCCTTCTTCCTCTCTCGGCGGTCGCTCAAGCCAGCCGCGAAGTCGGATATGCCGCGCTGGCAGGATCGACTGTTCATTTCGCTGGCGCGCACCGCCAATGATGCGACCAGCTATTTCCGCATTCCGACCGGGCGTGTGGTGGAAATTGGCGCGCAAGTGACTGTTTGAAACTCGGTCGCCGATCAACCTCGGCCCGTAGAGTGCTTCAGGGGCGGACCTCGATCGGGGCTGCGCTCGGGGTGTTTCGATGCCTCTGCCCGGCAGTCGCGTCTTGAGGCAGACCTTGTGCGCTGGAGGGCGAGGGAACGGCCGGGCCGCGATCAAGCGGCTTTTGGGTCGAGGCTCAGGCCGTCTACCGGGAGCCCCTCAATGAGCGGTTGGTGTGAGCGGCGGCATCGTGTCTCCAGGTTTTGCTTGATTCTCTTGCCGCTCCGCGCGACTTGTTGGCGCTGACAGCGCCAGGGAGGCGACCATGACCGACCAGCAGGGCGGCGACGCCCACGTCCAGAACCTCACC
>DAIUEP010000059.1:0-1608 GCA_036845065.1 Xanthobacteraceae bacterium | reverse complement strand
GGAGGCGACCATGACCGACCAGCAGGGCGGCGACGCCCACGTCCAGAACCTCACCCCGGAGGACGTCGCGCGCGGGCTGACCGAGGGCCGCATGCTCCTCGTCGATGTCCGCGAGCAAAATGAAATCGCCATCGAGCGCTATCCGGACGCCGTGGTGGTGCCGCTGTCGAGCTTCGATCCGGCAGCCATTCCTGATCCGCAGGGTCGCCAGGTGGTCTTTGCCTGTCGCTCGGGACGGCGCTCGGTGACCGCATCGCTCGCCGCGCAGGAGCGTGGCTATCCCTATGCGGCGCATCTCGCCGGCGGCATCCTGGCCTGGAAGGCTGCCGGCTTGCCGACCGAGACGTGACACACGCGGCATATTTTCCGGTGGACAACCGGTTTCCACTGGTCCTGTTCTTGCACCGATTGCGGTGCTCGCCAAGGAACATCCCATGCGCCGTGCGCTGATCGCGATTTGCCTTATCGTCCTGGGCTCGTTGTGTCTGCTCCCCGATCCGGCGGCGGCCGAAGCGAGGCGGCGGACCGTCAATGTCTACAACTGGTCCGACTACATCGATCCCGCGGTGATCGAGGAGTTCACCAGGACGACCGGCATTGCGGTGCGCTACGACACCTTCGATTCCAACGACGTGCTCGAAGCCAAGCTGCTGGCGGGCCGCTCCGGCTACGACGTGGTGGCGCCGACCGCCTATTTCCTCGAGCGGCAGATCAAGGCCGGAATCTTCGCGCGACTCGACAAGGCGAAGCTGCCGAACCTCGTCCACATGTGGCCCGAGATCACGCAGCGGCTCGCGCAATACGATCCGGGCAACGTCTACGGTGTCAACTACATGTGGGGCACGACCGGCATCGGCTACAACCTCAAGAAATCACGCGAGCTATTAGGCGGCGACGGCCGGATCGACAGCTGGGACGTGGTGTTCAAGCCGGACCAGCTCGCCAAGTTCAAGGACTGCGGCGTGCACATGCTCGATGCGTCCGACGATATTCTATCGGCGGCGCTGCACTATCTCGGTCTCGACCCCAACACCAAGCGCGAGGCTGACTACCAGAAGGCCGCAGACTTGTTGACACAAGTGAGGCCGTCGGTGCGCAAGTTCCATTCGTCGGAATATCTGAGCGCGCTCGCGACTGGAGAGATCTGTTTCGTGGTCGGGTTCTCGGGCGACATCAAGCAGGCGCAGAAGCGCGCGGCGGAAGCCAAGCGCGGCGTCGAGATCTCCTACGCGATCCCGAAGGAAGGCGCGCAGCTGTGGTTCGACAACCTCGCCATTCCGCGCGATGCCCGCAACCTCGCCGAGGCGCATGAGTTCATCAACTTCCTGCAGAAGCCCGAAGTGGCGGCGAAGAACTCCAACTTCATCGCCTACGCCAACGGCAACCTGGCGAGCCAGAAGTTCATCAACAAGGACGTCTTGGAGGATCGCACCATCTATCCCGACGAGGCCACCATGGGCCGCCTCTATACCATGAAGGCGCACGACGCGGCGACGACCCGGCTGATGAACCGGCTGTGGACCCGGATCAAGACCGGTAGATAGCGAATAGGGGAATAGTATTCTTGCTTCTGTTCCCTACTCGCTATTCGCTAATCTCTATTCGCTA
>DAIUEP010000058.1:2606-22870 GCA_036845065.1 Xanthobacteraceae bacterium | reverse complement strand
AGTGGCGCGCCCGGAAGGATTCGAACCTCCGACCCCCAGATTCGTAGTCTGGTGCTCTATCCAGCTGAGCTACGGGCGCTTGCGCAGTGCCTCCGGCCGAGGGCGGAGAACGGGGCGAATAGCTATAGGCTCGGGCGGTTGATGGCAAGAGTGGCGGGCGCCCGGAAACGGCGCCGGCGCGGTTCGCGCCAGTGCCTGCGATTTCACCTCTTGCGAAACCGGCGCGCGGCCGCTGTTTTCACAACCGGTGAATGAAAGGCCATAGACCGGCCTGGCATGGAGGAGCGCCTGAGTTGAAGCGCCGTACCGGGGAGCGCTTAAGCGCGGTTCGCGGCCCGAGCCGCGCGGCCACATTGGCACCGAACGGAGCGAGGACGACGGCCCGCTTTGTGATTTTCGCCAAGACGAACCCACCAGACGAAATTCATCTATGGATTCTGGACGTTGGATACGGCTAACCCGATCGTAATACCGTTATTGCGATGGCCCGACAGATTGGGCGCGCGCGAATTTTGCCAACACGAACCCACCGTATGAAACTTCTTTGCCTGTTCAAATCGATAGGGTGGATTCAGAGAGGGTTCTTACCGCGCCGAAGGCCCGGCCATGAGAGACCTCTGCGCGGCAAGGACCCTCAGCGCAGGAGATTCGCCATCCGAGCCGCCGCACGCCGAGGCCACCGGCCTCAAGCACGGCGCCCGCGCCTTTCGCCTTACGCGCTCGCCCGCTCGTCGCGGCGCGCCTTGAGCTCGACCGCGCGGTCCGGGATGGTGACCCGGAAGGTCGCCCCGATGGTGCCCTCAACGAGCCTGATCTCACCGCCATGGGCGCGCACAAGTTCCGCCGCGATGGCAAGGCCGAGGCCCGCACCGCCCGAACGGTTTGAGCTCTGGAACGCCTCGAACAGA
Organism: Xanthobacteraceae bacterium; assembly: GCA_036845065.1. Classification (GTDB taxonomy): domain Bacteria; phylum Pseudomonadota; class Alphaproteobacteria; order Rhizobiales; family Xanthobacteraceae; genus VAZQ01. The sequence goes on along the minus strand of DAIUEP010000058.1, from coordinate 21,962 downwards.
TGCGCGCGCGCCTGCGGCGAAAGGCCAGGGCCGGTGTCGGATACCTCGATCACCACCACCGCGCCTTCGCGCCGGCCGGTGATGCGCACCTGGTCGCGGCCGGGATCGCTCGCCGCGCGGCTCTCGAGCGCCTGCACCGCGTTGCGCGCGATATTGACCAGCACGCGGAACAGTTGGTCGGGGTCGGCGTCCGCCATGAGGCCGCGCTCGACCGCGCTGATCCAGCGCACCTTCGTGTCGGTGTCGAGGCCGAGCGTCTCGCGCACCTCCTCAACCAGGGGATCGAGCGGCACAATGCGCCGGTCGGGCGCCGGCTCCTGCACGCGCCCGTAGGACAAAGTCGATTCGCAGAACGAGATCGCGCGCTCGAGCGCGCGCACCAGCTTGGGCGCAAAGCGCTGCACATGCGGATCGGGCAGACGCGCGAGGCGGTCGGAGAACAGCTGCGCTGTGGTGAGCAGGTTGCGCAGGTCGTGATTGATCTTCGACACCGCGAGCCCGAGCGAGGCAAGCCGGCTCTTCTGCGCCAGCATGCCGGCGAGATCGCGCTGCATGGCGGCGAGCTCGCGCTCGGCGGTGCCGACCTCGTCGCGCCGTCCGGAGACCGCGATGACGCTTCCGGGATTTTCCGGCGCGTTGTGAAAGGCCGTCATATTAGCGGTGAGCCGATGCAGCGGCCGCACGAACAGGTAGTGCAGCGTGAGATAGACGAGCGTCGCGGTAATGACGGAGATCAGCAGCGAGACCAGCAGGATGTTGAACGAATAGGCCCACATCGCCTTGCGTAGCGGCACCTCGTCCACGATGATCTCGACGAACTCGCCGCCGCGCGGCGCCGGCCCGACCGCCAGGATCAACTCATTGTCGGTGGAGATGAGGGTATCGAAGGCATCGAAGATGGCGCGATACCAAGGCACGCTGCGCACGTCGACCTCCTGGTCGACGCGGGGCGGAATGTCGGCGACTGCGAGGAGGCGGCGCTGGTTGCCGGTCTTCATCGCCACCGCGCGCGCACCGATCGATTCGAGGAGCTGGCGCGCCAGCGTGTCGGGCACCATGCCCTCCGGCGACGCTGACAGCACGAGCGCTGCGGTATAGGCGGCCGACAGCCGGTCGTTCAGCCAGCTCAGGCGGAAGTTCGCGATCGAGGGCACATAGATCAGGATTTCCGCGATCATCACGAACAATGTCGTGAGAACGAGGAGCTTGCCGGAAAGCCCGAGGCGGGGGGCACGCCCCTGCGCTGCGGCCGGTGTCAGGTCCATCGCGTTTGCCCGCGTACCGCCCCATCAGCGGCCCAAGAGTCCCAGGATACGCCGCGCCCACGTGCGCCGAAAAGCCAAGGTCAGATAGGTCGTGGCGGCGCGTTGTCCAGTATCCCCCAAGGTCGGATACGGCAGCAAGATACCAGCTAACAGACGAATATCGAGCCCCTGGCTCACCGCCAGCGACCAGGGCGCGATCAGCTCGCCGGCCGAAGCCCCGACGATGGTAGCGCCCAGCACCCGGCCCCAGCGGCTGATCAAGACCTTGACGTGCCCGCCGGTGGCCCGCTCGATCTGGGCGCGGTCGTTCTCATAGTACGGCCAGCGCAGCACCCGGACCGCAATGCGCCGTTGCGTCGCCTCTGCCTCGGTCAGGCCGACGTGGGCCAGCTCTGGGTCGGTGACGACCAGGCGCGGGACGGCGTCAGGCTTAAGCCGCGCCGGGCGCCCCAGGACGGCGCCGCGCACGACCAGAGCGGCATGGTGGCGGGCGACGTGGATAAAGGGCTGTGCCCCCGTCACGTCGCCGACCGCGTAGATGCGCCGATTGCTGGTGCGCAGCGCCGGATTGACGATGACGCCCAGGGGCCCAACCTTGACGCGCGCCTTGTCGAGCGCGAGCCCCTCGACGTTGGCGCGCCGGCCACAGGCCATCAGGAGATGGGAGCCTGCAACGCTGCCAAGGCCACCGCCAAGGGTCACCTGCACACCCTCCGCTGTTTTCGCGACCGCCTCGATCGCGACGCCGGTACGCACGTCAACGCCTTCGCGCGCGAGCGCGTCGAGCACAATGCGCGCGCACTCGGGATCTTCTTGCGCGAGCGGCTCGGCGTGATCGAGCACGGTGACCTCGGCACCGAGGCGTCGGAAAGCCTGCGCCAGCTCCAGCCCGGCCACGCCCGCCCCGATGACGACGAGCCGCGGCGGCAACTGGTCGAGGCTGAGGATCGACTCGTCGGTGAGATACGGAACGTCGGCGAGCCCTGGAATGTCGGGCAATGCCGGCAGCGAGCCGGTCGCGATGACATAGCGCCGCGCCTTGATCTCGATCGTCTCTCCGATCGCAAGCCGACGTCGATTGATGAATTGCGCGGCGCCGACGATCACCCGCACGCCGAGGCCGGTGAAACGTTCCGTCGCGCTGTCGGCCGCCAGCGCGCTGGTGACACGATCGAGATAACCGCGGAGCTTGTCGAAGCGGAGCTCGGATCGCGATACCTCAAGCCCGAAGGCATCGGCGTCCGCAATACGACGCGCGACGCGCGCAGCCGTGACCAGGGCTTTCGACGGCACCACGGACTTGAGGCGAGAGCCGCCGAATGTCCCCCGCTCGACCAGTACGACCCGCTTCCCGGCCGCCGCGGCGCCAGCTGCCGCCTCGAGGCCGCCAGCGCCGGCGCCAACGATGCAAAGGTCGGGCTTGAGCAGCTCCACCGTGGCTCTCCGTTGCGGCGGTCAGGGACGTTCCGGTCCGATCGCGGCACGACGCCACAGCAGCCGCCGCGCCAGCACAGGCACGAGCGCGAGCAAGCCGAGACCGACGAGCGCCGCAATCAGCGTCGGCGTGACCACGTTAGCCGGGTCGAAGTCGATCCGGCAATCGAGCCCATCGGCGGCAAGGCAGGCGCGATAGGCTGCCTCCTGAGACGCGATCATGCTGTCGAGGCCCGCGCCGAGCAAAGCCAGGATGAAACTGCCGGGCGTGCGGCCGAGCGCGGTCGCGGCCACGAAGGTCGAGAATCGCACCCTGAACAGCGCGGCGGTGAGGTTGGTGAACCATGACGGCACTGGGACCAGCCGCAAGAACATGACATAAAAAAAAGCATCGACGCGAAATCCGGCCGCGAAGCTTTCCGCCCGCGGGCCGACGCGGCGCAGGAGCTGCTCTCCGAAGGCGCTCCGGGCGACCAGGAACACGATGGTGGCGCCCAGGGTCGAGCCAACCATGGCGGCGGCGCCACCGGTAAGCGCCCCGAACAGGAAGCCGCCGACAACCGCCAGCACCACTCCCGCCGGCAGCGCCAGCGCCGCTCCAATCGCATAGATCGCAATAAAGCTCAGGATAGCGACAACCCGATGGGCCTCGATCAACGCGTCGATCGCGGCGCTGTGCCGAACCAGCGTTTCGAGCGACAAATTGCGATGCCAGCCCATCGCATAGGCCAGCACCAGACCGCCCACGAGCAGGCCAAGCGGGACCAGTCGGCCCAGCATCCGGCTCAACCGGCGGCCGGCGTCAGGACCGAGCTGCTGCAACAACATTTTCACCAGAGGACATGATTGGGCGACCGGCAGGCTCGTTTCCCATCCGGGCGATGGAGCGGGATCGGGATTTTATACATCAGCCTAGGCCGGCGCATCCGCCAGCGCGGCAATTTGGCTCTGTTCTCGGCCAAAACGGCAGATCCGGCGGCCGCCTTGCATGGAAGGCGGCGCTCCCTTATAAGCCGCGGGACTTTAAGCGGCGGCGACCGGTCATTGGCGGTTTTCCAAGACAAAAGCCTTAAAACCGATAGCCCTGAGCCGAGAAGCCTTAAAGCCGATCTGGCGCCCTGAGGGCGCGCCGTCGGTAGCCAAAAACGCGGAGAAAGACCCGTGAAGCGGACCTATCAACCGAGCAAGCTGGTGCGCAAGCGCCGTCACGGCTTCCGCGCCCGCATGGCGACCAAGGGCGGCCGCACGGTGCTCTCGAAGCGGCGCGCGCAGGGCCGCAAGCGGCTCAGTGCTTGAGCTGACGCCGGCCGTCTCCATGGAGCGATTGAGGCAGCGCGCCGACTTCCTGGCCGCCGCCCAAGGGGCCAAGGTGGCGACCGCAGGGTTCGTGCTGCAGGCGCGTGAGCGAACGGACGGCGGTCCGAGCCGGGTCGGCTTCACCGTGTCGAAGAAGGTCGGCAACGCCGTCGAGCGCAATCGCGTGCGGCGGCGGCTGCGGGAAGTCGTGAGGCTTACGGCCGCAGCCCGGCTACGGTCCGGTCATGATTATGTGCTGATTGGACGACGATCGGCACTGTCGCTGCCGTTCGAGCGGATATCCCAAGATTTCGACCAGGCCTTGCGGCGGCTGCGAGCTCCGAAATGAACGATCAGAAAAACACCCTCCTGTTCATCGTGCTCTCGGCGGTCATTCTGATCGGCTGGCAGCTCTGGTTTGGCGGCGGCATGCAACAGGTGCAGAAACCGGTCGCGCCCCCGCAGACCACGGCGCCCGGTACGCCGCCCGCGCCGGGCACACCGGCACCCATCGAGCCGGCCGCCAAGCCGCTCACGCGCGAAGAGGCCCTGGCACAGTCGCCGCGCGTGCGCATTGAGACGCCGCGTCTTTCCGGCTCGATCGCACTCAAGGGCGGGCGCATCGACGACCTGTCGCTGACCCAATATCGCGAGACGGTCGATCCGAAATCACCTCCGATCGTGCTGTTGTCACCCTCCGGCAGCCCGCATCCGTTCTATGCCGAGTTCGGCTGGGTCGCGTCGTCCGGGGTCGCCATCAAGCGGCCGGATGAAGCCACCATGTGGACGCAGCAAGGCGCGGGCCCGCTGGCGATCGATCGTCCGTTGCAGCTCGTCTACGACAATGGCGAGGGGCTGGAGTTCCGTCGGACCATCGCGGTCGACGACAAATACGTGTTCACCATCCGGGACGAGGTGGCGAACAAGGGCTCGGCGCCGGTGGCGCTCCATCCATTCGCGTTGATCTCGCGCCACGGCACGCCCAAGCTCGAGGGCTTCTACATCCTGCACGAGGGCCTGATCGGCGTGCTCGGCGACAAGCTCCAGGAAGAGAAATACGACGAGGTCGAAAAGAAAAAGTCGATTGCGTTCCAGAACACCAAAGGCTGGCTCGGCATCACCGACAAATATTGGGCCGCGACCCTCATCCCCGACCCGGCAGCCAAGATCAACGCCCGTTTCCAATTCGGCCAGAGCGGCACGCTCAAGACCTATCAGGCGGACTACTTCCTCGAGACCGTGACGATCCCGCCGGGCGGCAGCGCTTCCGCGACGGCACGTCTCTTCGCCGGCGCCAAGGAAGTTGCCGTCATCGACGGCTACGACAAGGCGCTCAACCTCGATCGCTTCGACCGCCTGATTGACTGGGGCTATTTCTATTTCATCACCAAGCCGCTGTTCATGGCGATGGATTGGATCTATCACCTCGTGGGCAACTTCGGCATTGCCATCCTGCTCATTACCGTCATCATCAAGCTCTTCTTCTTTCCGCTGGCCAACAAGTCCTACGCCTCGATGGCGAAGATGAAGGCGGTGCAGCCGGAGATGATGGCGATCCGCGAGCGCTACGCCGAGGACAAGATGAAGCAGCAGCAGGCGATGATGGAGCTCTACAAGAAGGAGCACATCAACCCGATCGCCGGCTGCCTGCCGATCCTGATCCAGATCCCGGTGTTCTTCGCGCTCTACAAGGTGCTGTTCATCACCATCGAGATGCGGCACGCGCCGTTCTTCGGATGGATCAAGGACCTCTCCGCGCCCGATCCAACCACGGTCTTCAACCTGTTCGGCCTCATTCCCTGGGACCCCTCGCAGCTGCCGCTCGTCGGCCCGTTCCTGTTGATCGGCGTGTGGCCGCTCGTCATGGGCGTGACCATGTGGGTGCAGATGAAGCTCAACCCGCCGCCGCCCGATCCGACCCAGCAGATGATCTTCGACTGGATGCCGGTGATCTTCACCTTCATGCTGGCGAGCTTCTCGGCCGGGCTCGTGATCTACTGGGCCTGGAACAACACGCTCTCGGTGATCCAACAGTCGGTGATCATGCGCAAGCACGGCGCCAAGGTCGAGTTGTTTGACAATATCAAGGATTTCTTCTCCAAGAAGGATAAGGACAAGGATTAGGCGGCGCAGGGTGGGCAAAGTCGCGATCCAGGTATCTATGCTTCTCCAATTGCACAGCGCAGCGCCGTGCCCATGCGTTCTTGCGCGATGTGCCTTACCTTCCTGACGTAGGCAAAGCGCACGAGAGACTTTGCCAAACGGAAAAGCCGTGCCCGCGCCATCGCCCACCCTACAATTCACCCCTGACGAGATCGAGCGAGGCCGCAAGCTGTTCGCCGGCGAGTGGCGCTTCGTTGCCGCCGCCAACGCGATCGCGGTACTGCCGCCGATGCGCGGCATCGAGATCGCGTTCGCGGGCCGCTCCAATGTCGGCAAGTCGAGCCTGATCAACGCGCTCACGGGAAGGAACGCGCTGGCGCGCACTTCGCATACGCCGGGTCGCACCCAGGAGCTGATCTTCTTCGTGGGCGGCGCTCCGCCTGTCCTGGTCGACATGCCGGGCTATGGCTACGCGGCGGCCTCGAAAGCCAAGATCAGGACCTGGACCGCGCTCATCCATGATTTCCTGCGCGGCCGCGCCAACCTCGCGCGCGTCTACGTGCTGGTCGACGCGCGACATGGTCTCAAGCCGGTCGACGACGACGTCTTCAAGACGCTCGACAAAGCGGCGGTGAACTACCAGGTCGTGCTGACCAAGGCCGACCAGGTTCCCGCCGCCGACCTCGACGCTCGCCTCGCCGCGACGCAGGCGGCGCTGGCCAAGCATCCGGCAGCCTACCCGGAGGTGCTCGTCACCTCGGCCCGCACCGGCGCCGGCATCGAGGACCTGCGTGCCGCGATCGCCCGGCTCGTGGCCGAGCGGAGCTGAGCGGGGGCGAGCGGGCCCTTCCCCACCTGCGCCTGCCCCGCTACAAAGCGGCGCCGAGAGCATAATGGACGAGCCGCCATGACCGTCTCCCCCCACGACATCGCCCACGTCCTGTCGGAAGCGCTGCCGCACATGCAGCGCTACGACGAAGAGATCGTGGTGGTGAAATACGGCGGCCACGCCATGGGCCAGGAGGCCATGGCAAAAAGCTTCGCGCGCGACATCGTGCTCCTCGAGCAGACCGCCATCAATCCGGTGGTGGTGCACGGCGGCGGCCCGCAGATCGGCGAGATGCTCAAGCGGCTCGGCATCAAGTCGGAATTCGCCGCGGGCCTGCGCATCACCGATGCCGCCACCATCGAGATCGTCGAGATGGTGCTCGCCGGCTCGATCAACAAGCAGATCGTCGGCTTCATCAACGAGGCCGGTGGCAAGGCGGTCGGGCTGTGCGGCAAGGACGGCAACATGGTCACCGCCCGCAAGATCAGCCGCACAGTCGCCGATCCCGGCTCGGCCATCGAGAAGGTCGTCGACCTCGGCTTCGTCGGCGAGCCCGAGAAAGTCGACACCATGGTGCTGACCCAGATCCTCGGCCGCGACCTTATCCCCGTGCTGGCGCCGCTCGCCACCTCGGCCGATGGCGTGACCTACAACGTCAACGCCGACACCTTCGCGGGCGCGATCGCGGGCGCGCTCAAGGCCAAGCGGCTCCTTCTCCTCACCGACGTCCCGGGCGTGCTCGACAAGTCGAAGTCGCTGATCCGGCAGCTCTCCGCCGACGATGCGCGCCGCCTGATCGCCGACGGCACCATCTCGGGCGGCATGATTCCGAAGGTCGAGACCTGCCTCTATGCGCTCGACGCCGGGGTCGAGGGCGTCGTCATTCTCGACGGCCGGGTGCCGCACGCGGTGCTGCTGGAGCTTCTCACCGACCATGGCGCCGGAACGCTGATGATGCGGTGAGGTTGTGAAATCTCCCCGCGCCTTTGCCCACGTCGAGACCTGGGTGTTCGATCTCGACAACACGCTCTATCCGCATCACGTCAATCTCTGGCAGCAGGTGGACGAGCGCATCCGCGACTACATCGCCGAGTTCCTAAAGATCGGCCACGAGGACGCGTTCCGGCTGCAGAAAGACTACTACCAACGTTACGGCACCTCGATGCGCGGACTGATGACCGAGCACGGCATGAAGCCGGATGATTTTCTCGATTTCGTGCACCAGGTCGATCACTCGCCGCTCACGCCCAACCCTGCGCTCGGCGCTGCGATCGAGAAGCTCGCAGGACGAAAGCTGATCCTGACCAACGGCACCAGGCGTCACGCCGACGCCGTGCTGGCACGGCTCGAGCTCGAGACGCACTTTGATGACGTGTTCGACATCATCGCAGCCGAGCTCGAGCCGAAACCGTCCGCGCAGACGTATGAGCGCTTCCTCAATGCGCACAGCGTCGATGCCAGCCGTGCCGCCATGTTCGAAGACCTCGCCCGCAACCTGGCCGTGCCACACGCGCTCGGCATGACCACGGTGCTGGTGGTCCCGGAAAACACCCGCGAGGTGTTCCGCGAGAGCTGGGAGCTCGAAGGCCGCGACGACCCGCACGTCGATCACGTGACCGACGACCTCGCCGCCTTCCTGGAAAAGATCGCGACGACGCGTTAAGAAGCCCCCGAAGAGATCCTTATGCGCCTGCGAAAAGACACCTCGATCGCGATCGTCGGCGCCGGCATCGGCGGGCTCGCGCTCGCGGCGGCGCTGCGCCAGGCTGGCCTGGCGGCGACCGTCTACGAGCAGGCCGAGGCGTTTACCCGCGTCGGCGCCGGCATCCAGCAGAGCCCGAACGCGATGAAGGTGCATCGCGGGCTTGGCATCGAGGGGAGGCTGCGCGACGTGGGGTTTGCGCCCACCTCCGCTCTTAACCGCGACGCAGTAACCGGCAAGGTGACCAACGACCATCCCTTAGGCCGCGCGGTCGAGGAGCGCTATGGCGCGCCCTATCTGACGCTGCATCGCGGCGACCTGCACGCGGCGCTCGCCGACATCGTGCCGGTGCAGGCCGTCATGCGCGGCAAGAAGCTCGTTCGCATCGACGACCGCGGGCCGCGCGTCGCGCTTACCTTTGCGGACGGCACCGCGATCGAGGCCGATCTCGTGATTGGTGCGGACGGCGCCCATTCGCTGGTGCGCGACCATGTGGCGGGTCCCGAACAGCCGCGCTTCACCGGCAAGCTTGCCTACCGCACCACCTTTCCGGCATCGCGATTGCGCGGCGTCGACATCGGCACCTCGCGCACCAAGTGGTGGGGCAAGGACCGCCACATCGTGGTCTACTACGTCACCGCCAAGCGTGACGAGGTCTACTTCACCACCAGCCAGAACGAGAAGGCCGACTGGATGACGCGCGAATCGTGGTCGACCAAGGGCGACCTTTCGGAATTGCGCTCAGCCTTCGCGTCCTTCCATTCCGACGTTCAGGCAGTGCTCGCCGCCGCGCCCGAGGTGCACAAGTGGGGCATCTACGAGCGCGACCCGCTGCCCAACTGGAGCAAAGGTCGCGTCACGCTTCTGGGCGACGCCTGCCATCCGATGACGCCCTATATGGCGTCAGGCGCCGCCATGGCGCTTGAAGACGCGGTCGTGCTCTCGCGTTGCCTCGCGGATGACGATTTCGAGGACATCGAGACGGCCTTGCGCACGTACGAGGGCATCCGCAAGCCGCGCACCACCGCGGTGCAGGCGGGCTCCAGCGCCAACACCTGGATGCGCCAAGAGACCAACCCGGATTGGCTCTACGGCTATGACGCGTGGCGCGTCCCACTACGCTCAGAGACCGCCGCGCTCGTCTCCACCTACTGGGAAGCTTAGTTCCATGTCTCCGACCGAATTCATCGCCGCGCTCGATCGCGCCTGCACGCGCCACACCACGCCGCTCGGCGACGGCCATATCGTCTGGCGAAGCTGGGGCGAAGGCATGCCGCTCGTGCTGCTGCATGGCGGCACCGGCAGCTGGATGCACTGGATCCGCAACGTGGAAGCGCTCTCGCGCGATCACATGGTCATCGTCCCGGACCTGCCGGGCTCGGGTGAATCCGCCAGCCCGCAGCCGCCGTTCTCCGCCGAGAGCATTGCGACGATGCTGCTGCAGGGCCTCGATGCGATCATCGGGGCGCAGACGCGCTTTTGCATCGGCGGCTTCTCCATGGGCGGGCTGATCGCCGGCTATCTTGCGCAGCAAGGCGGCGCCCGCGTCGACACCTTGGTGCTGGTCGGCTCGACCGGCATGGGCGGCACCCGCGCCCAGATGGAGCCGCTCAAATCGTGGCGCAGGCTGCCGACCGACGAGGAGAGGCGCGCCGTCCACCGCACCAATCTCGGCATCCTGATGATCCACGATCCGGACAGGATCGACGCGCTGGCGGTCGAAGTACAGTCACGCAACGCAGCCGTGTCGCGCATTCGCGGCAAGCACGTGTCGCATACCGGCGCGCTCGCCAATTGTCTGCCCGGCTTCGCCGGCCGCCTCGCCGGCATCTGGGGTGAGCACGATCCGACCGCCGCGCCTTATCTCGCCGAACGGCGGGAACGACTGCAACAGTTCAAGCCGGGCGCGCCGTTCGATATCGTCGCGGGCGCTGGCCATTGGGTGCAGTACGAGGCCCATGACACGGTCAATCGCCGCATGCGGGAGCTGCTGATGCGCCCGGCATGACCGGCCCGGAGCTGCTTGACACGTCCCCGCCTTCGCTCGACAAACCGCACACATCAACCAGCCGGAAGGGCCGCCATGTCGCACGCCGAGCTTGCCAAGACCATCGATGACGCCTTCGACAAGCGTGACGGGATTGGCCCTTCGACCAAGGGCGCGGTGCGCGAGGCGGTCGAGGCCGCGCTTGAGCTGCTCGATCGCGGCACGGCCCGTGTCGCCGAGCGCGGCGCGAACGGCACCTGGTCGGTCAACCAATGGCTCAAGAAGGCGGTGCTGCTGTCGTTCCGGCTCAACGACATGACCGTGATCCCGGGCGGGCCCGGCCAGGCCGTGTGGTGGGACAAGGTCGCGTCCAAGTTCGAAGGCTGGGGCGAAAACCGCTTCAGGGAGGCCGGTTTCCGGGCCGTGCCGGGCTGCGTCGTCCGCCGCGCCGCCTACGTGGCGCCCGGCGTGGTGCTGATGCCGTCGTTCGTCAATCTCGGCGCCTATGTCGACAGCGGCACCATGATCGACACCTGGGCGACCGTCGGTTCTTGTGCGCAGATCGGCAAGAACTGTCACATCTCGGGCGGCGCCGGCATCGGCGGCGTGCTGGAGCCGCTGCAGGCCGGACCGGTGATCGTTGAGGACAACTGCTTCATCGGCGCGCGCTCGGAAGTGGCCGAGGGCGTGATCGTGCGCGAGGGCTCGGTGCTGTCCATGGGCGTGTATCTCGGCGCTTCGACGCGCATCGTGGATCGCGAGAGCGGCGCGACGTTCCAGGGCGAAGTGCCGCCATATTCGGTGGTGGTGCCGGGCTCGATGCCGGGCAAACCGGGCAAGGACGGCGCCGCGAGCCCCAATCTCTATTGCGCGGTGATCGTCAAGCGCGTCGACGAGAAGACCCGCGCGAAGACCAGCATCAACGAGCTCCTGCGAGACTGACACCCGTGCATTGACCGGCCGCATCATTCACCGCAAGGTGGCGTAGGTTCTCGGAGCGACGTCAATGAATTGGGTCAATCTCTTTACGAGCTTCGAAGGCCGCATCAGCCGCCAGCCGTTCTGGATCGCGTGGGCGGCGTTTATCGCCATCGAGTTCGCAATCTCGTTGATGACGGGTGACGACGGCGCCCGATTGAGCGCAGTGCTCGACCTGATGCTGATCTATCCCGAGTTCGCCGTGAGCGCCAAGCGCGGCCACGACCGCAACACGCCGAGCTGGGTGGTCGGTCTGTTCTTCGCGCTCGGCGCCGTTTTCGACCTGCTGATCCTGGGGGGGTGGATTGTCAACGCCGACTTGACCAACCCGTCGCCGCTCGTCCTCGCATTCCTGGTGCCGCTAGGCGTGTTCGCTCTTGTTCTGCTCATCGACCTTGGCTTGCGCCGCGGCACTGTCGGCCCCAACCGCTACGGCCCCGATCCGTTGGAGGCGAGCGCGTGATGCCAGCGCCTTGCGGGCGCAGGATTCAGGTTGATACTCTTGTTGTGTTGCGGCGCGCTCGCATAGCTCGCTCAAAAATCATGTGATGATTGAAACGGTAGCATTGCCCGAGGCCCTCCCTTGTCCTACCAGACTCTCAATGCCACCCTTATCGTCGGGACGCTGCTGCGCCTGGAGCATCGGATCATCGAACGCTTTCCGGGCTCCAGCCTTGCCGCCGTCTGTCGTGAGCTCATCGGCATGGCGGAGACGTCCCTGCAACGTTCGACCGCAATTGCGGCGCCGAACTACGCCCTGCGCGCCGGCGTCGTTGCCGTGATCGCGGCGGGGCTGGCCGGACTGCTGTTCGTGGCCCTCAACGTCAATGTGCAGATGGCGACGGTCGAGATCTTTGGCGTGTTTCAGGGCGTCGAGGCGGCGATGAACATTGTCGTCCTCTCCGGCGCGATGCTGTTCTTCCTGGTGTCACTGGAAACGCGAATCAAGCGCCGACGCTCCCTCAGCGATCTGCACAGATTCCGCTCGATCGCGCATGTGATCGACATGCATCAGCTCACCAAGGACCCGAGCAGCATCCTCGGCGGCGGCGCGCCCACTGCATCCTCGCCCAAGCGCACGATGAGCCGGTTCGAGCTCACCCGCTATCTCAACTATTGCAGCGAAATGCTCTCGCTGACCAACAAGCTCGCCGCGCTCTATGCGCAGCATTTGCCCGACCCGGTGATCATCGACGCGGTCAACGACATCGAGGATCTCACGACCAATCTGTGCAACAAGATCTGGCAGAAAATTACCATTCTCGATACCGGGCGAGCGTAGAATCGCCGACCTCAATTGGAACGGGAATTCCATTGAGCGGAGCGGCCGGCCACCCCATAATGCGCGCACGCGCAAGGAGACCACGGATGACCGAGCTTCCCCCCGGCATGCGGCACCAGATCAACCAGAGCGGCGGCCTATCGAACGACGCGCGCGTGCTTATGCTGTACGAGGCCAACAAGAAGACCGCGCTCGTTGCCTATCTGCTGTGGTTCTTTCTGGGGTTGTTCGGCGCCCACAACTTCTATCTGGGACGCACCGGCGTGGCTGTGGCCCAGCTGATCCTGAGCCTCATCCTGGTCGGAATGATCATCACCGTCTTCTGGGTGCTCGTCGACGCCTTCCTGATCCCGAGCTGGGTCAGGCAGCAAAATAACCTGTTGGCGGCGCAGCTCGGCGCCTGACCTAAAGGTCGGGTCGCATCGCATCGGTTTTTCCATACCGAGATCGTTAGAAACTGAGATCACAAAAGGCAGGAGCTGGACATGAACTGGGGGCATTTGCTGTTTGGCTTCAGCGGCCGGGTCAACCGCGCCAAGTGGTGGTTGTCGGTGCTCGCAGTCGTCATCCTCTATATCCTCTATGCGCTGCTGGCCGTCCTCAATCTGGTCGTTCCTTCCGACAATCTCTTCCTCATCTTGCCGATTGTTTTTTGGATCATCACCCTCTGGATCTCGCTGGCGGCAGGCGCCAAGCGGCTGCACGATCTCAACAAGAGCGGAGGATGGCTCGTCTTATTCACCGGCGGGCCAGCCCTGCTGATAGCGGCGTTTGTGGCCTATGTGGGAGGCGCAGCGGGCGCCGCAATTCTGGCTGGGCAGGCGCCCAGCGATGCGGACCTCCTGCGGATTGGCGGCGCCGCGATCGTCATGGGCCTGATCTGGCTTGTGCTCGTTATCTGGTATCTGATCTGGCTCGGCTGCCTGCGTGGCACGGTCGGCGCCAATCGGTTCGGGTCGGACCCGCTCGAAGGGAAAATCTAAACGCCTCGGCGCGTTGACGAGCCCATCAGCGGCGGCTAAAGCCCCGTGGCCATGGCCGCCGATCCGCTTGCACTTGCCTCTGAGCTTCTCCGCTGCCCGTCGGTGACGCCGGCGGAGGGTGGTGCTCTTTCGGTGCTTGAGCGCGCGCTCAAGGGCGCAGGTTTTGCGGTCCACCGCCCGACCTTTACGGAGGCTGGGACCGCACCGATCGAGAATCTTTATGCCCGGATCGGGACCGGAGCGCCCCACATCACCTTCGCGGGCCATACCGACGTGGTGCCCCCCGGTGACGAAGCGACCTGGCGCCACCCGCCGTTTGCCGGCACGATCGAAAGCGGCACGCTCTACGGCCGCGGCGCGGTTGACATGAAGGGCGCGCTCGCCTGCGCGGTCGCCGCCTCGATCGACCACCTCGCCGCCCGCGGCGGCAAGCCGACAGGCTCGATCTCGTTCCTCGTCACCGGCGACGAGGAAGGCATTGCGGTCAATGGCACCGTGAAGCTGATGCAATGGGCGAAGCAGCGCGGCGAAACCTTTGACCACTGCCTGCTGGGCGAGCCCAGCAATGCAACGACAGTCGGCGACACCATCAAGGTCGGCCGGCGTGGCTCGCTCAACGGCACGCTCGTGGTCGCCGGCAAGCAGGGCCACGTCGCCTATCCGGAGCGGGCCGAGAATCCGGTGCGCGGGCTGGTGACGCTGATGTCGGCCTTGATGGCGGAGCCGCTCGATCATGGCTCGGCGAATTTCGGTCCCTCAAACCTCGAGTTCACCTCGATCGACATCGGCAACACGACCGTCAACCTGATTCCGAACGAAGCCCGCGCGCGCTTCAACATCCGCTTCAACGACTGCCACACCCAGAGCTCGCTGCGCCTGCTGATCGAGACGCGGGCGCGGACGGCGGCGGGCGAGCGGCTGCGTTGGCATATCGACTGGCAGCCGTCGAACGCGGATTCGTTCGTAACCAGCCCAGGCCCGTTTCTCGATCTGGTGGTGGGCGCGATCGCCGAGGTCACCGGGCGAAGACCGACGCTGTCGACCACCGGCGGCACGTCGGATGCGCGCTTTATCAAGAACTATTGCCCGGTGCTGGAGTTCGGCCTGGTCGGGCAAACCATGCATCAGGTCGACGAGCACACGGCGGTTGCCGATCTCGCAACCCTGACCGCGATTTACCGGCGAATTCTGGATCGGTATTTCGGCTGAGGAAGGGCTGTCGTCCGCAAGACGCTGCCGCATTCCGCCCTCTCATCGCGTCAGTAATCCACCCGCACCAGATAGAGCCCCTCGGGCGGCGCGACCGGCGCGCAGGCGGTGCGGTCGCGCGCCGCGAGCGCGGCGGAGAGGTCATCGGCGCACCAACGCCCCTCGCCCACGAACGCGAGCGCGCCGACCATCGAGCGCACCTGCGTGTGCAGGAACGAGCGCGCCGATGCGTCAATGCGCAGCTCCTCGCCGTCGCGCACGACATCGAGCCGGTCGAGCGTCTTCACCGGTGACTTTGCCTGGCAGTCGATGTGGCGGAAGGTCGTGAAGTCGTGCCGGCCGACGAGGCGTTGCGCTGCCGCGTGCATCGCCGCGTGATCGAGCGGCCGCGGCAGCCGCCAGGCACGCCCGCGATCGAGCGCGAGATCGGCACGCCGGTTGACGATGCGATAGCGGTAGTGCCGCTTGATCGCCGAGAAGCGCGCGTCGAAAGCGTCCGCCACCTTCTCGGCCGCCAGCACCACCACCGGCTGCGGCCGCAGATGCGCCGTGATGGCGTCGCGCACCGTATCGGCGTCCCAGTCCTTGGCAAGATCGATATGCGCCACCTGGCCGAGCGCGTGGACGCCCGCGTCGGTGCGCCCGGCGCCGCCGACCTTGACCCGCTCGCCGCAGAACCCCTCGATCGCCGAGATCAGCGCGCCCTGGACCGAGGGCGCGGCCCCTTGCACCTGCCAGCCGACGAACGGCCCGCCGTCATATTCGATCGTGAGCTTGTAGCGGGGCATGACAATCAGCCGAGGCCATCGAACGCGGCAGGATAACAGACCTTGCCTCGGCGCGGCGCGTCAGCCGCGAGGCGGAGGCCCATGAAATGCGGGCCCTGGTAGGGCGACGCGAACGCGCGTGCGTCCTCCACCGAAAAGCCAAAGCGGCCATAGAACGCCGGATCGCCCAGCACAAACACGATCTCCTCACGACGCGCGGCCAGGCAGTCGAGGCCCGCTCGCACCAGCGCCGAACCGATCCCGCGCCGCCGATGGGGGGTTGCGACCGCGAGCGGCGCCAGCCCGACCGCCGCGTGCAGCCCCTCCGCCGTCTCGATCTGCAATCGGGGAAAGGCAATGAAGCCCGCGACGACAGCCGGCGGCATTGCCGCGACAAGCGCAAGCACCATGTCGCCATCGGCGTGCAGCCGCTCGACCAGTGCGGCTTCGGCGGGGCCGCCGAACGCCTCCTCCAGCAGCGCACGCACTGCGCCTGCATCGCCCGCCGATTCAGGTCGCAGCGCGATGTCATCGACCGACGCGTTCATGTCAGCATAGTCCCGCGCGGCAGCGGCTGGCCGCGCAGGAAGTCGTTCGCCGTCATGGCCTGCCGGCCCGCGCGCTGCAGCTCAAGGATGCGCACCGCGCCCTCGCCGCAGGCGACCGTGAGCGCGTCGTCGATCAGCGTGCCGGGCGGCGCGGAGCCGGCGACAACGCTCGTGCGCAGGACCTTGACGCGCGTGGGCTTGCCGTCGGTCGCGAGCTCGCACCAGGCGCCCGGGAACGGCGAGAGGCCGCGGATATGGTCGTGCACCGTCTGCGCCGGGCGCGACCAATCGATGCGGGTTTCCGCGTTGCCGATCTTGGCCGCGTAGGTGACGCCGTCCGTGGGCTGCGGCGTGAGCGAGAGCGAGGAGCGCTCGAGCGCACCGAGCGCGCGCACCATCAGATCGGCGCCCAGGCGCGCGAGCGCGTCGTGGATCTGGCCAGCCGTCATGTCGGCGGGGATCGGCACGCGTTCCGCCATGGCGATCGGGCCGGTGTCGAGCCCCTCCTCCATCTTCATCACCATCACGCCGGTCTCGGCATCGCCCGCCATGATGGCGCGGTTGATCGGGGCGGCGCCGCGCCAGCGCGGCAGCAGCGAGGCGTGCAGGTTGAAGCAGCCGAGCGGCAGGGCTTCGAGAATCGGCTTCGGCAGGATGAGGCCGTAGGCGACCACCACCGCGGCGTCGGCACCATGCGCCTTGAACGCAGCCGCGGCCTCCGGCGTGCGCAGCGTGGCCGGCGTGTGCACAGGAAGCCCGAAACGGCGCGCCTCGCGCTCGACCGGCGTTGGCCTTGGCTCCATGCCGCGCCCGGCCGGCTTCGCGGCGCGAGTGTAGACCGCGGCCACGTCGTGGCCACGCCCGACGATTTCGACCAGCGTCGGCACCGCGAACTCGGGCGTGCCCATGAAGATCAGGCGAAGGGGCATGGAGCTGGTGAACTGCTTTGACGGCCGATCCAAATATCCGAGCCGCGGCTGCTAGCGATCATTCTCAGAGAGCTGCAGACCGATCTCGAGCAGAACCAACGCTTCTTCTTCGACGCTTCGGCCGTTGCTCCGCGCCCGCGCTTCAATCCTTTGCAGAAGGTCTGGCGAGATATCTTCGATCAACAGATCATCTTCTTTCAATTCGGTCGCCATCGGGTTCGCTACTCCTCCGCCGCGCGCTTGGCCGCCTTGGCGAATTTCTTGACCACGCGCTCGCGCTTGAGCCGCGAGATGTGATCGATGAACAGCACGCCGTTGAGATGGTCGATCTCGTGCTGCAGGCAGGTCGCAAGGAGCCCGATGGCCTCCACCTCCTGTTCCCGTCCCTCGAGGTCGAGGTACCTGACCCGCACCTGCGCGGGCCGCTCGACCTCTTCGTAGAATTCCGGGATCGACAGGCAGCCTTCCTCGTAGATCGCCTTCTCGGCCGAGCGCCAGAGGACTTCCGGATTGATGAAGACCCGCGGCTGCTGTTCCTCCTCCTTCTTCGCCAGATCCATGGTCACGACCCGGCGCGGGACGCCGACCTGGATGGCGGCAAGCCCGATGCCGGGCGCCTCGTACATGGTCTCGAACATGTCGGCGACCAGCGTCTGGATCTCCCGGTCGATGGCCTTGACCGCCTCGGAGACCAGCCGCAGCCGCTTGTCGGGCAGAATGATGATGTCGCGCAGCGCCATGAGCGCGATGTAAGCGGCCCCGCCAAAACCGTCAATCCAGCGATGTCCGGCCCCGTTCGGCGGGTCGCGGCACGGCAAATGGCGGATATCGGTCGCAAGACCTTGATTTATTGTTCACTTTTCGTTCCCATAAGAACGAATCGATGTAGAGTGGCGGGATGACTGATACCTCCCTGATGGTGCTCGCTGGCGCGGTCCTGATCGTGGGCCTTTCGGCGCTCGGGCTGTTCGCGATGCTTAACGTCCAGCGCCAGCGCGAGCGCGAGACGGCCGAGCTCGCCGACCTCAAGCGGCTGCAAGCGGAAACCATGGGCCGGTTCGACGCCATGTGCAGCATACTTGCCGGCGGGCAAGCTGATCTGCAGCGCGCCGTCAACGAGCGGCTCGATTCGGTAACGCACCATCTCGGCCAGTCGATGACGACGACCCGGCAGCACACCGTCGACAGCCTGGCCAAGCTCAACGAGCGGCTCGCCGTGATCGACGGCGCCCAGAAGAACATCACCGATCTTGCCTCGCAGGTCACCTCGCTGCAGAGCGTGCTCTCCAACAAGCAGCAGCGTGGCGCCTTCGGGCAGGCGCGCATGGAGATCATCGTCCGGGACGGGCTGCCGAAGGGCTGCTACGAATTCCAGTTCTCGCTCTCGAACCGCAGCCGGCCCGACTGCGCGATCTTCCTGCCCGACCAGCGGCCGCTGATCATCGACTCCAAGTTCCCGCTCGAAGCCGTGACCGCGCTGCGCCAGGCCAAGAGCGATGACGAGCGCCGGCAGGCGGCGGCGCGCATGCGCAGCGACATCGGCAAGCACGTCGCCGACATCGCGGAGAAGTACCTGATCCCGGGCGAGACGCAGGACCTTGCCCTGATGTTCGTGCCCTCCGAATCGGTCTACGCCGAGTTGCACGAAAGCTTCGACGACCTCCTGCAGAAGGCGTTCCGCTCGCGCGTCGTCATCGTGTCGCCCTCGCTGCTGATGCTCGCCGTGCACGTGATCCAGTCGATCCAGCGCGATGCCCGCATGCGCGAGGCCGCCGACAAGATCCACGCCGAGGTCGGCCATCTGATGGACGACCTCAAGCGCCTGCAGGAGCGCGTGCTCAAGCTGCAGCAGCATTTCGGCCAGGCCAACGAGGACGTTCGCCAGATCCTGATCTCGGCCGAGAAGGTCGAGAAGCGCAGCACGCGCATTCGGGACGTCGAGTTCGACGATGTCGCAGAACCGGTCCCGAACGTCATCCCGACACCGATCACACACAAGCTCACGGTGGGCGAATAGCTGGCAAGACGCGGCCAAATCGGCTAG
>DAIUEP010000058.1:0-2506 GCA_036845065.1 Xanthobacteraceae bacterium | reverse complement strand
CACACACAAGCTCACGGTGGGCGAATAGCTGGCAAGACGCGGCCAAATCGGCTAGCACACTGCCAATGGCTACGTAGCCCGAGCCCCAGCGGTTGTTATTGCGCCCTCTCCCCTTGCGGGAGAGGGCTGCTCGGCAGTTCAACGGAAAAGATTGGGTGAGGGGTAAGGCTGCAACCCCTCACACAACAGAACTTGTTGAACTTCCGGCGCTGCCCTCTCCCGCAAGGGGAGAGGGCGCATTAATGCACGCTCAGTTCGTGGCCTGCGAACCCCGGATCCTTGACAGTGGTGCTAGGCCCTCCCCCATGACGGTTGCCCCCGACGCCGCACCGATGAAGCGCAGCTTCACTGAAGCGCTCGCGGTCTATCTGCGGCCGCGGGTGCTGATCGTGATGTTCCTCGGCTTCTCGGCCGGGCTGCCGCTCGCGTTGTCGGGCTCCACGCTGCAGGTGTGGAGCACGGAAAGCGGCGTCGATCTGCGCACCATCGGCCTGTTCACGCTGGTCGGCACGCCTTACACCATCAAGTTCCTGTGGGCACCCCTGGTGGACGCGCTCGATGTGCCGCGGCTTTCTGCCTTGCTCGGACGACGGCGGGGCTGGCTTGTCTGCTCGCAGATACTGCTGATGGCGGCGATCGTGTTCCTCGCCTTCTGCAATCCGGCCACCTCGCCCTGGCTGGTCGCGTTCGGGGCGCTGCTGGTCGCCACTGCTTCGGCTACGCAAGATATCGTCATCGATGCCTTCCGGGTCGAGAGCCTCGACGAGAGCGAGCAGGCCGCCGGCATGGCGTCTTACGTGGCGGCCTACCGCATCGGGATGCTGATCTCGACCGCTGGTGCCCTTTATCTCGTCAGCGGCTTCGAATGGGCCGGGCTGGTCAAGCAGGCCGCCTGGACCGCGAGCTTCCTCGCCATGGCGGGGCTGGTGCTGATCGGCGTCGCGACCACGATCGTGGCCACCGAGCCCACGGTCAGCAAGATCGCGGAGGACGATGCGGCCGAGTTCGCCGGGGCGAGCTCGCTTCGGCGCGTGGCCCATGCAGCCTATGGCGCCTTCGCCGATTTCCTGCTGCGCGACCTTGCAATCGCGGTGCTCGCCTTCGTGGTGCTCTACAAGCTCTGCGACGCATTCGCCGGCGCCATGACGGCATCGTTCGTGATCAAGATCGGCTTTTCCCGCGACGACTACGCCACCATTGTGAAAGGCGTCGGGCTCGCCGCAACGCTGATCGGCGGCTTCGCGGGTGGCGCCATGGCGCGCGCCTATCCGATGGTCACCTGCCTGTGGGTCGGAGCGCTCCTGCAGATGGCTTCGAACCTCGTTTTCACCTGGCAGGCCATTGTCGGCGTCGATCTCTGGGCGCTGACTGCGACCATCATTGTCGAAAACTTCACCGGCGCGATCGGCACGGTGATTTTTGTCGCCTACCTCTCGGCGCTGTGCCAGAGCCCACTGCACACGGCAACGCAATACGCGCTTCTGACCGCGCTTGCCGCGATCGGCCGCACCTATCTGTCGGCAGGCGCCGGCTATGTCGCGGAATGGAGCGGCTGGGCGATGTTCTTCGTGATCAGCACGCTCACCGCGATCCCGAGCCTCTTCCTGCTCGCCTGGCTGCAGCGGCGCGGGCATTTCGATGGCCTCGCCAAGCCCACGCGGATCGTGGCCGACGATTAGCGCTGGAACTGTTTCCACTTGCATTGAATTCTCTCGATCGTCATGGCCGGGCTTGTCCCGGCCATCCACGTCTTACTTACAGAAGAAAGACGTGGATGCCCGGCACAAGGCCGGGCATGACGGTGGAGAGACCTAGCAAACGAACCGGCAGATGCACTAAAACAACGTCCGCTGCCGGATCGCGGCCGCGAGCGTGCCCTCATCGAGATAGTCGAGCTCGCCGCCGACCGGCACACCATGCGCGAGCCGCGTCACCTTCACGTTGGCGTCGTGCAGGAGGTCGGTGATGTAATGCGCGGTGGTCTGGCCATCGACAGTCGCATTAAGCGCCAGGATCACCTCGGTGACCGCCGGATCGTGCGCACGCGCGACGAGCGCGTCGATGGTGAGGTCCTGCGGGCCGATGCCGTCGAGTGGCGAGAGCGTGCCGCCGAGCACGTGATAGCGCGCATTGACCGCGTGCGCGCGCTCGAGCGCCCACAGATCGGCAACGTCCGCCACCACCACGATGATCGAGGGCTCGCGGCGTGGATCGGTGCAGACCGTGCAGGGGCTCTTGGTATCGATATTGCCGCACACGCTGCAAATCTGAATCTTTTCCAGCGCGGTCTGCAGCGCGACGGCGAGCGGCGCCATGATCTGCTCGCGCTTCTTGATCAGGAACAGCGCGGCGCGGCGCGCCGAGCGCGGCCCAAGGCCCGGCAGCCGCGCCAGCAGTTGGATCAAGCGCTCGATCTCGGGTCCGGCGACGGCGGAAGGCATCAGCGCCTAGAACAACTTCATGCCGGGCGGCAGCGGCAAGCCGCCGGTAACCGCCTTCATCTTCT
>DAIUEP010000057.1:15060-22887 GCA_036845065.1 Xanthobacteraceae bacterium | reverse complement strand
ACCCCGCCAGCGCCGTCAGGATCCGCGCCCAGCTGCGCATGCCCTTGTGGAAGCTCGTGAGGTCGAACTTCTCGTTCGGCGAATGCACGCGGTCGTCGTCGAGCGCGAAGCCGACCATGAGCGTATCCATGCCGAGCACGCGCTTGAAGTCGGCGACGATCGGGATCGAGCCGCCCTCGCCCACCGTCACCGCCTTGCGGCCCCATTCGGCCGCGAGCGCCGCGCGCGCCTTGGTAAGCGCCGGATTGTCGAATGGCAGCTGGATCGGCGGCGCGAGGCCGAAATTGGCAAACTCGACCTTGGCGTCGGCCGGCAGTCGCTGGCGCACGAACTTGCGGAAGGCGTCGCGCACCTTCTTGGGGTTCTGCGCGCCGACCAGCCGGAACGATACCTTGGCGGTGGCCTGGCCCGGGATCACGGTCTTGGCGCCTTCGCCCGTATAGCCGCCGATCAGGCCGTTGATCTCGGCGGTCGGCCGCGTCGCGATCTGCTCGATCACCATGCGGCCCTTCTCGCCGGCCGGCACCTTGAGGCCGACTCCGCCGAGGAAATCCTTCGGCGTCAGCTTGAGGCGCGCGAGGTCGGCCTTGATGTCCTTCGGCAGCTCTTTCACGCCCTCGTAGAAGCCCGGGATGGTGACGCGGCCGTTCTTGTCATGCATGGCGCCGAGAATGCCCGCGAGCACGCGCAAGGGGTTCTGCGCGGCGCCACCAAACAGGCCGGAGTGCAGGTCGCGGTCGGCGCAGGTGACCTTCACTTCCTCATAGACGAGGCCGCGCAGCGAGGTCGTGATCGCGGGCGTCCTGGTGTCCCACATGCTGGTGTCGCAGATGAGCGCCAGATCCTGCTTGAGCTCGCGAGCGTTGTCCTTGACGAAGCCGAACAGGTGGGCGGAGCCGCACTCTTCCTCACCCTCGATCATGGCTGTGATCGGCAGCGGCAGCGCGCCGGTCACGGCCCGGAAGGCGCGGCAGGCCTCGATGAAGGTCATCACCTGGCCCTTGTCGTCGCAGGCGCCGCGCGCCACGATGATCTTGCGACCGTCCGACGTGGTCGCAATGCGCGGTTCGAACGGCGGCTCCTCCCACAGATCGAGCGGGTCGACCGGCTGCACGTCATAATGGCCGTAGAACAGGACGCGCGGGCCTTTGCCATTCCCGCCGGCGTTCTTGGCAACGACAATCGGGTGGCCTTCAGTCGCGCGCACGCTCGCTTCGAAGCCGATCCCGGAGAGATCGCGCGCGACAAACTCGGCGGCGGCGCGGCATTCGCCCTTGTAGGCCGGATCGGTCGAGATCGACTTGATCTTGAGGAACGTGAACAGCCGATCGAGGCTCTGGTCGAGGTCGGCGTCGATCCGTTCGAGAACGGCGGGAAGCGCGCTGGACGGTGATGTCATAATCGAAGGCCTGGTTTTGCTTGTGCTGAACAAGTGGTGCTTGCTGGACGGTGGTGCTTGCCGGACGCCGTCTGGCTGGCGCGGCAAGGGGCCCGTCGGACTCTAAAGCGATGTGCGGCCAGCACAAGGCTCTGCCTTGGGCAAGCTCGGCGTGGCGTAGGCAGCAGTTCTTATCGGCGCAGAATGCCGCCCAAGGTTCCCCGCACGATCGCGCGGCCGATGGTGTTGCCCATCGAGCCGGCAACCTGCTTGCCGAGATCGCCGGCGATCTTGCCGGCCACGCGGTTCACCACGGAGCGTGTCACGTCGCGCGCCACATACTGGCCGACCGTAAGCTTTTGGCCGCGCGGGCGCGCGGTCCCGAAGAGGCCGCCGATCGTGGCACCGATGCCGCTGATCCAACCCCCGACGCCGGAGCCGCTCGCCTGCTCGCTCCCGGCTGGCGCCTGCGACGTCGAGCCGGTCTGCTGCACGCGTTGCAGCAGGACTTCGTAGGCCGACTCCGAATCAACCGAGGTGTCGTATTTACCCCTGACCGGACTCGTGGCCATGATCGCCCGACGCTCCTCCGGCGTCACCGGCCCGACGCGCCCGGACGGCGGCCGCACCATGCAGCGCTCAACCATTGACGGCGTGCCGTTTCCCTCCAGGAAGGACACCAGGGCTTCGCCCTTGCCCAGTTCGCTGATCACGGTCGCGGTGTCGAGCTTCGGATTAGCCCGGAACGTCTCCGCCGCCGCCCGCACCGCTTTCTGATCGCGCGGGGTAAACGCGCGCAGTGCGTGCTGCACGCGGTTGCCGAGCTGCGCCAGCACCTTGTCGGGCACGTCGAGCGGATTCTGGGTGACGAAATAGACGCCGACGCCCTTCGACCGGATCAGCCGCACCACCTGCTCGATCTTATCGAGCAGCGCCTTTGGCGCCTCGTTGAACAGGAGATGCGCCTCGTCGAAGAAGAACACGAGCTTCGGCTTGTCGATATCTCCGACCTCGGGCAGCTCCTCGAACAGCTCGGACAACAGCCACAGCAGAAACGTCGCGTAGAGTCGTGGGTTCTCCAACAGCTTGTCGGCCGCCAGGATGTTGACGATACCGCGGCCGTCGCGATCGGTGTGGATGAAATCCTTGAGCGCAAGCGCCGGCTCGCCGAAGAATTTTGGGCCACCCTGGTTCTCCAACACCAGAAGCTGGCGTTGGATGGTGCCGACCGTGGGCTTCGACACATTGCCGTATTCGACCGTCAGCTCCGATGCATGCTCGGCGATGTAGCCAAGCATCGAGCGCAGATCCTTGAGGTCGAGGAGTAGAAGCCCCTGTTCGTCCGCGACCCGGAAGCAGATGTTGAGCACGCCCTCCTGCACCTCGTTGAGGTCCATGAGCCGGGACAGCAGCAGCGGGCCCATTTCCGAGATTGTGGCGCGAATGGGGTGGCCTTGCTCGCCGAACAGATCCCAGAACACGACCGGGAACCGATCCGGCTGGTAGTCGATGCCGAGACTCTTGGCGCGGCTGACAAACGCTTCCTTGGCCTCGCCCTGCTCGGCAATGCCCGACAGGTCACCCTTGATGTCGGCGGCGAACACCGAGACACCGGCGTTGGAAAAGCCTTCCGCCAGAACCTGCAGAGTCACGGTCTTGCCGGTTCCGGTTGCCCCGGTGACAAGGCCGTGCCGGTTGGCCAGCGCCAGCGTCAGCACTTCCGGCTTGTGGCTTCGGCCAACGAAAATCGTACCGTCGTCCTGGCGGTCGTCACCCATCGCGTGCCCCTGAGATTCGGCTCACCATCGGACATTGTTTGTCCGGATGAACCAAGTGGTCAACAGCGTCACCGGAGGTGGTCAACAGCAGACGCGCTTGGCGACATTTTGAAGGCTATTGCAGCTATTTTGAAGGCTATTGCAGCTTAAGCTTGCCCCATGCCTCGTCGCTGTGCGCCTGCATCGCGTCGGCCAGGGGAACCTGGGGGCGCGAGCGATCGCCCACGCTGTCGCGGGCGCGCCGCTGCTTCTGCAGTAATGCGCCCATCCAGCGATATAGGAGCCGCGACGATACATCGGCGGGAACCGAGGCCACGTAGCCGGCCCGCCGGGCAGACTTGCTTACATAAGGAGTGACCACTTGGGCCAGCAGCAGGGACGGGATCCCCGCCTCGCGACCGGGTGCGCCGGTCTCCGCTGTCCATTGTGGCGCCTCGTCCGGAACCGAACGGGGCAACACCACCAGACAGGCATCGGCACCTTTTGCGGTGCAGAGCTGTCGAGCCTGATCTGGGCTTGCAACCAGACGAACGCCCGCAAGACCCATGCGCGTTAAAGTATGTACCAGTGGACGTCCGGCCTCTCCGCCAGCAACAACGACAACCCGTGCATTCGAGAATGAGATCATGGCGCCCCTTAACCCGTTGGTCACAGCCACAAACCGCCTGTTTGGGATCGCAAGTCCTGGCCGTGGGTCCCGTTGCTCGACGAGGTGCGTTAGAGTTGTCGTTGGCCTCGTCACATCCGCCGCATCTGTTGTTAATTATAGACCTGCTTTTCTTGGTGATGTCGGTATGGTTGTAGGGACGGACTTACGCGGTTAACTTCCATGATTGGTCGATCGCCGTCCCTTATTGGTTCAGTACCATCGTTAACTACGCCACTTGAGCGCCCTCTTCCAGGCCACAAAAGGCCTTATAACCAAATAGTTTGCGTCAAGTCTGTGACAATTCACAAAGGGACCAAAATTCGCGTCGTCGCCTCCGTTTCATACTGATGCAGGAATGCAACGGTCTGCCATATTCGTAAACGTGGCTCGGCTGCAACCGTTTCGCCCCTCCTTTCCGCCTCATACAATCGCTACCGGATGGATAACCAAGGGTGGGGCATGGACGAGCTGATCGGACGTCTGGTCGCCAATGTCGGTATCGATCAGGCGACTGCCCAGAAGGCCGTCGGTATCATTTTGCAGTTTCTGCTTAAGGAAGGGCCTGCCGAAAAGGTGCAGGGCCTGATTGCCAAGCTGCCCGGAGCCCAGGCGGCCATCCAGGCGGCGCCGCCCGACGAGGGGGGCGGGATCTTTGGCGGAGGTGTGCTTGCGGCGGGAACCCGCATGATGGCAACCGGTCTCAGCATGGGCCAAGTCCAGGCGGTGACCCGCGAAACGATCGCCTACGCGCGCGAGAAAGCCGGCGAAGACACCGTCGGCGAGATCGTCGGCGCGGTCCCGGGCCTTGGTCAGTTTGTCTGACGCCTGCTGGTGCCCCGCTTCCGAAGTTCGTGAGTCGTCGCGGCAATCCCTGACACGAACTTCGGAAGCAAAGGGGCACTAGCAAGTTTATGATTCTATTGCCGCTTTTCGATTTGAAGTTCCTAACCAAGTTTGTGGCAGGCATTGTAGGAACTTCCAAATCGGCGGCACTAGCGCCAGATAGATGGACGAGCGAAGTGAGGAGAATTCGATGACGAGCTACCCCATCACCCACATCGACGGTCTCGATGCGGATGAGATCAAGACCCTCAAATCGCTCGGCATCCGCACCACCGAGCGGCTGCTGGACGAGGCCAAGAGCCCCAAGGCGCGCCGGCGGCTGGCTGAGAAGTGCGGCATCAACGAGAAACGCCTGCTGAAATTTGCCAATGCCTGCGACCACATGCGCATCAAGGGGATGGGCAAGGGCTATCTCGGGCTGTTGCAGGAGGTGGGTGTGGATACCGTGCGGGAGCTGCGTTACCGCAAGCCCGAGAATCTCGCGCGGGCGATGGCAGAGGCCAATAAGAAGAAGAGGCTGGTCCGGTTTCTCCCCTCTGAAAAGCTGGTCGTGCGCTGGATCGAGCATGCCAAGAAGCTTCCCCTCAAGATCAGCTACAAGGATCAGGCTGAAGGGCCGCATCGAGCCGGGCGCCGGAACGGGGCGGACGCCTGAAACGAGCACCTGAGACCACCTGAGACCACCTTTCTCCCATTCCTCTCCGCAAAGTCCTTGAGCGTGTCGCGCGATCGGCGCGTCTTGACTTCCCGGGGCCGACCGGCGCAAAGCCAGCGCTGTGACAAAGGCCCACCCAACAACGTCGCAGCCGGTCGCCACCGGCACGAACGCGCAGCCAGCGCCTAAGACCGTGGCGCGGCTCTTGGGCCTTGGCCGCCCGGCGATCATGGGCGTGGTCAACGTCACGCCCGACAGCTTCTCCGACGGCGGCCGCTTTCTTGAGCCGCAACGCGCGATCGAGCACGCCCGGCGGCTTGCCGCGGCGGGCGCCGACATTCTCGACATCGGCGCGGAATCGACCCGTCCCTATGGCGGCGCGGTCGCGGTTTCGCGTGAGAAGGAGTGGGAGCGGCTTGCGCCGGTTCTGCCGGAGATCATCGCGCTGGGCGTGCCGGTCTCGATCGACACCATGAAAGCGTTCATCGCCAGCGCGGCGCTCGATGCCGGCGCCAGCATCGTCAACGACGTGTGGGGCCTGCAGCGCGACCCCGACATGGCGCGCGTGGTCGCCCGGCATGCCGTGCCGGTCATCATCATGCACAACCGCGAAGCCGCCGATCCCGTGATCGACATCATGGCCGACATCGCGGCCTTCTTTTCCCGCTCGCTCGACATCGCCGAACGCGCCGGCATTGCGCGCGATGCGATCGTGCTCGATCCCGGCATCGGCTTCGGCAAGACCCCGCAGCAGAGCATCACCGCGATCGCCAGGCTGGGCGAGCTCAAATCGTTCGGCCTCCCGCTCCTCATCGGCGCCTCACGCAAGCGCTTCATCGACACGGTGTCGCCCGCCCCGCCCGATCAGCGCATCGGCGGCTCGATCGTGAGCCACCTGATCGCGGTCGAGAACGGCGCCGCGATCGTGCGCACCCACGACGTCGCCGAGACCGTGCAGGCGTTGCGGGTCGCCAAAGCCATCTGGGATGCACGATGACCGACGCCGTGTTCGTCACCGGACTTTCGCTGCACGCTTATCATGGCGTGATGCAGCACGAGGCCAAGGTCGGACAGACCTTCAAGCTCGATCTCGTCCTCGACATCGACCTTGCGGCCGCCTCTCGCTCCGACAAGCTCGCCGATACGGTCGGCTACGACCAGGTCGTCGACGTCGCAAGCCGGGCGTTCTGCGCCAAGCGCCATCGGCTGGTCGAGGCTGCCGCCGGCGCGGTCGCCGAAGCGATCCTCACGCGCTTTGCCGAGGTGATGGCGGTGCGGGTCACAGTCCACAAGCCGCACGCCCCGATCGCCGCCACATTCGCGGACATCGGCGTCACCATCGCGCGCTCGCGCCATGGCTGAGGCGCTGCTGGCACTCGGCGGCAACCTTGGCGATGTGCGTGAGACGCTCGCGCGCGCGATCGCCCTGTTGTGCGAGGGCAGCGACGTCCGCCTGCTCGCCCGTTCGTCCGACTATGCGACCCCACCCTGGGGCGTCGAGGATCAGCCGCCATTCGTGAACCTGTGCATCGCAGTCGACACCACGCTCACGCCGCATGCGCTGCTGGCGCGCGCGCAGACGGTCGAGCGCGCCTTCGGGCGCGACCGCGCCAGCGAGCGGCGGTGGGGCCCGCGCACGCTCGACATCGATATCCTGGCCTATGACGACCTGATGTTGAACGAGCCGGATCTCATGCTGCCGCATCCGCGGCTAGGCGAGCGCGCCTTCGTGCTGGTGCCGCTCGCCGAGATCGCGCCCGAGCGCGTGATCGCAGGCGTCCGCGTGCGCGATGCACTTTCCCGGCTCGACCCCGCCGGGATCAAGAAACTACCACCGCGCTGATCGTCATTTGCCCCGCTCTGCCGAGCCGTGTAACCTCCCCGCCATGGGGAATCCGGAGCGCCGTTTGCTGGGTGACATAGACGGCGTCCGCCAGGAGGGACAAAGACATGAGCATTGACAGGCGCGCGATGGTGGCCGGCTTGGTGACCGCGGGCACGCTGCTGCAGACGAATAGGCGCAGCGAGGCCGCGAGCGGACCTGAGATCAACGCTTCGGTGAGCGCCACGCTCGACAACTTCTACCGTCAGGTTCCGGGCAGCCAGTCACTGGCCGCGCGCGCGGCGGGAGTCCTGGTGTTTCCGACCGTGATCAAGGCCGGCGTCGGCATCGGCGGCGAATATGGCGAGGGCGCGATGCGGGTCGGTGGCCGCACGGTCGCTTTCTACAACGTGCTCTCGGCCTCGATCGGCTTCCAGCTCGGCGCGCAGGCACGCTCGGTTATCATCATGTTCATGACCCCGCAGGCGCTCGCGAACTTTCAGCGTGTCGACGGCTGGCGGGTCGGCGTCGACGGCTCGGTGGTGGTGATTGCGGTCGGCGCCGGCGGCTCGGTCGACACCGACAAGATCACCAATCCGGTGGTGGGCTTCATCCTCGACTCGAAGGGGCTGATGTACAACCTCACGCTCGAAGGCTCGAAGATCAGCCGCATGTATCGGTGAGCCAATATCGGTGAGCCAA
>DAIUEP010000057.1:0-14960 GCA_036845065.1 Xanthobacteraceae bacterium | reverse complement strand
TCTGGCCGGCAACCCAGACTGTTATTCCGCCGGAGGTGACCACACCCGGTGAAAAGGCGCGCGACAACTGAAACGGCGTCTTCTCCATGTACTCGGCGGCGTGGGCGGCCGTTGCGAGCAACGTGGCGAGCAACACTGTGATTGGACGACTCATCGAAGACTCCTCACAAAAGCCCGCATGGTTTTCCGGGCGAGCGACGACTGTCCTTGATCTCTAGAATCGCGTCAACGCTGGTCGCACTGCCGCTGCTCAGTCTCTCGTCACGGCTCTCCTGGCAGCGCCGGGAACATCGGCGGCGGCACGCGCCGCTTCGAGGCCGCCTGATAGGCCGTGGCTGCCTTCAAAGCGAGGTGCTCCATGCCGGGCTCGACCAGGAAGTTGATCGAGAACGGCAGGCCGGGCGCGGGAATTTGCGTCGGGACCGTGCCGGTGACGCTGCGATAGACCTTGCGCCCGTTGGCATCGGTCGCAAGCTCGAAACTCGGATCGTAAGCGGTCTGCACATAGCCCGCCGGAATCAGGATCTCGGTGATGCCCGCGTTCGGTCCGAGCGGATAGGAGATCAACCGATTGTTGAGCACGGGCTCGGGCGCGAGCCCGATCCTTCCCGGCGGCAATGCGGTGTGAATCTGGATCAGAACGTCGAGCTTGTTCTCCAGCATCACCTTCATGAGGACGCGTCGCAACAGCTCACGGCGCTGGATGTTCTCCGCGATGCCCTTGGGCGGGCTGTGCAGACTCGTGATGTCCTCCCAGTTCTTGAACGAAGCGCGCTGGTCGTCGCCCCAGAACTTCGATCGCGCGTTCAGTGACGGCCAATCGGTCAGCGTCTCCTTGAAGCCGCGGTCGGCCCAGTCCTTGGCGCGCCGGCTCAGGTACTGCGGAATATGGAAGCGGAAGGTGCGCGAGCCGGTATCGCCGCCGCCGCCGAGGAGATCGCGGAGCGTCAGATTGGGCGGCGACGGCTCGAGCCCGTCGGCCCAGCGCACCATCCAGTCGGCCGGCGCCATCGTGCCGGTGCCCTTGATCACACCCGGCGCGAACGGAGTGGGCTTAACCTTGGCGGCGAAGGCCGGATACTGCGGCTCGCGGGCGGCGTTCAGGCGATAGAGCAGATCCGGATAGAGCACCGGCACAAGCTCGGCGATCGCCCGGTCGAACGACGTGGTCATGTTCTCAACTTGCGGATCGTCCGCCCATCCGGGCGTGAGCGATTCAACCAGCGTGGCGCCGAGATGGTCGCCCAGCATCGCCTTCATTTCGGCCGCAGCCGCGTCGACAATCGGCTCGTCGACCTTGGCGTGCTTGACCATGAACTCGCGGATGATCCCGATGCGCATGCCCCTGAGCGCGCCCGCGCTGCCGCTGGTGATCGCGCGCGCATAGGGCTCGCTCGAAACGCTTGAGCGCGGCACGGTGGTGAAGATGTCACGCGGATCGTAATAGCCGTTGGTGGGATCCTTGAGCGCATCCAAGACCCGCACCGCGTCCGTGATGGCACGGCAATGAATGCCGGCGCGGTCGTTGTAGATCTCGGCGCCGATGGCGCCGCCCAGAAACGACAGGTGCGCCTTGTGTGGCAGGATCAGCGCCACCGAATTGTGGTTGGCGGGACCGCGGCATGATTGGCCGGTCTCCTCGCACAGGCTGCACATCACGAGGTTCGTGCTGACGGAGACGCCGGAGCCCGAGCTCGAGCCGATCGAAGCGGCGCGCGTGGTGTCGTAGGAGTTGCACGGGTTGCCGGCCCAGGTGCTGCGCTGATAGCCGAGCGTCGAGGGCAGGATCTTGGTCGGATAGTTCACCCCGCCCGGATTGCCGGGGCCGCGGCCGTTGTATTCCGTCGTGTTGGCCTTGGCGTAGATGATCGCGCCTTTGGCGCGCAGCTGCGCCACCAGGGTGTGATCGCGCGCCGGAAAATCGATGTCGTAGCGGGCGTCGGCGCCGCCGGTCGAGCGCATGTCCTTGGTGTCGTAGGGGTCCTTGAACGAGAACGGGATGCAGTACATCGGCATCGCCGCGAGATCGGGATTGCGGCCGTGCTGCCGGTCGAGCTCGTCGGCACGTTCCAGCGCGTCCGGCTGGCGACGGAACTCCTCGCACACCGCCGGCGCTCCCGCCGGCAGCGCTCCCGCCGACGGATGCTTGTCGAGGTCATCCTTGCAGGTGGTCGAGCGCTGGCCACGAATGTTGATCATGCCGAGCGCGCGCACCTGCCCGGCGTTGGGAATGCCAACCGTCATGCCGAACTGCTGCATCACGCTCGGATCGGATGCGGTCGGCTCCATCCGGCCGAACTCGATCGGCGGCGTCTTTCCCGGGTCGCTGTCGGGCCGGTTGAGGGTCGCCTCAACGGCGGCCTTGTATTCGGAATAGCTCGGCAGGAACCGCGAGGCGTTCTCTTCCGTGACCAGCGCATTGCAGGTGCCGTTATAGGCCTTGGCCCGGTTGATATAGGCCTCGACCAGCCCGCGGCAGGTGATCTGGCCTTCCTGGATCGCCCGATGCACGTCCGGGATGGTCGCCTCCATCAGATGAAATGGCGTGCCTTGCGCCTGCGCCTCGCCGCCGGCACCAACGAGGGCGCCCATGAGAACGAAAGCGAAAAAGCCTGTCCTGGCGAATGTGCTGGCGTACGACATACTCACTCTCCCGTATCACACGACCACGTCTGACCTTGCACGCGGCGCGCGAACATGTCTCGGATACCGGTTAGCGTGCGTGCAACCCTCGCAGGAGCTTAGACTACTGACTGTGGTCGTCTGCTCGCAAGGCCGCATTGCGAGGTTCGCTCGCAAGCCGCGGCGAGCCTCGGTCACTCGATTAGCGCGTTGACGCCCGGCAGCAGCGACCATTCCGGGATCGTCAACGCGCGATGAGCTCTTTCAGCAGCCCGCCCGGAAGACGGGCCGCAGGCAGGTCACACGCTTAGCGCGGCCGCACAGTGGCATCGGTTGCCTTCGGCACGGCGGCCGGAACGACATCGCCCTTCGGGGTTACGCCCTTGAGGAATTTGAACAGGTCACTGTCGGTGGACAGGACGAGGGTCGTGTTTTCGGCGATCATGGCCTTGTAGGCCTGCATGGTCCGCGTGAACTCGTAGAATGCCGCAGCCTCCGGGCTCTGGTTATAGGCCTTGGCGTAGATTTCCGTGGCCTTCGCGTCCGCCACGCCGCGGATCTCCTCGACCTGACGATAGGCTTCGGACTGGATCTTGTTGAGGTCGCGCACGCGATTGCCGCGAATCCGGGCGGCCTCGCCGTTGCCTTCCGACAGGAAGCGCTCCGCGATCTGGCGCCGCTCGCTGATCATGCGATCGTAGATCTTCGGGCGCACGCTTTCATTGTAGTTGATCCGCTTGAACCGGATATCGAGCAACTCGATGCCGAACACCCGAACCTTTTCGGCGGCTTCGGCGAAGATCTCCTGCTCGACCAGCTTGCGTCCCTTCTGGATCGGCACCAGCGATCCCACATCCAGCGCGCGTCCCGCGTCGTTGGCGAGGACATCGCGCAGCGGCACACGATCCTTGGTGGTGCGGATGATCTCGATCAGCTCATGCTTGGCGACGGCGTTGCGGGTCTCGCTGCCGAGCACGTCGTCGAGGCGGGACTGGGCACTGCGCTCGTCGTGCAGCCGCAGAAAGTACTGCAGCGGTTCCACGATCCGCCAGCGCGCGAACAGATCGACCGAGACATAGAGCTTGTCCTTGGTTGGCATGTCGGACGGATTGCCGTCCCACTCGAGCACGCGCTTGTCGATCAGGTTCACCTCCTGGATGAACGGCACCTTGAACTTCAGACCGGCCGAGGTCACGGGCTCGCCGATCGGCATGCCGAACTGGGTGACAATCGCCTGCTCGACCTCGCTCACCGTATAGATCGAGCTCATCAGAACGTAGATCGCGACGCCAAGAGCCGCCAGGACGGCGACGAGTTTGATCTTGCTCATGGCCGGTCTCCTTTCTGGGCGTCGAGATTGAGGAACGGCA
The DNA here is from genome assembly GCA_036845065.1 of Xanthobacteraceae bacterium. Lineage (GTDB taxonomy): Bacteria > Pseudomonadota > Alphaproteobacteria > Rhizobiales > Xanthobacteraceae > VAZQ01. The sequence continues at coordinate 10,968 of DAIUEP010000057.1, read as the reverse complement.
GAATGCCGCGAGTCTGTTCATCAACGATGATCTTGGAACGGATGCCCGGCATGACGTCCTGCAGGGTCTCGATGTAGATGCGGCGGCGGGTCACCTCCGGGGCCTTGATGTATTCCGACAGCAAGGCGCTGAACCGGGCGACGTCGCCTTCCGCTTCGTTGACCCTTTTGAGCCGATAGCCGTCAGCTTCGCGCACCCGCTGATCCTTTTCGCCGTCAGCGAGCGGGATCACCTTGTTGTACTCGCGCCGGGCTTCGTTGATCAGCTTCTCTTTCTCCTGCTGAGCCTGGTTGACCTCGTTGAACGAGACCTGCACCGGCTCGGGCGGATTGATGTTCTTCAGTTGCACCTGATCGATGCTGATCCCCATGGCGTATTTGGTCGAGAGCGCCTGCATCTTGGTCAGCGCTTCGGTTTCGATCTCCTGTCGGCCGATGGTGATCACCTCGTCGACGGTGCGATCGCCGACGACCTCGCGCATGACCGACTCGGATACGTCGCGGAGCGTTCCCCTCGGCTCGCGCACGTCGAACAGGAACTTGACCGGATCCAGGATGCGATATTGCACCACCCATTCCACCAACACGGCGTTCAGGTCGCCGGTCACCATCTGGGTTTCCCGCCGTCCGTCACGCGAGCTCTGAAACGGATCAGTGGCGCCCGGGGTCGCAAACCCGAACTCCTGCTTCAACTGGCGTTTGACGGGCACGATGGTCGCGACATCGATGCCGAGCGGCAGCTTGAAATGCAGTCCCGGCGGAACGTCCTTGAGATACTTGCCGAAACGCTGGACGACAGCGACCGAGTCGCTCGGCACGGTGTAGTAAGCGGTCCATACCGCGAGCCCAACCAGGGCCAGGATGGCAAGCACAATCGCGCTGCGGGGGCCACCAGCCGGCAGGACCTGCTTGAGCCGATCCTGCCCCTGCCGAACCATGTCCTCGAAATCGGGGCCCGGTTTAACCCCGCGACCCCATGGGCCGCCATTGCCGTTCTGCGAAGCCATTGGAATTCCCTTTCGTGTTCTGCCGTCCTGGCTCGAAAGCGTGGAAGGCGGAGGCGGGCGACACCACCGGGCGCAATGCTGGTGCCCTGTTGGAGCGCCTACTTCGCTCGCTCGTACGCGTCTGAGCAAAGGCGTGTCTGAGCAAAATTGCCCACTCTGAACAGCGGTGTTCCGCGTGGGGATGTCTGGCTCACGCCAAACGACCGGTGCAACTGCGACGGCCATCAAGGCGCACGTCAGCGATCCCGAATTGCACCGCGTGGGCTTTGGATTTGGGATTCCCGTGCGGCTTGCCGCGCCATGAGCGAGGAACGTCAAATCCAGGACCACAACCATGCATGATTTCGGTTGCTCGCACAACCATTACCGACCTCCGCAGGCACGAGCGTCCCGCCCTCCGGCACCGAGCGAGCCACGATGACGATCGTCGTATGTCGCCCATACCGGCAGGCATGATAGAAGAAGACTGTCGGCGGTCGGCCCGATTCCGCCAGCAAAACAAGGCCAAGCAGACAAGCCAAGCACCACAAGCCAGGCATGAGCGACGACCTCCCCCTTGCCGCCGAATTCCCTGCCGCCACCCGCGAGCAGTGGCAGGGGCTCGTCGCCCGCGTGCTCAAGGGCAAGCCGTTCGACACGCTGGTGGCGCGGACGGCGGACGGCCTCGCCATCGAGCCGCTTTACGCAAGGGCCCACGAGCCGAGCACGGCGGGCCGCGCGCAGGCGCGCTGGCAGGTGATGGGGCGCATCGATCATCCCGATCCCTCGGCTGCCAATGCACAGGCGCTGGAGGAGCTTGACGGTGGCGCCAACGGGCTCGTGCTGGTCGGCGCCGGCTCGCTCGGCGCGAACGGCTATGGGCTGATGCCGGTCGCGGACACGATCGCGCGCGCGCTCGAGGGTGTTTATCTCGACGCCGGTATCGCGATCGAATTCGATCTCGGCCCGCAGACCAAGGACCTGCCGCTCGCGCTCGCCGCGCTGGTCAAGGGCCTCGTACCCGCAAGCCTCGACATCCGGTGTGGCTTCGACCCGCTCGGCGCGAGCGTCCGCAATGGCGGCTTTCCAGTGCCCTGGGCGCAATTCGCTCCGCTCGCCGCCGCGCTCGCGGCCGACCTTGCGGCGCAAGGCTTCACGCGCTCGCTCCTGGTCGCTGATGGCCGCGCCGTGCATGGCGCCGGCGGCACCGAGGCGCAGGAGCTCGCTTACGTCACCGCGGTCGCGGTCACCTATCTGCGCGCGCTCGAAGCGCGCGGCATCGCACTTCCTGACGCACGGCGGATGATCTTCTTTCGCCTGGCGGCCGACGCCGACCAGTTTCTCACCATCGCCAAGTTCCGCGCGCTGCGACAGCTCTGGGCGCGCATCGAGGAGAGCTGCGGGCTTGCTCCCGCGCCCGCGTTCATCGCGGCCGAGACCGCCTGGCGGATGATGACCCGCAACGATCCGCAGGTGAACATCCTGCGCGCGACCATCGCGACCTTTACGGCCGCGATCGGTGGCGCCGACGCCATCACGGTGCTGCCGTTCACCGCCGCGTGCGGATTGCCCGACGGCTTCGCGCGCCGCGTCGCGCGCAACACCCAGCTGGTTCTGATCGAGGAAGCAGGCCTCGCGCGCGTCGCCGATCCAACCGCCGGCACCGGCTGGAGTGAAGCGCTCACGAACGAGTTGTGCCACGCGGCCTGGGCGCTGTTCCAGGAGATCGACGCGATGGGCGGTGCGCCGGCCGCACTCGAGGAAGGCTTCATTCAGGGCAAGGTGGCAGCCGCCCGCGCCGAGCGCGAGCGCGCGGTCGCGACCCGCAAGGACACGATCGTCGGCGCCAACGAGTTTCCCGACCTGGGCGAGGCGCCGGCTGCCGTGCTCGATGTCGCGCGCGTCAGCGTGCCCGCGATGCCAGTGGCAGTCGAGATCGAGCCGCTGCCGCAGACGCGGCTTGCCGAGCCCTATGAAGCGCTGCGCGACGCCTCCGACCGCACGCTGTCCGCGACCGGCGCGCGGCCCAAGGTCTTTCTCGCCAATCTCGGCGCCTCCGCCGACTTCACCGAGCGCGCGACCTTCGCCAAAAACTTTTTCGAGGCCAGCGGAATCGCGGCGCTTGGCAACGACGGCTTTGCGAACCGCGACGACCTGGTCGCGGCCTTCAAGACCTCCGGCGCGCGGCTCGCCTGCCTGTGCGGCACGGATGCGGACTACGCCCGCGCGGCCGCCGATACTGCTCGCGCCCTCAAGGAGGCCGGCGCGCGGGCGCTCTACCTGGCCGGACGGCCGGGTGCGCACGAAGACGCCTGGCGCGCCGCCGGCATCGACTCTTTCATTCACGCGGGCTGCGACGTGCTTGCTATACTGCAAGCGGGCCATCAAGTGCGGTAGCCTGACCGCTTCGGCTCCAACCCGCCGGCGGCGGGCGCCGCATGCGCGCCACCGGCGCAAGCGCACGCAGCTTGCGCGCAAACTGGCGCAGACACACTTCGGTTGCGCCGAGCGGCCCAGCCTCGTAGCTCGACGACGCCATGCCGGCCTGCACACGATTGATCAGGTCGGTGTCCTCCTTGTTGACCTGCCGATTGATGCGCCAGTTGAGATAGCGCGCGGCCTTCGTCTCGCGGCGCGCGTCGGGATGGACGTAGGCGATCTCGCGGATCAGCGTCGAGGTGGCGGAGACCGGCACGAACTGCATGAAATCGAACTGATCGGGGTAGATGTCGAAGGCGACGTTGGGCCAGAGCTTGAAATAGAGCCAGAGCCGCTGCCGGTCCTCCGGCAGATGTGCGACCCGCGGCAGATAGCGCTGGTACATGCGCTCAGAGCGGTTGGATGACGGCTCCTCCCGCAGCCTCCCCCACATCTTGTGCACCCATTCGCGCGCCTCGACGCCGTAGCCCTTGCCGAACAGCCGGGTGAGCCCGGGATGCGCCACGTTGATGTGCAGCGCGTCTGAGTAGTTGTCCGCGATGGTCTTCCAATTGACCGCACGCGGCCGCAGCGTGACGCGTCCGAGCGGCACCATGTCCTCCATGCGATAGGCGGCAATCTCGTCTTCGTAAGGCGACATCATCTCGGCGACGGACGGCCCCGCGCCGCAAAGCCGGACGAAGATGAAGCCGTGATAGATCTCGAGTTCGACCGGCTTGAGGCCGTGCGCCGCCGTATCGAAGCCCACGAATGTGTCGCGGAACGGGACGCCCACGAGCTTGCCGGAGAGGTCATAGCTCCAGCCATGGTAGGGGCAGGTCAGCCGCCGATCGCAATGGCCCGCGGGCCCATCGAGCAACCGCGCCGCGCGATGGCGGCAGACATTGTGCAAGGCCCGCACGGCGCCGTCATCGCCGCGCAGCGCGACGATCGAGCTGCCGAGGAACTCGAGGGTCACATAGTCGCCTGCGTTGGGAATATCGTTGATGTGGCAGACGACCTGCCAGGACGGGCGCAGCACGCGCTCCGCCTCGTAGGCGAAGAATTCCGGGTCATGGTAGAGCCATCCCGGCAGGCTCAGGAACTCCGCGGGATCGTGCTGTGCCTCGCTCCGGGCGAGGTTTGGCGGCAGGGTTTCGTTCATGACCACCGTCCCAATACGGTAGGCTCGGCGAGGCAATGACGCAACAATCCTTTGACCTCGCAGGTCACGACAATTTGCCGCCCTCATCGATTAGGCAGTATATTTATGGGACGATACCGTGCAGACGGTGACGCTATGGGCCTAGGCATCAACCTTCGGGGCGACCTCGCGAAGCTCAGCGACGCCGAGCTCGCCGCGCGGCTCGAGCAAGCTTGGCGGGCACACCAGGCTGCCAAGAGCAGCGTGCCACGCATCGACGTCTGGTGCTCGCGCCGAGGGCCGATCAGGCATCCATGGGCCTACCACCGGCCATCTTTTGCCGGTGCAAGCGGCCCGTTCTTTTATTTCTACTTCGGACTGGGTCCCTTTATTCGCACAACAACTTGGATGGACGTGCACCTGACGCTGTGTGAGATTCGCGACCTGAATGATGAGATAAAGCGTCGTACACGGCGCGCAAAGGGCTCAAGGCGATGACGCGCATCCCGAACTTCTCGACCGTCGATGTCGCGCGCGCGCCCCCCGCAACATCGCCCGCGCGCGGGGAGACCTGGCTCACCCCCGAAGGCATTGCGGTCAAGGGCGCCTACGGCCCCGAGGACCTCGCCGGCCTCGATTTCCTCGACACCTATCCGGGCCTGCCGCCCTACCTGCGCGGCCCCTACCCCACCATGTATGTCACCCAGCCATGGACGATCCGGCAATATGCCGGCTTCTCGACCGCGGAGGATTCCAACGCCTTCTACCGGCGCAATCTCGCGGCCGGCCAGAAGGGCCTCTCGATCGCGTTCGATCTCGCCACCCACCGCGGCTACGACTCGGACCATCCGCGCGTTTCAGGCGACGTCGGCATGGCGGGCGTCGCGATCGACTCGATCTACGACATGCGCACCCTGTTCGACCGCATCCCGCTCGACCAGATGTCGGTGTCGATGACCATGAACGGCGCGGTGCTGCCGGTGCTCGCGCTCTATGTGGTCGCCGCCGAGGAGCAGGGCGTGCGGCCCGAGATGCTCACCGGCACGATCCAGAACGACATCCTCAAAGAATTCATGGTGCGCAACACCTACATCTATCCGCCCGCGCCATCGCTCAGGATCATCTCCGACATCTTCGCCTACACCGCGAAGCACATGCCGAAGTTCAACTCGATCTCGATCTCCGGCTATCACCTGCAGGAGGCGGGCGCGACCTGCGACCTCGAGCTCGCCTATACGCTCGCCGACGGCGTCGAATACGTGCGCGCGGGGCTTGCAGCCGGGCTTGCGGTCGACGCGTTTGCGCCGCGGCTGTCGTTCTTCTGGAACTCCGGAATGAGCTTCTTCATGGAGGTGGCGAAGCAGCGCGCCGCCCGCATGCTGTGGGCGAAGCTGATGAAGGGCTTCGAGCCCAAGTCCGACCGTTCGCTCGCCTTGCGCGCGCACACCCAGACCTCAGGCTGGTCGCTCGCCTCGACCGATGTCATGAACAACGTAATGCGGACCTGCATCGAGGCGATGGCGGCGACCCAGGGCGGCACGCAATCGCTGCACACCAACGCGCTCGACGAGGCGCTGGCCTTGCCGAGCGACGCCTCTGCGCGGATCGCCCGCAACACCCAGCTCGTGCTGCAGCGCGAATCCGGCACGACGCGCGTGGTCGATCCCTGGGGCGGCTCGTTCTATGTCGAGCGCCTCACCGCCGAGCTGGCGCGCCGCGCCTATGGCCACATAAGCGAGGTCGAGGACATGGGCGGCATGGCGAAGGCGATCGAGGCGGGGCTGCCCAAGCTGCGCATCGAGGAAGCCGCCGCCCGCACCCAGGCGCGCATCGACGAGGGCCTGCAGCCCGTCATCGGCGTCAATGTCCATCGCCCGCGGGCGGAGCCACCGATCGAGCTCCTCAAGGTCGACAACGCCGCGGTGCGGCAATTGCAGATCGAGAAGCTCACGCGGCTCAAGCGCGAGCGCGATCCCAAAGCGGTCGCCGAGGCGCTTGCGGCGCTCACGCGCAACGCCAGTGGCGGCAACGCCAATCTGCTTGCGCTCGCGATCGACGCCGCGCGCGCCAAGGCGACCGTCGGCGAGATCTCGCTGGCGCTGGAGCAGGTGTTCGGCCGCCACCGCGCCGAGGTCAAGGCGATTTCGGGTGTCTACAAGCGGGAGGCCGGCATGTCGCAATCCGTGGCGCGGGTGCAGAAGCTCACGGCTTTGTTCGAAGAGAACGAAGGCCGCCGCCCGCGCATCCTCGTTGCCAAGATCGGCCAGGACGGCCACGACCGCGGCCAGAAGGTGATCGCGTCGGCATTTGCCGATCTCGGCTTCGACGTCGATATCGGGCCGCTGTTCGCGACGCCCGCGGAAGCGGCGCGCCAGGCGGTCGAGAACGACGTGCACATCCTCGGCGTCTCCTCGCTCGCGGCCGCGCACCTGACGCTGGTGCCTGAGCTGAAGGCCGAGCTCGCGCAGCAGGGCCGCCCCGACATTATGATTGTGGTTGGCGGCGTCATCCCGCCGCAGGATTACGACGCGCTCAAGCAGGCAGGCGCGCAGGCGATCTTCCCGCCCGGCACGGTGATCGCGGACGCCGCCGAAGGGCTCGTGCGCGCGCTCGGCGAGCGCCTCGGGCACAGCCGCGAAGCGGCGGAGTGATCAAAACGTGATATCGCCAAGCTTTAGGGCGAAGCCCGGCAACGCGAGCGTCGTCAGCACGTCGTCAGGGCCGCGCTCGACAATCGAAGACCAGCCGTCGGGGGATGGACCGGTGTGAATAAGGACGCGGCGTTCATTGGCATCGACAACCCAGAACTCGCGGACGCCGAGCCGGGCATAGAGCGAAGCTTTTCGTCCCTTGTCGTAACTGAGACTTGAGACGGAAACCTCGATAATGAGCGAGCAGTCGCCCTCCTCCATCGTGACAAATCCGGCATCGGACCGCCGCAATCGTCCCAATGGGAACACTGCAATGTCAGGTTCAAGCAGAATGTTGGTCGAGAACTGAATCGTCATTTCGAGGCCAACGTCGGCATCCGCTCTGGCCGGATCGACCGCCTTGATGAGTGCCTTCCTGACCATCTCGTGCGAGTAGCCCTTGGCCGCCATCACGACGATTTCCCCCTCGACCAACTCAATATTCTCACCCTCATGCAGCACACCCACCTCGATCATGCGTCGAATGTCCTCGACGTTGAAAGCGCGGCGGGGCGGCAGGCCAGGGGCTGGGTAGGTCACTGCAATGTTCATGATGACGACCTGTTTCGGCAGCAAACATAGCACAAATCGTAACTGCAGCGGGAGCCCACATCGGCAACAGGCATGCCACGCATCGATTGGCATGATGATCCCCGCCCCCCAACGCCGCACGCCCCGCTTGCGCGGGGCGTGTGCCAATTCCGAATGGATGTTGTAGCGCCCCTCGCCTACGGCTGCGCCGAGGCCTGCACCGGCTCGCCCTTGTCCACCGCCTTGCGCACATGCTTGACCATGTGGTCGGCGACGATCGCGTGCGCTTCCGCGGTCGGGTGGATGGCGCCGCTGTAGAGCCCGGCCCAGGACGGCTGCAGGATGTCGAACAGCGAGAGCCCTTCGCGGTGGGTGTTGGCGGCGAGGAAGGCGTCGTTGGGCGTGCGGAACAGCCGCCAGTGACGGGCATACGGAATGGTCGCGGCCGGCGAATAAGGCTTCCACGCGTCGCCGGATAGCGTCTTGCGCGGCACTCGCATGCTGACGCCATCGGCAAACGCGCGCCTGGGATCGCGCGCGCAGATGCCGCGCTTGCTGAATTCCGGGATGTGGTCGGTCACCAGATTGAAGCCGGTGCCGGTGCCGGTCGCAAGCCCGGCCGGGCAGCTCTTGCCCTTGCTGGTCGAGGCGATGCAATCGAGCCGGCCGAGGAAGTCGCGCAGGAAGTCCGCGGTCTCCTGCAGCCGCGCCTTGCTGAGCTTGAGGCCGACATGCACGTCCATGCCCAGCGTCGGCTGCGCGCCGCAGATGCCGCCGGTCTCGTCATATTGCAGCGGCTCGTAGGAGGACTGGAACACGCGGTTTGGCGCCACGCCGAAGCCCTCGTTGAGCGCCTGCTTGAGCGCCTGCATGCGCTCGTCGAGCGCCTCCATGTAGACGCGCGACACGTCCGGCCCAAAGCGGATGGAGCGGCCGACTGCGGCGGCGATCGGTGCGAAGTCGCCGGCGCTTTCGGTGAGCGAATAGGCGATGAGGCCGCCGAAGCCGACGTCGTTGCCCCCGATCGACATCAGCACGACGTCGATCTGGCGCTTGCGCTGAGCGGGCGCGCACCAGGTCTTGCTGACGCGCTGCGGCGCGATCGAGGTGCTGCCGATCGTGAACATCGGCAGCGTGTAGCTCGCCTGCTGGGTGCGCGCGCCGCGGCAGATCAGGTCGGCGAGCTGGTCGAGCTGCGGCTTGACCTTGGCGGCGGCGGGATCGCTGTAGCCTTCGCGCGCGTCCATCTCCAGGAACAGGCCATGCGCGATCTCGGCGCCCGAGCACGAGAAGCTCGCGAAGGTCACGGCGCGGTGGCGATTCTCGAGCGCGAGCTGGATGCCGACCCGGAACGGGTAGCCGTACTGCGAGCGATGGCAGTCGCGCGAGAGCCACTGCGGCGCCGCCTTGTCGAAGGCGGCCTGGAACGCCGGCGAGTCGAGCTTGTTGTAGCGTTCCGCGAGCTCGTCCTCCATCAGGCGCCGCGGCAGCACCTTCGGATTGACCTGGTCGTCGTTCGACGCAAGCCCGAAGCCGCCGGGCGCCGCTTGCGACACCGGCGCGTCCGGCCCGGTGGCGACCTGGTCGCGCAGGAGCTTGGGATCGTAGACCATCTCGCGCGAGGCCGAGAACTGCACCGGCCGATCCGGATTGCTCTCGCCGGAGGAGAACGAGTCGCCGAGCGCGACCACGAAGATGTCTTCCACCACGACGTCGCGCTCGCGGAGCTCGCGGCCGTCCGGCAGCCGCACCGCGACCGCCACGCCCGACTGCGCCTTGTCCTGCGAATAGGGCACGCGCGCGATGGTGAGCTTGTCCTTGCACGGGAGCTTCTTCTGCTCGACCTTGCCGCCGGCCTTGCGAGGCTGCCAGGCCCAGAAGCAGTCGCCGCTTACGTCCGCAAGCCGATTGGGCGCAATCTGGATCACGACGGTGTGGGCGTCGGGCAGGACGTAGTCTTCCTTCGCGCTGCCCCAGGAATAGCGGCGCTCGCAGGTCGCCGAATAACGGCGCGGCTTGCCGTTCACCTCGTAGCAGGTGTCGTTGACGGTCTGCGCCGCCCAGCCGAGACGGCTCTGCTGGTACTGCCTGCCGGCGGTCGCCTCGCACTTGTCGGGCGACGAGGAATCCTTGCAGTCGGGATCGTTGAGCTTGCGCTCGGTCCGCCACACAATATCGTTGGGCAGCGCGGCGTTGCCGCGGACCGCGTTATAGGCGGCCTCGTGGGTGGCGAACGAGCGGGTGCTCTTGAAAAACCGGAACGGGTTCTCGACCTGCCATATCAGGTCTTGAGCGCTCGCCGAGCTTGCATGAAATGCTGAGAAGAGACTAACCAGACCAACAGTCGTCGCGAGCGCGTAGCGACCCAAGAAGCGACCCATGACATGCCCTCCGCCGCCCCCACCGTGAGGCTATGATACCTTTAGTCGATCCGCCAAGAGCGAAAGTTCATCATCTCATCACCAAAACGCCGCACGGCCGAGGAATTTGTACCATGGCGTTGAAATCATTCATAAAACTTGTCCCGCTGCGGTGTCTGGCGCTGCTGGCAGCGTTCGGGCTCACCGGCTGCATCAGCGCAACCGGCCCGATCCTGGGCGACGCCAAGGCGATTCTGGGCGACCGCATCCAGGTCCATGCCTTCACCACCCCCCGGGATGGCACCCGCGATTATTCGACCGGTGTGTTCGAATGGTCCGGCAGCCGCTATGTCCGGCGATCGGGCGATTTTACCGATTTCACCATCCATCCCTATGAGGGCCGCGACCTGATCATCCAGAGCCAGGCCAGCCGCGGCAGCACCATCATCGAATTTGGCCTGGCGCGCCGGATCGCCGAGGGCGTCTATCTCGTCATTCCGATCCAGGAGGAGGACGCCGACGAGCCCACCCGCGAGCGCTTCTGCACCAAGACGCAAGGCGCCTCCTGCCGGATCTCGACGCCGGAGCAACTGTTCGTGTTCGCGCGCGCGACCGCAGCACGCGACGAGGACATTGGCGGGATCGCGGTGGTGGTGGCGGCGCCGCGGCGCTAGGGGGCGAGGCAGACATCAAAAATTGCAGAGCCTCGCGTTGCTCAAAGAAAACCGCCCCGTCCCTTTATATCCGCAGAAACGGACTCGTTCTGCAGACTTTGAGCTCTGCTAGTTATTGTTTTGACCCACACCTGCCATTCGGCAGGGATTGCGTATCGAATGCTAT
>DAIUEP010000056.1:12023-22971 GCA_036845065.1 Xanthobacteraceae bacterium | reverse complement strand
GGCGGGCGGATCGCCTGCGGGTCGGGGCTGCACAACGTGAGGCATCCGGGATCGAAATTGTCCCAGACGGTCGGGTCGGTATAGGCGGCCTTGAGCGCCTCGTAGTCCAGCCCCGGAATGCGCTTCACGTAGGGCAGCGGCGGCATGTTCATGATCGACATGCAGGGCACGCGCGACTTCGCCACCGCGTCGAGCAGCTCGCGCACGCCAGGCGATCGGTATTGCGGCTCCTGCATCGCGAGTCCGATCAGATCGAAGTCCTTCGGGTTCACGTCGGCTGGTCCACACGCAGATACCTTTCCCGGCAGCTTGCGCGAGTCGAGTTCGACCGGATCCTTGCGGCCCTTGACCGGCAGACGCACCCGGAAGCCCTCGGCGTTGATCAGGTCGGCCTCGGCCGGCAGGCACACGAGCGTGATGGCATGACCGCCGAACAGGAGCTTGGAGGCGAGCAGCGATCCGTAAGACGCGCCCATGATAAGAATGTTGCAAGTCGCCGGCATAGCGCACCTCGTTCGTGGCGGATGTGAAAAAGAGAGGCTTGCGGCGCGCGGCCGCCAGTAGCCGCAATGCTATTGGGCCGGGCAATCCGATGCAATGCAGGTGAGGTGCGTCGGGGGCAAGGCGCAAGACGGGCGAGGCGCTCCGCCGACCAGGGTGGGCTACCGCGCCTCCGTTATCTCCCGAAACCCCGGAATCTCCCGAGACCCCGGATCGAGCTGACGCAAGATCCCGATGGAGCGCAGCGACGTGCAGGACCGACGCCTACAGATCGATGCAAGCGCATCAGCGTTCGCTGCGCTCCATCCCCCCCGCCGGGAAACGAACCAGGCACTCAACAGACCTGGCGAAGGTGGTGGCCAAAGCCGCGGGCGCTCCCGTCTGGCCGCGGCGAGGGTGCCGCGGAGGAGCGCTTGCGCGTCAGGAGCCGTTGCCGCCGCCGCTGCCAGGCGTCATCCAGGAAGGCATCGCGGGCGCTGCCGCGGGGGCCGCGGCTGGCGCAGCCGCAGCTGCCTTCGGCTTCGCCTTGCGGGCCTTCTTCTTCGCGGTCTTCGGGGCAGCTGCCTTCTTCTTTTTGGCGGCTACCACTTTCTTGCCCTTCTTGGCCTTCTTCACCTTCTTGGTCTTCGCTTTCGACTTCTTCGCCTTCTTTGCCATGTCCGACCTCCCGATCGCTTTGGCCAATGGTCCAACGCTCATGCCGACACTGGGGTGAACGCACCTTGCAGTAACGCACCTTGCAGTAACGCACCTTGTAGTGCCGGCGGCACTCGGCCCCCCGTCGCCCAATCGATCAACTCGATCGTGTGGACAATCGGGATCGCCGTCCCAGTCGCGATCTGCCTGATGCATCCGACATTGCCGGCGGCGATCACGTCGGGCTCTATCTTCTCGATATTCCCGACTTTGCGCGCGCGCAACCTCTTCGCAATGTCAGGCTGCAGAATGTTGTAGGTTCCGGCCGAACCACAGCACAAATGGCCCTCCGGCACCTCTCTCACCGTAAAGCCCAAACGTGACAGAAGCGCCTTCGGCTCGCGTGTGATTCGCTGGCCGTGCTGTAGCGAGCATGCCGCGTGATAGGCGACAACCTTGCCATTGGGGGCAAGCTCCGGAAGGAGATCCTCACGTGCGAGATACTCGCAAATGTCCATGGCCAGCGCGGATATACGAGCGGCCGCTGGCGCATGAGCGGGATCATTGCGCAGCATGAAACCATAGTCTTTGAGCGTCGTGCCGCAGCCCGAGGCCGTCACCAGAATGGCGTCGACCGGCGGCACGATCGCAGACCAGGCCGCGATGTTGCGCCAGGCGGCCGCATGCGCCTCCTCGGCTCGTCCCATGTGATGGACCAGTCCGCCGCAGCAGCCCTGCCCTTCCGGCACGACGACGTCGATGCCGTGGCGGCAGAGCACCCGCACCGCAGCATCCAAGATCGAAGGTCCGACCACCGGCGTGACGCATCCGGTCATCAGCGCGACCCGGCCCCTGCGCGGGCCTTCGGCGGCGAACACGCGCGGGCTCTCGGCGACGCTCCGCCGTGGCAGCCGCCAGGGTGCGAGCTCGATCAGGGCGGCGATGCGCCGCAGGCCCACGACTGCGGCCAGCGCGGCAAAGGGCTTGCCCAAGATGCCCAGCCCCATCGCCAGCCGCAGCCGGGTGTTATGGGGCAATATCCAGGCCAGCAGGTCACGCAGCAGCCGCTCTGACAGCGGCCGCTGGTGGGTCTCCTCGATCACTGTGCGGGCGTGATCGACGAGATGCATGTAGTGCACCCCGGAGGGGCAGGTGGTCATGCAGGAGAGGCACGACAGGCAGCGGTCGACGTGGGTGACCACCTCGGGACTGGCCGGCGCATCGTGCTCCAGCATCTCCTTGATCAGGTAGATGCGCCCGCGCGGCGAATCGCGCTCGTCGCCGAGCAGCACGTAGGTCGGGCAGGTGGCGGTGCAGAATCCGCAATGCACACAGGCGCGGAGGATCTTTTCCGATTCCGCGACCTGCGGGTCGGCGAGCTGAGCAAGGGTGAATGTCGTCTGCATCGATGCAACACCATAGGCCGCAGCAGCAACGCGGTGAAGGGCTACACGCCCGCCCACATGCGGCCTGGGTTGAGCACGCCGTTGGGATCGAAGCCCTGCTTGACGCGTTTGGTCAGGCCGGCGAGCCCGGGCTCCTGTGGGGCAAACACGTCGGTCGCGGCACGGATCGCGGCTGGCGCGCGAATGAGCATGGCCTGGCCGCCACAGGCACTGACTGCGCGCCGGACAAGCGCCGCGCCGGCGTCATCCGAGGGCGCCAGCATGACCCAGACAAGCCCGCCGGCCCAGTCGTAAAGCACCTCGGCGTCAGCCACAGCGGCGATCATCCGGGCAAGCTCGGCCCCGCGCGAGGGCGCGGTCACGATGCGCCAGACCGGCCGCGCCGCCGCCTCAGGCGTCGCCACGAACGGCGTCACATCGCGGACCGCGCGCCAGAGCTTGCGCGACAGGGGCTCATCACACACCTCGACCGCGCCGAAGCCCTTCATGGCCGCCATCAGCGCGGCCTTGCGGTGGGCGACCGAGGGCGCAACGCCCTCGAGCCGCAACAGCGTCAGGGAGCGGCCTTCGCCAAGCCCGCCGCGACCCGCCGCTGCCGCCGGCAGATGCGCGGCGCCCGAGACGTCACACGATGTCGCCATGGCGGCCGTCATGGCACGCACCGCGGTGGCATCGTCGAGGCCCGCCACCAGCACCGTGGCTTGCGTCTCGGGGCGCGGCAGGGTCTTGATCGTGACGGTGGTGAGCGCCGCCAGTGTGCCCCAGGAACCGGCCATCAGCTTGCAGAGATCGTAGCCGGTGACATTCTTCACCACCCGGCCGCCGGACTTGAAGGTCTCGCCGCGGCCGGACACCGCCTCGAACCCGAGGAAATGATCACGCGCGGCGCCTGCCGCGATCCGGCGCGGGCCGCAGAGATTGGCCGCGAGCGCGCCCCCGATGGTGCCGCTCGCGGAGGCGCCGCCAAGCAGCGGGCCATAGTCGATCGGCTCGAAGGCGAGGTGCTGGCCCTGCGCGGCCAACAGCGCCTCGATCTCCTCAAGCGGCGTGCCGGCTTGCGCGGACAGCACCAGCTCCTCCGGCTCGTACAGCAGGACGCCACGCAGGGCGGACAGGTCGAGCGTGAGATCGCTCTGTGCCGGCCGGCCGATGGCACGCTTGGAGCCGTTGCCGACGAGCTCAAGCGCGGCGCCGCGCGACAGTGCCCACTGCACAGCGTCCACGACCTCCTTCCCGTTGCGCGGCTTGAGCGTGTCGGTCATCGGGCGTCAATCAAAACCGCGGAATGTCCGGGAAAGCGAGCTTGCCGGCATGCACATGCATGCGGCCGAGCTCGGCGCAGCGATGCAGCGTCGGGAACACCTTGCCGGGGTTGAGCAGCCCCTTCTCATCGAATGCGCATTTGAGCCGCTGCTGCTGGGCGAGGTCGACCTCGCTGAACATCGTCGGCATCAGGTCGCGCTTCTCCACCCCCACCCCGTGCTCGCCGGTGAGCACACCGCCCACTTCCACGCACAGCCGCAGGATGTCGGCCCCGAACGCCTCGGCGCGCTCAAGCTCGCCGGCGTTGGCGTCGTACAGGATGAGCGGGTGCAGATTGCCGTCGCCGGCATGAAACACGTTGGCGACGCGCAGCCGGTAGTGCTCCGACAATTCGCGCATGCGGGCGAGCACCTGCGGCAGCCTGGCGCGCGGGATGGTGCCGTCCATGCAGAAGTAATCGGGCGAGATGCGGCCAACCGCCGGGAACGCCGCCTTGCGGCCGGCCCAGAACAGCAGCCGCTCCTGCTCCGAGGTCGACACCCGGCAGCTCACCGCGCGGCAGCTTGCAGCGATCGCCTCCACCCGGGCGACCAGATGGTCGACCTCGGCCTGCGGCCCGTCGAGCTCGACGATCAGCAGCGCCTCGACATCGAGCGGATAGCCGGCGTGCACGAACTCCTCGACCGCATGGATCGCCGGCCGGTCCATCATCTCCATGCCGCCCGGGATGATGCCCGCCCCGATGATCTTGCCGACGCATTCGCCGGCGTCCTCGGAGCTGGCAAAGCCGATGAGGGCAGCCCGCGCGGTCTCGGGCTTGCGAAGGATGCGCACCGTGACCTCGGTCACGACGCCGAGGAGCCCCTCCGAGCCGTTGATGACGCCGAGGAGGTCGTAGCCGCCCGCGTCGACATGCTTGCCGCCCAGTCGCACGACCTCGCCGGTTATCAGCACGATTTCGCAGCCGAGCACGTTGTTCGTGGTCATGCCGTATTTGAGGCAATGCACGCCGCCGGAATTCTCCGCCACGTTGCCGCCGATGGTGCAGGCGATCTGCGAGGACGGATCGGGGGCGTAGTAATAGCCCGAAGACTCGACTGCCTGTGTGACCGCCAGGTTGGTCACTCCGGGCTCCGCCACCACGACGCGGTTGTCGTAGTCGATCTCGCGGATGCGGTTGAACTTGGCCATGCCGAGCAGAACGCCGTCGGCGAGCGGCAGCGCGCCGCCCGACAGCGATGTGCCGGCACCCCGCGGCACCACCTTGATACCTTCGCGATGGCAGTAGGCGAGGATGCGGGCGACCTGGTCGGTGGTCGACGGCAGGACCACCACCATCGGCAGGCAGCGATAGGCGGTGAGCCCGTCCGACTCGAAGGGACGCATCGCGGCCTCGCTCGCGATCACGCCTTCCCCCGGCACGATCGCGGAGAGCGCCTTGACGATCCGGTCGCGACGCGCCAGCACGGCCCGGTCGGGCTCCGGCATGGCCACCATGGACATCTCCATCGGCCGCGAGACGCCGCGCCGTCCGTCGGCAAGCGCGGCATCATTGAGCGGCTACACTTAGGTGTTATAGCCACAAGCGCGTTCCCCCGATAGAATCAGGTCGCGACGCAGCAAATTCCACCCCAGGCCCGTTGACAGGGTCCGCGCCAAACGCCATTCGAACACCTGTGGATGTCCGCCTCGCGGCGGGTCCCAATCGCACAAGGAACGCGCTCGCAAAGACGGCGGCGTCGGGAGGATGGAAGAGGAGATCAAGGAATGAAGACTTGGATGTTGGCTTCGATGCTTGTGGTTGTTTCGGCCGGAAGCGCGCTGGCGCAGACCGACGCGACATTCCGCAAGTGGTGCCTGCCCTGCCACGACGCTGGGGCCGACGCAAAGATCAAGCTCGGGCCGCCGCTCAACGGGCTCGATGGCCGCGCCGCCGGCACCTTGGCGGGCTTCAACTATTCGGATGCGGTCAAGAATTCCGGAATCACCTGGAACGAGGCCTCGTTCAAGGAATACATCGCCAACCCAATGCAGCGGATTCCCGGCACTCGCATGGCGTTTGCGGGCGTGCGTGACGCGAAAGAGGTCGAGGATCTTTGGGCCTACCTCAAGCAGTACGGTGCGGACGGCCAGAAGAAGTAAAGCTGTTTCCCGTCGCAATGGCGCCATGGCCCGGCGGCAGGCTTAACCCCTGACGCCGGGCGGCGTGCGGCCCGTTGCCGGGCCGGGAGGCGGGCCATGATCAAGGACATCGTCGTCAACCTGACGGGCGGTCACCCGCAGGATTTTGCGTCGGGCTATGCGATCTCGCTCGCGGCCGGCTTTGATGCGCACATTGCCGGCATCGGTTTCAGCTACGAGCCGGTCATCCCGGGCAGCATGCTCGGAGGCATCCCGACCGACCTGATCGAAGTGCAGCGCGAAGAGAACACCCGCGTCGCCATGGAGGCGATCGGGCGCTTCGAAAGCGCGGCCAAGGCTGCGGGCGTCTCGGCCGAGACCCGCACGGTCGACGCGAGCGTCGCTGGCGCTCCCGATCTGTTCGGACGCATCGCCCGCCGGTTCGACATCGCGGTCGTCGGGCAGGCGCGGCGCGAGCAAGGCGCCTCCGAGGAGCTCATGATCGAGGGCGCCCTGTTCGGATCGGGGCGCCCGCTGATCGTCGTGCCGCATGCCCACAAGCAGGGACTGAAGCTCGACCGCATCATCATCTGCTGGGACGGCAGCCGGCCGGCCGCCCGGGCCATCGCGGACTCGCTGCCATTCCTCCAGCGCGCCAAGTCGATCGACATCGTGGTCGTCACCGGCGAGCGCGACCGCAGCGGCGAGATCACCGGCACCAACATGCGCCGCCATCTCGCGCGTCATGGCATCAGTGTCGAGATCAAGCACATCACCGGCGGCGGCTCGGGCGTCCAGACCGCAATCCTGGCGCATGCCGCGGAGAGCGGAACCGACTTCATGGTGCTCGGCGGCTATGGCCATTCGCGCCTGCGCGAGTTCATTCTCGGCGGTGTCACGCGCAGCATTCTGCGCTCGATGGCGGTGCCGGTGCTGATGTCGCACTGACTTGGCATCGCGAATCAAAAAACTTAAAGAATCACGAATCGGAATCATGAGCCGCCGGTGAGCCAATCGTGATTCTCAATTCTTATTTTCGCCGCGGTCTGTCCCCGCCACCGGTATCGCTTTCTTGAATTCATCCTGGAACCGGTAACGCGCGGCAGCGTTATCATGCGCTTCCCGCGACACTTTAGCCACGTTTTATCAGCAGTTTAGCCGGTGCAACACTGGGGTCGGCATCGCGGGGGCGATGACCAAATCGAGGGCGATGGATGGTGGACAATTTCCGGTTCGGAATCGAGGAAGAATATTTTCTGGTCGATGCGCAGACCAAGCGCATCGCGCGTCGCATGCCGGAGAACTTTCTCATGGCTGCGAACAAGGCGACCGATGGCCACGTGACCGGCGAGTTCCTTCAGTCGCAGATCGAGGTCGCGACCTCGCCGCATACGAGCCTGCCGAACGCCCGCTCGCAACTGCGCGGCTTGCGCCAGATCGTGGCGTCGGTTGCCGCCGAGCATGGTCTGGCGATTCTGGCTGCCGGCACGCACCCGACGGCGATCTGGGGCGACGCCCTGCAGACGCCCAAGCAGCGCTACGACGAGGTGATGAACGACCTGCAGATGATCGGGCAACGCAACATGCTGTGCGGAATGCACGTGCATGTCGAATTGCCGGACCCCGACGAGCGCGTCGACGTGATGTGCCGGATGCTGCACTACCTGCCCCTGTTCCTGGCGCTGTCGACCTCCTCGCCGTTCTGGCAGTCGCGCTCGACCGGGCTCAAGGGCTATCGGCTCGCCGCCTATGACGAGCTGCCGCGCACCGGCGTGCCCGAGCTGTTCCGCACCAAGGAGGAGTTCGACGCCTACATCGCGGCGCAGGTGCGCTCCGGCGTGATCGCGGATTCGAGCTACGTGTGGTGGGCGATCAGGCCCTCGCTGGCGCACCCGACGCTGGAGCTGCGCGCGCCCGACTGCTGCACACTCATCGACGACGCGATTGCGATCGCGGCGCTCTACCGCACCCTGGTGCGTCATCTCTACTACAATCCCTGGCGCAACTTCGGCATGACGGCGGTCTCGCGCGCGCTGGTGGTCGAGAACAAGTGGCGGGCGCAGCGCTATGGCGTGCACGGCACCTTCGTGACCGAGGAAGGCGCTGTGACGGTCGGCGAGATGCTCGAGCGGGTGATCGAGGAGACAGCCGCCGATGCCGAGGCATTCGGCTGTGCCGAGGAGATTGGACGCTGCCGCGCCATCGTCAACGCCGGCACCTCGGCCGACACCCAGCTTGCGGTGTTTGTGGCGCACCCCAAGAGAAGCCGCAAGGCCTCGCTGCAGGCGGTGACCGACTGGATCGCGGGCGCGACGCTGCGGTGAACCTCAGCTTGTCTGCTCGGGCACCGCCGTCTGCACCACCAGGCCGCGCGCACGGGCGTCGACGACACCGAGCGCCCGCAGCGCGAACAGGGTCAGCGCCTGCACGCGGTCGCGCGCATGGCCATCGGCTCCGGCCGCAAGCGGCCCGATCAGACCTTCGATCAGCGCGCCGACCAGCGCCGCAGCTGCCGCGGCGGCATCCTGATTGGGCAGATGGCCGCCCGTAAGCGCGGTGCGGATGCGCGCCTCGAAGGCTCCCGCCAGCGCCCGGCGGTAGGACACCCGCGCAGCCTCGATTTCGGGCTCGACCGGTTCTGCGATCAGCGCAAAGGCCAGCCGCCGGTGCGCGAGCGCGCGCGCCGCAAAGGTGGCGATCGCGGCGCAGAGCGCCGACAGCGGCCCGGGCGCGGCGTCGGCGGCGCGCGCAAGCGCCGCGATCTCGGCCGCCGACTGCGCCTCGACCAGCGCGGTCACCACCGCGGTCTTGGAGGGGAAGTAGCGGTAGACGGTGCCAGCCGCGATGCCGGCACGTTCGGCAACCGGCGCGATCTGCACGGCAATCATGCCGCTCTCGGCAGCCAAAGCCCGGGCGGCGGCGAGGATCGCCGCGCGGCGGGCGGCCTGCTTGCGGACCACATTCTCGGTTCGACGATAGGGCATCGCAAGGAGTGAGCCACGATTCATCAGATCGTGCAACACGACAGGCACGGCATTAGCCGACCTGGCGCCCATCGACAGACATTCCGCCGGACGGCATAGCAAGGCGCATGGCCCCTCCCCTGATTCAGCTCAAGGACATCGCCCTCACCTTCGGCGGCACGCCGCTGCTCGTTGCGGCCGAGCTGTCCGTTTCCGCGGGCGAGCGGGTGTCGCTGGTCGGACGCAACGGTTCCGGCAAATCGACGCTGCTGAAGATCGCGGCCGGACTGGTGGAGCCCGACCGTGGCTCCGTCTTCGTGCAGCCGGGAGCCCTGGTGCGCTATCTGCCGCAGGAGCCGGACCTCTCCGGCCATGCGTCGACGCTGGCCTATGTGGAGGCCGGGCTGCGGCCGACCGACGATCCGCATGCGGCGCGCTACTTGCTCGAGCAGCTCGGCCTCACCGGACAGGAGGCGCCCGGCCGCCTCTCGGGCGGAGAGGCGCGCCGCGCCTCGCTGGCCCGCGTGCTGGCGCCCTCGCCCGACATTGTGCTGCTCGACGAGCCCACCAATCATCTCGACCTGACCACCATCGAATGGCTCGAAGCTGAGCTTGCGGGCCGCAGCAGCGCGCTGGTGATCATCAGCCACGACCGCCGCTTTCTGTCGAACCTCTCGCGCTGCACGGTCTGGCTCGACCGCGGTTTGACGCGCCGCCTCGAGCGCGGATTTGCCCATTTCGAAGAGTGGCGCGACAGCGTGCTGGAGGAAGAGGAGCGCGAGCAGCACAAGCTCGATCGCAAGATCGTCGCCGAGGAGCATTGGATGCGCTATGGCGTGACCGCCAGGCGCAAGCGCAACATGCGCCGCGTCGGAGAGCTGCAGGCGCTGCGCGAGCAGCGGCGCACCTACCGCGCCGCCGCCGGCGACGCCAGTATCACGGCTGGGGCGGCTTCGCCCTCCGGCGCCCTGGTCATCGAGGCGACCGACATCGGCAAGAGCTATGGCGACCGCCCGATCGTCGAAGGCTTCTCGACCCGCATCCAGCGCGGCGACCGCATCGGCATCGTGGGTCCGAACGGCAGCGGCAAGAGCACGCTCATCAATCTCCTCACCGGCGCCCTGCCGCCGGACACCGGCACGGTCCGGCTCGGCTCGAACCTCGCGGTCGCGACGCTCAACCAGCATCGCGACAGTCTCGATCCCGGCGTCACGGTCGCGGACGCGCTGACCGGCGGCGGCGGCGACACCGTGACGGTGAACGGACGGCCCAAGCACGTCGTCAGCTACATGAGGGATTTCCTGTTCACCAGCGAGCAGGCGCGCACGCCGCTCGGCAAGCTGTCGGGCGGCGAGCGCGGCCGTCTGATGCTGGCGCAGGCGCTGGCAAAGCCGTCGAACCTGCTGGTGCTCGATGAGCCGACCAACGATCTCGATATGGAAACACTCGACGTGCTCGAGGACATGCTGGCGGACTATCCGGGCACTGTGCTGCTGATCAGTCACGACCGCGATTTCCTCGACCGGCTGGTCAACGGCGTGATTGCGCCGGAGGGCAACGGCCGCTGGCTCGAATACGCTGGCGGCTACAGCGACATGCTGGCGCAGCGCGGCGCCGACCTGACGCGGGAGCGGCGCGGCCCACAGCCCAAGAAGGCCGGCAAAGCGGCCGAGACGATGCGCACCGAGCCGCAGCCCACGCGCCAGCGCATGACCTTCAAGGACAAGCACGCGCTCGAAACCCTGCCGGCCACCATCGCGGCGCTCCAGGCAGAAGCCGCCAAGCTGCAGGCCAAGCTTGACGATCCGCAATATTATGCGCGCAACCGCGCAGCCTTCGAGCAAACCACCGCCGCGCTCGGCGACCTGCATCACAAGATCGAGGCGGCCGAGACGCAATGGCTGGAACTGGAAATCCTGCGTGAGGAGCTGGCGGGTGATTGAACGTTGGGAAGCTGGTATCACGGCCTCGTCATGCGATCGCGTCGAGACCCCTCGCCTTCACGATCGACAGGAGCTTCAACGATGGCCCGCTCGGCCGCTTCTCGCCGCGCTCCCA
>DAIUEP010000056.1:5498-11923 GCA_036845065.1 Xanthobacteraceae bacterium | reverse complement strand
ATGGATGGCTGCCGACAGTCGGCTGCGGGGCCGGCCTGGCCTACTGCTTTTGGCCTTGGTCATCGCACGCTATCTCCGTCAGCTCCGAGTGGATGAGCGCCGTCGCGATCTGCGCGTCGCTGTAACTCAGGTAATGCCTTGCCAGCTTCTTCAGGTCGGCCAATTCCCCGTCGTCGATATTGTCGCGCTCGCTCTTGGCAAAGCCGTAAAGGAACACACTGCGCTGCGCGGCCCGATACGCGATCACCGTGCGCGTGCCGCCCGAGCGTCCACCGCCCGGTCGCGCGACACGCTGCTTGATCAGGTGACCACCAAGATCAGCATCGACCACGCCGCGCCCAGCGCGCGCAATAGCCTCGCACAGACGTTCATCGTCCAGCCGCTCCTTGCGGGCGAAACGGGCAAACACCTTGGTCACGAACACCCGCATTATTACACTATACCCCCTAGGGTTATAGTTCAAGAGCCGCAGCAAAGGCGGCTCAGTGCTATCCGGTCAGGATCGATTTCAGCGCCTCGCGTTCGGCGATGATGAAATCGAAGAACGCCGCCACGCGGGGCGTGCGCCGCAGGTCTGGATGCGTCAGCAGGCGCCAGCTGCGCGCGAGCTCCGGGATCGGGCCCAGCACGCGCACAAGGTCGTCCTGGTCGTCGCCAATCGCGGTCGGCAGGGGGCCAAGCCCGACACCCGACTTCACCGCATAGACCAGGCCCAGCACGCTGTTGTTGCGCGCCGCGATCGTGGCGCCGGGCGCAACCTCGGCGAGCCAGGTCGAGGCGCGGTGCTGGCTGAGCGATTCGTCGAAGCAGACCAGGAGATGCCGCGACAGGTCTTCGACCCGCTCCGGCTTGCCGTGCCGCTCGATATAGGCGCGGCTGGCATAGACCGCCCAGATCGAGTCCGCGATCTTGCGGCCGACCAGCTCGTCATCGGTGTCGCCCGAGCGAAATGCCACGTCGGCCTCGCCCTTCGACAGGTCGAGGTAACGGTCGCTGGTGACGAACTCGACCCGCAGCTGCGGATGCCTGGCATGGAAACGCTCGATGAGCGCCGTCATCCGGTAGACGATCGGCTCGGGGCAGGTCACCCGGATCACGCCGGCCGCGTCATGCGCGGCATCACCCACGTGCCGCTCCAGGTCCTTGATCGCGGTCTCGACATGCTCGGCATAAGGCCGCAGCGCCTCGCCGAACGCGGTGAGGCGGTAGCCGGCCGTTTGCCGTATCACGAGCTTGTGCCCGAGGCGCCGCTCGAGCTCGGCAAGCCTGCGATGCACCGTCGACTGGCTGAGCCCCAGCGCCTTGCCGGCCGCAATCGTGCTGCCGTGCCGCGCGACCGCCAGGAAATAGGTGAGGTCATTCCAGTCGAACATGGTTCCATTATGCAGTTCTGACGCCCCCTCTCGCAATGTTGCGGCTCCCGCGCGCCCGGTCACGACGTTACGGTTTTCGGGCGGCGACATTCAAACGGGAGACCTCAGATGCGCCTTGGATACGCAATCGGCTGTGGGTTAGCAGTGTTCGCTGCCGCGGCATCGGCGCAGGAGCACGGTCTTGCGAAGCCCCATCTCGCCCTGGAGCAAATCGTGGAGGGCCTGCCACAAGACGCCAAGCAATCGGTGCGCGTTCTCACCGCTACGTTCAGGCCTGGCGACCACACTGTCAAGCACACGCATCGCTTCCCGGTGACCGTCTATGTGCTCGAGGGAGCCTTCACCCTCGAGCTCAAGGATCGCGCGCCGATCATCGTGAAGGCCGGCGAGGCGCTGGTGGAGCCACCGAACGTGGAGATGATCGGCTACAACCGCAGCACCTCCGACGTGACCAGGGTGGTGATCTTCTATGTCAGCACGCCCGATACGCCGTTCCTCGATCCGCTGCATTGAAGCCTCGCCGCAAGGACCAGAACCATGCAACCCACTCTTCTCGACGAAGCGGCCAAGGACAACGTGCGGCAGCAATGGAACGCCATGGCGCAGGGCTGGAGCGACAGCAGCGCCATCATCCGGCCCTGGCTCCGCGACGCCACGCAGGCGATGCTGACGATGGCCGGCATCAAGCCGGGCGCCCATGTTCTCGATGTCGCGGCCGGCGCGGGCGATCAGACCATCGACATCGCGGAGCGCGTGGGGGCAGCCGGCTCTGTGCTGGCGACCGACCTGTCGCCGGAGATCCTGCGCTATGCCGAGCGCAATGTCGCGCAAGCGGGCTATCGCAATGTCGAGACCAGGGTCAGCGACGGCGAGCACCTTGGGGTCGACGACGCGAGTTTCGATGCCGTCGTCTGCCGGCTCGGTCTGATGCTGTTTCGCGATCCCCTGCAGGGGCTGCGCGACATGCGGCGGGCGCTCAGGCCGGGCGGCGGCATCTGCACGATGGTGTTCTCGACCCCGCAGAGCAATCCCTGCGTCACCAGCCTGATGGCCACGGCGATCAAGCATGCGGGCCTGCCGCCGCCTGATCCCTTTCAGCCGGGTGGACTGCTCAGCCTGGGCAAGCCGGGACTGGTCGACGATCTGTTCAAGCAGGCCGGATTCAGGGAGATCGCGACCACCAAGATGGCGGCGCCATTCCGGCTCCCGACCGCCAAGGCCTATCTCGACTTCGTCAAGGCGTCGGCGGGTCCGATCGTGGCGATCGTGCAGCGGCTTGAGCCCGACAAGCAAGACGCGGCCTGGAGGGAGATGGAGGAGAGCCTGCGCCGGTTCGAAACGGCGTCAGGCTGGATCGGCCCCAACGAGCTGCTGCTGACCGCAGCAAGGCGGTGAAGGCCGGCTCACTCCTGCGCCGCCAGCGCGGCCTTGCGGATGGCGTCGAGCGTCAACGCGGGCGTGATCGCCTGCGGATCGATCTTCAGGTGGATAACGGCAGGCTTGCCGGAGTCCTGCGCCGCCGTGAAGGCGCCCATGAAGTCGGCGGTCTTGTCGACGGTCGCGCCGAAGCCGCCATAGGCGCGCGCGAGCGCGGCAAAGTCCGGATTCTTGAGCTCGGTCGCGATCACGCGGGCGGGATAGTGCCGCTCCTGGTGCATGCGGATGGTGCCGTACATGCCGTTGTCGGCGATCACGATGATGATCGGCAGCTCGTATTGCACCGCGGTCGCGAACTCCTGGCCGGTCATGAGAAAATCGCCGTCGCCCGCGAACGCCAAGACCATGCGCTCCGGCATCAGCCGCTTGGCCGCGATCGCCGCCGGCACGCCATAACCCATGGAGCCGGAGATCGGCGCGAGCTGGGTGCCGTAGCGCCGGTAGCGCCAGAAGCGATGCACCCAGATCGAGAAGTTGCCGGCGCCGTTGCAGATGATGGTCTCGGGCGACAGCGTGTCGCGCAAGCCGGCGATGATCTCGCCGAGATTGACGGTGCCGGGCACGAGCGCGGGCTTGGCGGTCCACTCGATGAACTCCGCATGTGCGGCTGGCGTCGCGACCGTCCAGGCCACCTTCTCGGGGCGGGCAAGGCCATCAAGCGCCGCCGCAAAGGCTGACGGCGTCGCATGGATGGCGAGCGCGGGCCGGTAGACGCGGCCGAGCTCGTCGGCGCCCGGGTGCACATGCACGAGGGTCTGCTGCGGCCCCGGGATGTCGAACAGGGTGTAGCTCTGCGAGGGCATCTCGCCGAGCCGCCCGCCGATGAGGAGGACGAGATCGGCCTCCTTCACCCGCGCCAGCAGCCGCGGATTGGGCCCGATGCCGAGGTCGCCCGCATAGCAGGGGTGGAAGGCATCGAACAGGTGGGCACGCCGGAACGTGGTGGCGACCGGCAACATGAAGCGCTCGGCGAAGCGCTGCATCGCCGCACAGGCCGTCTTCGACCAGCGGCTGCCACCGAGCAGCGCGATCGGCCGCTGCGCGTCATTGAGCAGCATCTGCAGCCGGCGCATGTCGGCGGCGCCCGGCGAGGTATCGACCGGCTCGAATGCCGGCGCGTCGGTGGCGATGACGCGCTCCACCAGCATGTCCTCCGGCAGCGCGATCACCACCGGACCCGGCCGCCCGCTGGTCGCGACATAGAATGCGCGCGAGATCAGCTCCGGGATGCGCGCCGGATCGTCGATCTCGGTCACCCATTTGGCGATCGAGCCGAACACCGCGCGGTAATCGAGCTCCTGGAATGCCTCGCGCTCTCGGTAATCGCGCGCGATCTGGCCGACGAACAGAATGAGCGGGGTGGAATCCTGCTGTGCGATGTGGAGACCTGACGACGCATTGGTGGCGCCCGGCCCGCGGGTGACGAAGCAGATGCCGGGCCGGCCGGTGAGCTTGCCGACCGCCTCCGCCATGATGGCGGCGCCACCCTCCTGGCGGCAGACCGTAACCTCGATGGGCCGGTCGACCATGGCGTCAAGCGCCGCGATATAGCTCTCGCCCGGGACGCAGAAGACATGGCGTGCGCCGTGGATGACGAGCTGATCGACCAGCACCTCGGCCGCGGTTCGCGATCCATCGTTGGCACGCATGGGGGGCAGGCTCCAGGTTGGTGGTGCCCCTGTTTGTAGCCCGGATCGAGCAAAGCGCAATCGGGGTCGCGGGCTTGCCCCCGGGAGGGAACACCCGCGCCCCACTCCAAGCGCATCCACACGTCACGCCCGGATTTCACGGTCGCTCAATCCGGGCCGCGCTCGTGCCCCGGCCGCCCGCTACTGCTTGAAATAGCGCAGGTCCGGCGGCTGCTGCCCCTTCTTGGCAGGCATCAGGTAACCGTCCGCGCTCAGCATGTAGTTGTCGTTCTGGATGCGGACATGCGGGTTGTTCTCGGGGCAGATTTCCTCGATCCAATTGTGTCGCGGGTTCGAGTCGCGGGTGTATTTCTTTTTCACCGTCCAAGGACCAGTCAGCGCATTGTCGATGGTGGTGATCTCGCCCCACAGGACGTTGCGATCGGTCTTGTCGAGGTAGATCCGCTCCTTGACGACAGTCTGGTTGTCGGCGTGCAGCGGCAGGCCGGTGGTGTCGTAGGCGCGCGGCCCTTTCATGTAACGGGTCTCGACTTCAAGCACGTCGTATTTGCCGTCCCCGTCCTCGTCGATCCATTTGCCAATGGAATAGCCCTTGAAGCTCGGCTCCGGCTCCTGCGGCCAGTCACGCCCGTCGGTATAGATGCGGCGGTTGTCGTGGATGTGGCTGATCAGGACATAGGTGGTGGATGGCGTGACGACGATCTCCATCGGCTCGAACGCGTTCATGATCCGCGGCATGCCGGGCGGCAGGCACATCCAGGACGGCTCCCAGCCGTGACCGCCGGCTTTCTGGTCCGCCGTGTTCCACTCGAAGATCTTCTGATATTCCGGCGTCAACGGCGCTGTCTGGCCGGCCGGGACCCAGCGCGGCGCGCCGACTCGGTCCCATTTTCCCTTCAGATCCGGGTATTTGCTTTCGTCGAACGCCGCGGCACCCGCGGCTGTCATGAGAAGCGCCGCAAGCGACGCCAGCGCAACGATCGAGCCTCGATAAGACATGACCGTCCTCCCTTCCGTCACTGCTTCGCCTGGTTGAAATAGCGCAGGTCGGGCGGCTGTTGCCCTTTCTTGGCGGGCATCAGATAGCCGTCCGCGCTCATCATGTAGTTCTCACCGCCAATGAACACGTGGCTGTTGCCCTCCGCGCAAACATCCTCGCGCCAATAGGGCTGCGGACTGGGGTCGCGCTTGTAGCTCTTGGTCACCTTCCAGGGCCGCGTCAGCGCGTTGTCGGTCACCGTGATCTCGTCATAGAGCAGGCTCGGATCGGTCTTGCTTAGATAGATCCGCTCATTGATCACGCTCTTGTTGTCCGGATGCAGCATGAGCCCGGTGTTGTCGTAGACGCGGGGCCCCTTGAACAGGCGTGTTTCGACCTCGAGCGTGTCGAAGCTTCCGTCGCCGTCGGTATCGACCCATTTGCCGATGGAATAGCCGGTGAAGGTCGGCTCGAAGTTGGTGGGGAAGTCACGCCCATCGGTGAAGATGCGCCGCACCGAGTCGTTGCCGTCGTCGACCATCATGTAGGTGATCTCGGGCAGGACCACGAATTCGATGCCGGTGCCGTAGCCGTTCATCATCGCGGGCATGCCCCAAGCCAGGCACCGGTAGACCGTATGATTGCCCTGCCCGCCAGCAGCCTGGTCGGCGAGGCTCGCCTCATAGAGCTTCTGAAACTCCGGCGTGAGCGGCGCCTGCTGGGTCAAGCCGCGCGGCTTGCTGGTGTCGAAGCGCGGCGCACCAAGCACGGAGCGGAACCACAATCCCTTCCAGTCCGGATATTTTGCGTCGTCGAACGCCAGCGCAGCGGACGCCATCGTGAGCCCGGCCGCCAACGCAACCGCGCCGATCAAGCTTCGGTGATGCATTGTCTGTCCTCCCGTGAGGCCTCGAGCAGCGGCGGTCGTCGGCGGCCGCGGCGCGCTTCGTCCCCTCACTGTTTTCATTGTCGTCGGGAATCCCAAGG
>DAIUEP010000056.1:0-5398 GCA_036845065.1 Xanthobacteraceae bacterium | reverse complement strand
GCGGGCGTGGTATTCCTCGCCGGTGAGCGCGCCCTCAAGCTCAAGCGCGCGGTGCAGTTCCCGTTCCTCGACTATTCCACGCTCGCGAAGCGCAAGGCAGCCTGCGAGGCCGAGATCGCGGTCAATCGCCCGTATGCGCCCGCGCTTTATCGCGGCGTGATTGCGATCACGCGGGAGGCCGATGGGCGGCTCGCGATTGGCGGCAAGGGCGAGCCGGTCGAATGGGCGGTCGAGATGCGTCGCTTCGACGAGACCCAGACACTCGATCACCTTGCCGACGACGGACGCATCGACGCGGCGCTGGCGGATGCGATCGGCCGCGCGATCGCGGCCGCGCATGGAAATACGCCGCGCGCGCCGTCCGAAGCATGGATCGCCGCGCTCGGCTCCTATATCGAGGAGCACGCACGGACGTTCGCAGGCCTGCCGGCGGTGTTCGACGCCGGCGCGAACGAGCGCCTAGCGGACGCAAGTCGCTCGGCGTTTGCGCGCATCGCGCCGCTTCTGGCCGAGCGCGGGCGGCGTGGCTTGATCCGCCGCATCCACGGCGACCTGCATCTCGGCAACATCGCGCTGATCGATGGCCGGCCGGTGCTGTTCGACGCCATCGAGTTCAGCGACATTATCGCGTCCGGCGACCTGCTCTACGATCTTGCCTTCGTACTCATGGATCTGTGCGAGCGCGGGCTCGGCGCCGCCGCCAATATCGTCTTCAACCGCTATCTTGCCGACACCAGGCGCGACGAGGACCTCGACGCGCTCGCAGCGCTGCCGTTCTATCTATCGATGCGGGCTTCGATCCGCGCCAGGGTGACGGCGGCCCGGCTCGATCAGGCGTCGGAAGCGGAACGGCCGGCGATCGCACACAGCGCCCGCGCCTACTTCGACTGGGCGCTGCGCTTCATCACGCCGCCGGTACCGATGCTCATCGCGGTCGGCGGGCTCTCCGGCACCGGCAAATCTGCGCTCGCCCGCGCGCTGGCGCCTGCGATCACGCCGGCGCCAGGCGCCGTGGTGCTGCGCTCCGATGTCGAGCGCAAGGCCCTGTTCGGCAAAGCCGAGGCCGAGCCGCTGCCGCCCGAGGCCTATACGCCTGCGGTAACGCAGCGCGTCTATTGCATGATCGCCGACAAGGCACGCCGCGCGATCGCGGCCGGCCAT
This sequence comes from Xanthobacteraceae bacterium, assembly GCA_036845065.1. Classification (GTDB taxonomy): domain Bacteria; phylum Pseudomonadota; class Alphaproteobacteria; order Rhizobiales; family Xanthobacteraceae; genus VAZQ01. The sequence continues at coordinate 4,237 of DAIUEP010000056.1, read as the reverse complement.
TCCGCCATCGTGGACGCGGTGTTCGCGACGCCCGGCGAGCGCGAGGTGCTGGAGAAATCCGCGGCGGCGCTGGGCGTGTCGTTTCACGGCCTGTTTCTCGTCGCCGATCTCGACACTCGGCTTGCCCGCGTGGGAGGCCGCCGCGGCGACGCCTCCGACGCCGACGCCGCGATCGCGCGCGCGCAGGAGCGCTACGATCTCGGCACGTTGGGCTGGACGCGCATCGACGCCTCGGGCACCCCGGATGAGACTCTTGCGCGCGCGAAGATCACGTTGGGGGCTGTAACATCCGCTGTGTTAGGGTAGCACTGAATTTCCGTCGTCATGCCCGGCCCTGTGCCGGGCATCCACGTCTTAGATCAGCTCAATGTCATAGACGTGGATGGCCGGGACAAGCCCGGCCATGACGCCGGAAAGGACCTTCGTCGATGCCCATCGATCCCCGCAAGATCGCCGTCGCGACCACCGGCTTCTGCGCCTTCCTCAATCTCTACTCGCCGCAGGCGCTGCTGCCCGAGCTGGCGCGCGAGTTCGGCGTCGGGCCGCCGGCGATGAGCGCGGTGATGACCGCGGGCACGGCCGCCGTCGCGCTGACGGCGCCGTTCACCGGCGCCCTCGCCGACGTCATTGGCCGCAAGCGGGTGATCACGGTCGCGATGCTCGCCATTGTCATCCCGATGGCGCTGATTGCGCTCGCCACGAGCCTCGAGAGCATGATCGCCTGGCGCTTTCTCCAGGGCCTGCTGCTGCCGCCGATCTTCGCTGTCGCCATCGCGTATGTGGGCGACGAATGGCCGACCGCGGAGGTCCCCGCCGTCGCCGGGATCTATGTCACCGGAGCCAGCATCGGCGGATTCTGCGGCCGCTTCGTTCCCGGCGTGCTCGCCGATCTCGTCGGCTGGCGCAACGCGTTCCTGGCGCTGGCGGTGATGTCGCTCGCAGGCGCCGTGCTGGTGGCCGCCATGCTGCCGCGCGAGCGGAGGTTCATCCGCTCCGAGGGGCTGGGCGCCTCAGCCCGCCAGATGCTCCGGCATCTGCGCAACCCGCAACTCGTCGCGACCTACGCCATCGGCTTTGGCGTCTTGTTCAACTTCATCGCGGTCTTCACCTACGTCAACTTCCATCTGGCCGCGCCGCCCTACCTGTTCACCCCAACGCTGCTCGGCGCAATTTTCGTGACCTACCTTGCGGGCTCCGCGACCGCGCCGATGATCGGCTGGGCGATGGTGCGATTTGGGCGCCGTCGCTTCGTCCTCGGCGTCATGGGCGCATGGGCGTGCGGCGCTCTGTTCCTGCTGGCACACCCGCTTCCCGCCATCATCACGGGCCTTCTGCTCTGCGCCGTCTGCGGCATGCTCTGCCAGGCGATCTCGACCGGCTACGTGACCGCGATCGCGAAGGACGGCCGCTCCTCCGCGGTCGGACTCTACGTGACCGCCTTCTACATCGGCGGCAGCATGGGCGCGCTCCTGCCTGGCCTCGCCTGGGCGTCCGCCGGTTGGCCGGCCTGCGTGGCCATGGTGCTGGCGATGCTCGCGATCATGGCGGCGATCGCCGCCCTCGCGTATCGGCGCGTCGCGGCTTAATGTCCGTCCCCTTCCTCCTAGAGCAGCAAGGTAGCGACATGCCGGCGGTGACGCAGAGCCAGATGGAATTCTTGAAGTCGATCGACACTCCGACCGTGTGCAACCTGGTCGAGATCGTCGCGCCCGAGCGCCGCGGCGCAGGCTATACCGTCAAGCACCTGCATTGCCCGTTTCCCGATCTGCCGCCGATGGTGGGCTTCGCCAAGACGGTGACTTTCAAGGCCAAGGACAAGGTCCCGCTCGGACAGGCGACCTATCTGCAGAAGCGGCTCGACTATCTCGACTATGTGGCGAGCACGCCGCAGCCGGCCGTGATGATCATGCACGACCTCGACGGCGAGCATGCGGGCTTCGGCGCCTTCTGGGGCGAGGTGCAGTCGAACGTGCACAAGGCGCTGGGTGCGCTCGGCGTCGTCACCGACGGCTCGATCCGCGACATCCCGATGATCGCTCCGGGCTTCCAGATGCTGGCGGCCGCGATCGTGCCCTCGCACGCCTATGTGCACGTGGTCGACTTCGGCCTCGACGTCGAGGTCGCCGGCATGGCGGTCACGAGCGGCGACCTCATTCATGCCGATCGCCATGGCGCGATCGTGGTGCCGGTCGACATGATCGATGCCATGCAGGCCGCCGCCGACAAGCTCGCCGCAACCGAGGCGCGGATTATCGCGGCCGCAAAGTCAGGCGGTGGCGTCGAAGCGATCAAGGCGGCGCTGAAGGGATAGGCGATGGACCGCTGTCCCGTCAGTTAGCGGAGATGTCTCAGCAGTCGCGGCAGATTGCGCGCGCTGTGCAGGATTCGCAGCACGCTGACCCTGGACGGCTCTATACGCAGAATGACGATGTAACGCCCGATCGGGATCGTTCTGATATCTCTCCCGAATTCCGGCCGCAGCTGCGCGGCTTCGGGAACGCCCTGCAATAGAGCAACTCGGCGCATGACGGTTGCGCGAAAGCGCTGCGCCGCGCCGGGGTCTTCCCTGGCAATACGATCATCTATTTGCTCAAGGTCTCGCCATGCCTGCTGACGAAAGACGACCTCAGCCATACGAAGTCAGCGCGACGTTGGCTTGACGGCCAGCCTGCGCGCGACTTCCTCGAGTGGAATTTCACCGCCCTCGGCGTCGGATGCGGCAATCATAGCCCGAACGGCCACTGCATCCACGTCATCCCAATTCATGCCCGCATCTTCAAGCAACATCAGCGCGGCGGTAACAGCGCTCTCGGCATCAGGATAGCGGCCATCCGCAATCTGACGCTCGACAATCTGTGCGATCTCACCCTTGAGCGTAACTGTGATCGTCATATCCAACCTGGCTCCCAGGGGACATTGTAGCAGAACCGGATGCGAGAAATCACACCGTGTTCCGCATCCCGCGCAGTCACATCACCGGCTGTCGAGATACGACACCTGCTCGATCACCGGCGCGCTGTCGGCCGACTGCAGAATGAAGCCCGAGGCCCGCGCGGCACTCGCGACCGAGGGGCGCAGGTCGGCGACCAGCGCCGGCTTGTCGTCATGGCCGTAGATGTCGTCGCGGAAATGGATCGCGCCATCGCGCGTCGCCCAGCCGGTGAGATAGATCCAGGCCACCGGCACCTTGTGGGCGAGCTTCACGTCGAGCCGGTTGCCCTTGGCGATGGCGGCGTCGATCTCGCGGCGGCTCCAGCCCGGCATGTCTTCGAGCAGCCAGGCGGCGAGATCGCGCGGGTTCTCGACGCGGGTGCAGCCGGAGGACTGGAAGCGATAGTCGGCGCTGAAGAATTCCTTGTGGTTGGTGTCGTGCATGTAGACCGAATGCGGGTTCGGCATGTCGATGCGCACGGCACCAAGCGCGTTCCAGTTGCCTGAGTCCTGCCGGATGGTGAAGTTGGGAGCGCGGTCGGAATTCCAATCGACGCTGCGCGGGTCGACTTCCTTGCCGGCGCCGTCGAGGACGCGCATGTGCATGCGCTCCGCATAGCCCGGATCCTTGCGCATCTTCGGGATGACGTCTTTCTTGAGAATGCCGAGCGGCACCGTCCAGGTCGGATTGAGGTTGACGGTGGTGATGTGGGTCGTCAGCGTCGGCGACGGCCGGTCCGGGCGGCCGACCTGCACGACATGGCGGCGCACCACCTTGTTGCCCACGACCGCTTCCGCGAAGGCGGCCGGCAGATTGACCACGACGTAGCGCTGGCCGAACTGGAAATCCAAGGTGGCAAGCCGGTCGAGGGACGCCGCAAGCTGGCGCACCCGCTTGTTCACCGGCACGTTGAGGGCGGCGAGCGTCTTCGGGCCAACGGTGCCGGTCTCCTCCAGACCATGGCGCGCCTGGAAGCGGCGAACCGCGGCCGCGACCGTCACGTCATAGGCCTCGCCGCGGATGTGGTCGGGCGCCAAATCGTCGGTCATCGCCAGGCGCTCGCGCAGCAGAACGACCTCGGGCCCGCTACCGCCAGGCGCGAGCTTGGCGCTCGCCGGCACGGCGGGCCAGCCGCCACGCACCTCGAGCGCCGAATAGCTCAGCAAGGCCGCGGCCATGCGCTGAGCCGTGCCCTCGTCGAAGGTCGGTTCCGGGGCCTTGGCCGGGTTGGGCACGGTCTGGGCCGGGGCGGCCGGAGCCTTGGCGGCGGGAGCTTGGGGGGCCTTGGTCTGGGCCAAAGCCGGC
>DAIUEP010000055.1:0-23679 GCA_036845065.1 Xanthobacteraceae bacterium | reverse complement strand
TCGACTATTTCCTCAGGCTCAAGCGCAACGAGGCTGGCCGCTTTGAGCGTTGGCTGGAGGAAACCGGCGTCAAGAATGCAGGCGACGAAACGACCGAATGGGAGCAGCGGGAATACTTTGATTTCTTCTAGCCGTGAAGACAAGGCCGGTGTAGTCGCGGGCGAGCATCGCGTATTTGGCTTCCGTCCACCAGCGGCCTTGCGCGAAGATGCAGTCGTGGGCCACGCCTTCGCGGAACATGCCGATCTTCTCCAGGACCCGGATGCAGCCGGCATTCTCCAGCGCCACGTCGGCCTCGATGCGATGCAGCTTCAGGTGATCGAAGCCGAATGCGAGCAGGCGCAGCGCGATCTCGGTCGCCAGCCCGCGTCCCGCGTAGACCTCGTCGATGCCGAGGCCGAGGCTTGCAATCTTGGGCGAGGATCGCGACAGGCTGCCGTGGCCAATGATCGTGCCGTCGCTACGAAGCCGCGCGATGAAATCGAACAGCCGGCGCCGCTCGCCGTCGCCGCGATCTTGCAGGTAGCGCCGCACGCGCTCGTCGCCATCCTGGACGTCCGGCGGCTCCATCGCCTGGCAGCGCAGATAGGAGGGCTTGGTCTGGAACGCCTGCAGGGCAGGCGCGTCCTCGAGGCTCAGTTCGCGCAGGAGAAGCCGGGGCGTTTCGAGCTGCGGCAGCATTGCTTGCTCCGTTCAAGCGCCCCGCAGATTGGTCGCAGGTGCGGGGGTGGAGGTTCGAAGGCAAAAGGGGGAGGTGATTCCTCCCCTCGTGTTGTGGCTCTGCGATCACAGTTCAACGATGGAATCGCGTCATGCGTGGCGCCGGCCGGCCGGGGCTGAACTGCTGTTTTACCGGATTGAGCCGGAGCGCCCGGCAGTTCGGGGGCTTGCCGGCCATGCCGCTCGGGCATGCGGTCGGAACGAGCCGCTTGCAGTTGGGCGGCGAGCCGACCATGCCGCTCGGGCATTTCTCGACCACCGGCCGCTTGCAGTTCGGCCACTGTCCGACGGTGCCGCGCGGGCATTTCTCGATCACCACGCGGCGGCAATTCGGCCATTGTCCGACCGTGCCGTTCGGGCAGTGCTTGGGCGGGTCGACCCAGTAGCAGTGGGGCGGCTGGCCGCGCGTGCCGGGCGGGCATTGCTCCGTCACCTGTCCGCAGCGCCGGCCGGTCCAGCTCGATCCCGCCGGGCAGCAGCGACCGTTGCTCATCAACTGTCCGTCCGGGCAGCTCGACGACGGCGGGGGCGGCGGGATCAGCGGCGCGCAGTCGTTGCCGATCCGCCGCAGGTCCGCGGCGCAGTCGATCAGCGGCACCGGCGGTGGCGCGCACAGCTCGGCCGGCAGGTTTTCGGACCAGAAGCCCTGGTCGTCGGCAGCGAGCGTGTTCTTCGGCGCGCCGACCGGATCGACGATGCGCGCATAGTTGTCGACCTTGCAGTTGAGCGCCTTCGCATCGTTGTTGTTGCCCGAGAGACGCGCCGTGACGACCAACATGCTGCCGGGCCCGGCGGTCGGCATGACGACATTGCCGTTGGTCTGGCAGGTCTTGGTCGCGACATTGCAGGTCCAAGCGGGCGATGGCTCGAAGCTCAGCTTGGTGTGGGCCGGAGGCATCTCGAGGATCTTGATCGAGCCGTTGAAGGTGCTGGGGCCGAGATTCGACACCGCGATGCGGAAGCGCTTGCACCAGGTGTCGCCGTCCGTCGGCGTGCAGTCCGATGGCTGGGCGCCGCCGTAGCCGCCCTTGTAGAGGGCGAGGTTGGTGTGCTCTTCGCAGAGCCTGCGCGGAAGCAGCGCCACGGCCGCATCCTCGTCGTCCGCCGGATTGGTGTTCTGGCTGCTCGGCGAAGGAGCATGCAGGATCTTCGCGTGATTGCGGACTCGGCAGTGGAGATCCTTGGCGACATTGTCCGGCACATCGACGCGCACCGGAATGGTCACCTGCTCCCATGGGTTGAGGTACACCGGCGCGAGCGACGAGCAGGTATAGCTCGGCGGACCGCCCGGACAGGCGTTGAACGTCGGGCTCGAGAAGATCGCGGTCACGCCGGGCGCAGCCGGGATGGTGTCGCGGACCTGGATCATGTCGTTGTAGACGCCCGGACCGGTGTTGGTGACGGTGATCTGAAAGCCGCAGCGATGCTTGCCCTGGCCGATCGCCCAGCAGGACATGGCCTTCTTGTCGAGCTTGAGATTAGTCGGCGTGTCGACCGGCGGCGGCACCCATTCGCCCGGCGGCAGATAGGCCGGCGGTATGTAGCCGAGCGGCGGATAGCCCGGGATGAGCTGCGTGAAACCGGGCGTGCCCTCGCACGGCTGCCAGATCTCGACATCGCCGACGTGGCCAGCTTTCTCCATGCTGTCGGGCTGCTCGCTGTAGTCGAGGAAATAGCTGATGAACGGCGGCTCGTTCTGTGGCCGTACGAGCGACACGTCGTTGCCTTGCAGGCCCTGAATGTCGAGCGGCCCTTCATCGACGAGCTTGCCGGCATGCGCCTGATTGTTGCGCAGGTTGTTGCCGGTCGACCAGACCATGCGATCGCAGGCACCGCGCCGCACTCTGCCGCTGGCGTCGTAGCCGTAGCCCAAAGCGACGCCACCGCTCGCGTTGCGATAGTCGCCGGGGAAGCCGACGGCATATTCCTGCGGCTGCCAGATGCCGAGGGCATCGCGCTGATAGCGCAGCACTGTGGATTGCGCGGGCTCCGCAAACATCGAGTAGTCGTAGCTGCCGCGGATCGCGCCGCGCTGAGCGAGATACATCCTGCCTTCGCCGTCGAGCACGATGTCGGAGATCACCTGTCCTTCCGCCATGCCGCTCACCTCGAGCTCCGGGCGGGCGTCGGTGGCGAAGCTGCCATCGGGGTTGATGCCGATCGACCACACCTGCGGCGCCGCCGCGACCGCATAGAACAGCCGGCCGTGGTCGATCGCCATGCCCCACACGCGCCGCTCGGGCTGGGTGAAGCCCCAGGTGTCAGGATCTTCGGCGTCGAATTCGTTGGACGTGATGGTCATCTGCGCGCCGTTGTCGGCGACCGCGGGAAGGCCGCGTGCGGCGCGCCCTGCGATGCCGTGATCGAAGCTGCCGATCAGCTGGCCGTTGGCGTCGAGACGATGGATCAGGCCGGTCTCGAGATCGGAGACAAAGAAACTCCGGCTCGTCTTGTCGAACACGATGTCGCCGAGACCGGCGCCGCTGTTGCCGGGGATCGTTGCGAGCACAGTCACCGCGCCGGCGCGGCCATCGATTTTATAGATGCTGCCGGGGCCGCCGGCGGCTCCGAACTGGCCGGGCATCCACCTTGCGCCGGCTTGTCCCTTCCGCAGCCGATTGTTGCCAGGCCCGACGATCTGCACTCCGAATGCCGAGGTTTGTCCAAGATAGATGTTCGGAACCGGGCTGTCGTCGAGCGCGATCGGAAAGACCTGGCCGACCTCTCGAGCCAACACTTTGAGGGTGCTCGGCACCGGGATGAGTTGTCCCTGCGGTGGAGCACCTGGCTCGCCGATGCGGAAGACCTTTGCCGAAGGACCGTCGAGGTCGATGTACAGCGTATCGAGAGGATCGGTGCCGGGAGCTGTGGGCGCTGCCTTGCTGCCGGAGAAGCCGGTGACGACGGCGTCGCCGGGCGCGAGAACACCTTGCGCCATGGCGGTTGATTGCAGCAGTGCGAAGCCAAGCGCGAATGCGGCAGCCTTGCATCGCCGCCACGGCGCTGACTGTGGCGATTTCGCCACCGGTGCGCGCAAATCAAAATGATTAACGCTGTGTGGGCGCATCAGGACCTCCTTGAGGCACGCGTTGCGAGTGCCTGCACTTTGGTGAAGTCCCCGCCGCTGATCGCGGCGAGCGCCCGCAGCTTTGTCGAACGAGAAGGTCGGTGCGTTCAAAATGTATAGCTGTTCACTTGACGCCGCGGCGCACTGACGCCGGGCGCCAAGTGACAATCAGGCCAAGAGTCGCCAGCTACCAGCGCTGGCAGGTGGAGACCTCTGGTTCAGGTGGCGCGACGACAGACGGGGAGCGGCGCGAGCATTCTAACCTTTCGAGCATGATGGCCCTCAAAGTCCTGCCGCTCGCACCGCTCTCGGCTGCCGTTAGGCTGTGGTTCCGCGCATGTGCTTGGCGAGGAACCGTTCCATCGCTTCGTAGAAGTCGAAGCGGTTCTCCTCGTTATGGAAGCCGTGCCCCTCGTTCTCCTTGAGGATATACTCGACCGCGACGCCGCGCTTCTTCAGGGCCGCCACCATCTGGTCGGATTCGTTGACGTTGACGCGCGGATCCTTGGCGCCCTGTGCGATCAGCAGCGGTGCGCGGATCTTGTCGGCGTGCAGCGCGGGGGAAGCCGCTTCGAGCAGCGCCTTGTCCCGCTCGGGATGTCCGATCATCTCGTGCATCATCTCGAGGCCCTGCTTCCAGTACGGCGGGATCGTATTGAGGAACGTGAACAGGTTCGACACGCCCACATAGTCGATGCCGCACGCATACAGCTCCGGCGTAAAGGCGAGCCCGGCAAGCGTCGCGTAGCCGCCATAGCTGCCGCCGTAGATGGCGACGCGCTTGGGATCCGCGACGCCCTCGCGCACGAGGTGGCGGACGCCATCGGAGATGTCGTCCTGCATCGTCTTGCCCCATTGCTTGAAGCTCATCTCCCAGAACTTGCGGCCGTAGCCGGTGGAGCCGCGGAAGTTCATCTGCAGGACTGCGTAGCCGCGGTTCGCCAGGAACTGGACTTCGGGGTTGTAGCCCCACGCATCGCGTGACCATGGCCCGCCATGCGGATTGACCACGAGGGGCAAGTTCTTGTCGCCGCCGCGCGGGAGCGTGAGATAGCCCTGGATGGTCAAGCCGTCGCGCGCGCGATAGGTGATCGGCAGCATTTTGACGAGCTCCTTCTCCTCGAGCCACGGCGCCAGATCCGCAAGCTTGGTGAGCTGCCTGGTTGCCGTGTCATAGAGATACTCGGAGCCCATCGTGCGATCATTCCAGGCCGAGACGATATAGACTTTTTCGTTCTTGTCGTGGCTCCCGAGCCCGATCTCGTAGCCGGGGAGCTGTTTCTCGAGGTCGCGAAAGACCACCTCCGTCTCCAAATCGAAGAATGTCCGTTGGCTCTTCCAGGTCGTGAATCGCGCGTGGGTAAGCACCTTGCGCTTGCGCGACCATCCGAGGCGCGACACATCGACATCGGGATGCTCGAAGATGACGCGCTCCTCCTTGGCGGTTGCGGGATCAATCAGCACGATCGCGGACTTGTCGCGGTTGATGTTGGAGGAGGCGTAGAGCTGCTTGTCGTCGAAGCTGAAGACAATTGGGCTGATCTCCTCCTTGAAGCTCGTGGTGATGACCGTCTTGAACGGGCTCTTTTCGTCAGCGCGATAGAGCAGGCTGGTGTTCACGCCGTCGGCGGTGATTGCGACGCGGATGCGTCCCTCATGATCAGGGAACCAGCTTGTGATGTTGCCGGGGTTCTCGGCGATGAGCGAAAGCTCTCTGGTCTTGAGATCAAGCCTATAGACGTCGAAGAGCTCCGGATTGCGCTTGTTCATCGCAATGAGCATTTCGTCGTTATGGTCGGGGCGATCGTCGATGATCTGCGCACGGACCTTGTCGAACGGCGTAAGATCAACGAGGTTCGTGCCGTCGGCATTGACGCTGACGAGATGGAAGTTCTCGTCGCCCTTGAAGTCCTTCAGATAGACGATGCGGCCCGAGCCTTTCCAAAAATAGCCGGCGATGTCGCGTTCGGTTTCGCTGGTGACGCGCACCGCCGGTCCGCCCGCGCGTGGTTGCACGAACACGTTCAATCGGCGTTGGTAAGGCTGTATGAACGAAAATCTTGCTCCGTCGGGCGAAATCTGGAAGCCGCCCTTCTCGGGGTTTTTGAAGAAGTCGCGCACCGGGATGAGCCTTGCGGCGTCGGACGATGCGGCGGGGGTCGCGAGCCCGAGATCGAGTCCGATTGGCGATCGTGCCATGGCCAACGCCGTGCCGGCACTGACCATGCCGCACGCCGCGGCGCTCGAAAGAAAGAAACGTCGGTTCAACATGATATCCTCCTGTGGGGCCCGTCTGGGCTACCGATGCTCCAAGGAGGCGTGTTTAGGGATTTCTGGTGCGCTGCGATGTGATGGCTGTCACAGGCCTGACGCTCAAAGCCGGCTGGCGCGTATACTCATTTGATCACCGCCCCAACAGCCGCGTGTCGATGATTCCGGACCCTGACGATGACCGGTACGGACGCTGCGTTTGATCTGCGCTCGAGGGATGGGGCGGCCACATGCTTCGAGACGCCCACCTCGCCCTGCGGGCAAGGTGGGCCCTCGGCAAGAGGCCGAGTGAGCATGCGCTTTATCTTAGCGTCTATGCGCGAAAGCGGAGAATGACACCGCAGTGTTTCGAGTAGATCGGTCCGAGCAAGATTCGCTCAGTCGTAAAACTCGGGAGCGATCTTCCGCTTAATCCCGGTCGTGTAATCGTGCTGAATCCACAGCTGCGCGCGGTTCTGTTTCACGAATTCTTCGATCATCTCGCGGCTCTTTGCGGTTTGCTCCTTGTTGGTGTCGAAGGACGGAATCTTCTTGTACGTGATCTCTTCCGGATAGTGATAGAGATCGCCCGACAACAGGACGCCCCCGGTGTTGGCGAGTTTGAGATACAGGGACTGGTGCCCGGGCGTATGACCCGGCGTGGACTTGATGACCACGGTGCCGTCGCCGAACACATCGTGATCCTCGTTATTCAGCAGAATCGTTTTGCTGTTGGCGAGGCCCTCGAAAAATTTTGGGTCTGGCACGCGGCCTGCTGCAGGCGGTACGGCCGGCCGCGGGGCGAGGATCGCGTCGCGGTCGCCCTTCTGCACGATCCAGGTGGAACCGGCGAACAGGCTGGCGTTGGCTACGTGATCGCCATGGTAATGGGAGAGCGCCATATAAGTGATGTTGGCCGGAGTGTAGCCGATCGCGGCAAGTTGCGGGAGCAGCGGGCGATCGACCGTGAAGTTATTCAGCTTCTGGGGCGAGACGCCGTCCTTGAAGGCGCTGTCGGGAATTTCGCCGGTATCCCAGATCAGGGTTCCGCGCGGGTGAACGATCAAGGAGCAGGGCGTGACCATATTTGTGTTGGCCATTTCGCTCGGCTTCAAGCCGTACGCCTCGACGCTGGTCGGGGTGATCTTGCCGCGATAGTGGTCTGGTTCTCATTGATACCGGCCTTAGGGTCCGCGCACCACGCTAAAGCCCGATCCCAATGGCCGCTTGTCGAGAACCCTGCTGCAGGGCGCCGCCACCCGGTATATCGCTGTGGATTTTGAGATACCGAATACCGACGCGGCACTTCACGACATCGCGGTGGATCCGCGGGGAATAGCTTGGGTGAACCAGCTCAACGAATACAAATTGGGCAAATTCGATCCGACGACGTATGAGTTCACCGACATTCCTCTGCCCCCCGGACCAAGGAAAGTTGGCATTCTGGATCACGCGGGTCCGCCGGTGCGAGGCGCAGGCGACTCGATCTGGATGGCTGAGGTTGGTGCCAACCGGCGCTGGTTGCAGTTCGACACCAAGTACCAGGAGTTCACCGCCTACCCGGCGCCCGCCAGCTTTAGCGGCCCCATCACCGGCAACACCATGCGAGTCGACCCGAATGGCAAGATGGTCTGGTCGACGACCCGCAATCGTATCGTGGGATTGAATATCCAAACCAAGCAGTTCGTCGCGTACGACATACCGCACTGGGTCGCGACCAAGAAGAACCCCGGCGGTTACGGGATCGATGTCGCAGGCGATGGAGGAGTCTGGTTTGCCGAGCGGGAAGCCAACAAGATAGGCCGGCTGGACCCGGCTACGGGAAAGATCGACGAGTACCCGACCCCCGGAACAGACATCCCGCGCCGAATGGGAACGGATTGGGAGGGCAATATCTGGGTCGGCTTCCATCAGGCCGGAAAGCTCGTGAAGATCGACCATAAGACCGGCAAAATGACCTTCTACCAACCTCCGACCGAGAACAATGGTGCGTACCACGTCGTCGCCGATCCCAAGAACAAGGTGATCTGGGTGACCCTCCAGACGTCGGACAAGATCGCCCGCTTCGATCCCAAGACGGAAACGTGGACGGAGTTCTCGCTGCCGATCGTAGAATCGGATGCAAGACGGATTGAAATCGATCCATCCAACCCGAACCGCATCTGGTGGTCGGGCGACACCTCGAGCCATCTGGGCTACATCGAGGTGCTCGACCAGTAGCAAGCGGACCGGGCAGCGCAAGTCGGGTTTACCCGACTTGCGCCACTCAATTTCATGCGGATTCATGCGGACTCGGGCAAGCCCGACGTCCGGTGGTGGACGGCAAGCGAGCCCGAGTCGTCCGCCATGTCCGCCGTGCTTTAGTCCGGGGCTGTATGCGCACGATGTAACGGACTCTCTGGCGCGCCCTGGCCCGAATGTCGGAATAGCTGCACCAGGCCTCGAACGCTCCATTTCAGCATTTCCCACCCGAGCGCGAGCCCAAGCATCAGGCTGGCAACGACGAGATGGCGTGACACGCCGAGCGTCTTCAGGACGATTTCGAGCTGACCGCGCGGGTCGATCGCAGCGGCAGCCTGGCTGACCAAGGCTCTGCAGGTGTCGAACAAGCTGTTGACCAAGCGAGCATCGTACCACCAGACGGCTGCGAGCACGACGTACGACAGCAGCAAGAGGACCAGCAAGTGCCCAATGGCCCTGGCTATGGTCATCCGCCGCTCGGCCGCGCCCAGCGCCAGGTTCCGTGCGGCAGTCAGCACCAGGGTGACGATGAGCATGATGGAGCCGATCACGACAAGATCCTCCAAGTGGAGGATATGGACGATCACGGTTTCGGTTTTTCCAGTCTGATCGACCTTGGTAAAGAGTTTCACGAGCGCTTCGCTCGCGTTGTACCCGTCGGTGACAAACTTGGCATGGTAGAACCATCCATAGACAAGGATGGCGACGGAAAGCCAGAACACAACAATCCGGCTCATGACGTAGCGCATGAGAAACATCGGAGCCTCGCCCTACGTCCTACGGATCAGTACCAACGCACTCGGAGCAGACACCGCCGCAGACGTGGCAACAGACATCCTACCAAACCTATTGGCTTCCGGTCACGGCGAACCTTGCGCGATACCTCCGACCGGTACGAGTGCCGCCGATTTGAAGTTCCTACACCATCTGCAGCAAGCTCGGTTTGGAACTTCAAATCGAAAAGCGGCACTAGAATCATAGATTTGCTAGTGCCCCTTTGTTTCCGGAGTTCGTGTCAGGAGGCTGCAACGTATCACGAACTTCGGAAACGGGGCACTAAGAGGCGGATACGGCGCAACACCCTTTGGGGTTCCGGCTGCTGCAGAATGGCGCAAGGCCAGATGACAAAAGCGCGCCGGGCCACTACCCATCGAGCCGCACGGGGCTAAGATGAGGCCGTGCACCAGGACCTTGGCCATGCTTGAAAAAATCAATGCGGGGCGGCTCGCGGCCGCATCGGGCGACTACGACTTCGACGAATTGGTCCAGGAGGACCGCGTCCACCGCCTGATTTATACCGATCGGGCGATCTTTCAGGCCGAGATGACGCAGATTTTCGCCGCGGTCTGGGTCTATCTCGGGCACGAGAGCCAGATCGCCAACAACGACGATTTCATCACTGCGCGGCTGGGCCTGCGGCCGATCATTCTCCTGCGCGACTCGCAGGGGACGATCCGCGCGCTGTTCAACCGTTGCACCCACCGTGGCACCACGCTCTGCCGCAAGGACAAAGGCTCGGCGCGCACCTTCACGTGCCCGTATCACGGCTGGAGCTTTCTCAACTCAGGCAAGCTGCGCGCGGTGCCGTGGCCGGACGGCTACGCCTGCGACTTCAAGGACGCGAAGTTCAACGTCGCGCAGGTGCCGCGCGTCGAGAGCTACCGCGGCTTCATCTTCGGCACCCTCAACCTGGACGCGCCGCCGCTTCTCGATTATCTCGGCGCCATCACCAGGCCGATCGACGAATGGCTCGATCGCCAGCCGGGCGGCAAGATCGCAGTGTGCGAGGCCAACCGGCTCAAGTTCAAGGGCAACTGGAAGCTCGCCTACGACAATTCGGGCGACGGCTATCACGTCGTGTTCTCGCACCGCTCGCTGTTGGAAATGGAGAACCGGCAGGCCGACGTCGCCAACAAAGGCATGTCCTATTACAAGAGCTCGCCCGACACGGCGCCAATGTATATGGCCTATATGGGCAACGGGCATCACTTCAAGGACAAGCGTCCCAACATCCAGAAGCGCGCCGGCGGACTATGGGCGGTGGAAGGGCCGGCGCCCGGCACCGAGCATTTCCAGGAGGAGCTGCGCCGCCGCTATGGCGCCAAGGCCGAGGATATTCTCGATCTGGCTTCGTCGGAGCCCGTCAACATCAACGTGTTTCCGAATTTCTCGCTACTTGGCAATCATATCCAGGTGTTCGATCCGGTCGCGGTCGACGAGACCGACGTCACTTGGTACGGCACGGCCGTGGTGGACGAGAAGGGCGCGCTCGGCGGTGCCGCCCCCGAGGTCAACGCCTTGCGCATGCGCACGATGGAGCAGTTCCCGAACTTCGGCGAGGTCGACGACCTCGCCAATTTCGAGGAGATCCAGCGCGGGCTCGCCTGCCTGGAGGACGAGTGGATCTACATGCACCGGGGCTTGGGCATTCCGGGACGGGTGAAGACCGACGCCAACGGCATCATCACGGCGCCCGCGACCGACGAGGCCTTCATGCGCGAATACATCAAGGAATGGAAACGCCTGATGAAGGCAGCGCCCAATATTGCGATCAAGCGCGAGCCGTGATGGGGAAATGAGCCGTGAGGCAAACGACGAACCTAATCGGCCTCATGGTGAGGAGCCCGGCGATGCGCCAGTTGGCGCAGCGGTGGGCATCTCGAACACGCAAGTCGGGTTTACCCGACTTGCGCACATTGAGCGCCGATCTCGGGTATACCCGAGATCGGAGGCCGCCCGGGCCGATCCTCATCCTTCGAGAGGCACGCGCAAGTCGGCGACGGCCGACTTGCAGTGCTCCTCAGGATGAGGACGGGACAAGCGGATGCGTCGCATGACAACGCAGCCCGCGCACGATCCGTCCTCCAGTTCCTACTATGTCACCGACGCGTTCTATCGCGAGCTGATTGCGCAGTTCACGAACTGGCAACGCGACGAGCTTGTGATCGCCGACATGGCCGAGCGCGACCGCTTCCGCATGCTGATCGAGCAGGAGGCTCGCCTGCTCGATCAGCTCAACTTCGACGCATGGCTCGCGATGTATGCGCCGGAATGCATCTACTGGGTGCCGGCGACGCCAGCCGGCGGCGATCCGCGCCGCGAGGTCGCGATCTCGTTCGACGATCGCAGGCGCCTGGAGGATCGCATCTTTCGGCTGCGCACCGGCT
This sequence comes from Xanthobacteraceae bacterium, assembly GCA_036845065.1. Lineage (GTDB taxonomy): Bacteria > Pseudomonadota > Alphaproteobacteria > Rhizobiales > Xanthobacteraceae > VAZQ01. Next base: position 12,234 of record DAIUEP010000055.1, on the reverse strand, counting down.
ATGCCTGGTCGCAGGCGCCGAAGTCGCGCACGGTGCGGATGGTCTCGAATGTCGAGGTGTTCGGCGCCGGCGCGGCGCGCATGGTCCGCTCGAACTTTCTGATCAGCGAGTTCCGGCCCGACGGCATCCGCTTCCTGTCGGGCTGGTGCGGCCATCGCTTTGTCGAGCAGGATGGCCGATGGCTGATCGCGGTCCGGCAGGTCAACCTGATCGACTGCGATCAGAACCTGCGCAACCCGAGCATCGTGATTTAGGCAGCTTGGCGGTCACTGCATCCTGATGCCGGCCTCGCGAATGACCTTGGCCCATCTGGTGATTTCGGTGCGGATTTCGGCGGCGCATTCGTCCGGGGGATTGCCGACCGGCGCATATCCAAGCGCAGCCATGCGGTCCTTCATCTCGGGCTGTGCGATGATTGCGACGATGGCGCGATAGAGCTCGTGGACGATTTCGGTCGGCGTGCCGGCAGGAACGAGGACAGCGGTCCAGATGTCAGCAGCGATATCCGGATAGCCCGCGTCCGCCATGGTGGGAACGTCAGGTAACGCAGGTGACCGAGTCTTGCTGGTGATAGCAAGCGCCCGCAGCTTGTCTTCCTTGACATGTTGCACGGCAGGCGGCAGCGCGCCGAACGAGATCGGAGTATGACCGGCGACCGTCGCCGCAATTGCCTGGCCGCCGCTGTTGAATGGGACGTGCGCAAGGTCGAGCTGAAAGGCCAACCGGAACAACTCGCCGAGGAGATGCGGCGGCGTCCCCAGTCCCGGTGACGCATAGCTGTATTTGCCCGGGTTGGCCTTGATCAGGCTGATGAGCTCCTTGACCATATGCGCGGGCACCGACGGGTGAACGGTAAGGACTGTCGAGGCGGTGGCCGCGAAGGTGACCGCGGCGAAATCCTTGTGGGGATCATACGGCACCTTGTCGAACAGGCTAGGATTGACGGCGTAGCTGGCCGCAGCGATCAGCATGGTATGGCCGTCGGGTGATGCCTTCGCTGCCTGACCGACGCCAATATTGCCGCCGGCGCCGCCGATATTCTCGACGTAGAACTGCTTGCCGAAGTGTTCCGACAATTTCTGCGCGATGAGACGTCCGGCAAGGTCGGTCGGGCCGCCGGGTGCGAACGGGACGATCACCCGCACGGGACGGGCGGGATAGGATTGCGGCCAGGCTATCCCCGGAATGGCGGTGGCCGCGGCGGCCGTGCCGGAAAGACAGAGAAACTGGCGTCGCATGAGGGGCATGGCAAACCTATGGTGTGCAAGCAGGTCTTGATCCGAAGCTAGGGCCATGCGCTAGAATGTGTCCAATGCATTTATCGGGTCAAAAGCCATGCAAAAAATGGAACTATTGCCGTGAACCTTCGAGCGTTACGCATGTTTGTCGCGACGGCTGAGGCCGGCGGCCTTGGCCGTGCATCGTCGCGTCTGCATCTCAGTCAGCCCGCCGCCTCGCGTCAATTGCATGCGTTGGAAGCGGAGCTCGGCGTGCCGCTATTTCATCGCAGCGGTCGAAGTCTGCAATTGACGGCAGAGGGAGCGGACCTTCTCAGGCAAAGCCGCCAACTGTTGACGGCCGCCGATCTGCTGGCCGATCGGGCCCGCGCGCTCAAGGGAGGAGAGACGGGAACGCTCAGAGTTGCGGCCACGCCGCAAGTCATCGCTGGCGTCCTGGCGCCGTTCTTGCGTCGCCATCAGCGACGTCATCCTGGCGTCGAGATCCAGCTTCTCGAAGGCGGTGCGGCCCTGCAGCCGGATCGTCTCGAAAGCGGCGAGGTCCAGTTGGCAATCATGCCGGCGGGCGATGAGCGCTTCAATGGTCGACTGTTATATCCGGTCTATGCTCTGGTCGCGCTGCCGGAGACGCACCGGCTGGCCCGCCGCCACGTCGTCGACGTTGTGGAGCTCTCGGATGAGCCGATTTTGCTGCTGCGCCGAGAATTCGGATCGCGCGGGTGGTTTGATGCGGCATGCGAGATTGCGCATTTCAAGCCGCGGGTCCGCCTGGAGAGCGCCGCGCCGCAGACGCTCATCGAGCTGGCAGCGGTCGGATACGGAGTCGCGATAATTCCCTCTACCGTGGCTCCCCACAGCAAGGGTCTTCGCGTCCTGCCCTTGGTTCAAAACAAGTCGTCCCTCGGGCGATGGTCGATGGTCGGTTGGGACCCGCAGCGGCTCCTGCCTCAGTACGCGCGACGGTTCGTGGACGAACTTGTTGCGCATACCCGGCGCTCCTCTCCCGCTCGAGAATTCACGCGGCGAGCGCCACCCCTGCCGCAACCAAAATTGCCGCGGGAATGATCAGAGAGTCGAGGCGCAAGCTTTAGGTCTGCGCACTAACTCGCCGCGCTTGTTCCGTCGCGGGCGCGCAGCAGCGTTCGAAGCGTTTCGATGGTCGAGGCGTCGGCCACGCCATCCACGCGCGCCGGGCGGAAGTGGCGCTGGAACGCGGTCACGACGTCATGGGTGACGCCGTCGAAGTGGCCGGTCGGCTGCACCCCGTAACCGTAGCGCGCCAGCAGTTCCTGCAGCTCCTTGATGGCCGGATTGCTGTCGCCGAGCACGTAGATGGGGCCGTCAGGGACGATCGGCGCCGGCTTGATCCAGAGCCCGATTCCGGAATCGTGCAGGCACTTCCAGGGAAACTTCTCACCCGGATCCTTCTTGCGCGAGGGCGCGATGTCGGAGTGGGCGAGCACCCGGTCGGCCGGGATGCGGTGGCGCGTAAAGATGCTGCGGCAGAGCGCAGTCACCGCGGCGATCTGGCGGCGCGGAAATTCGGGATAGCCGTAGTCGTGACCCGGATTGGCGATCTCGATGCCGATCGAGCGCGAGTTGAGGTCGGTCTCGCCCACCCATGACGACTGGCCCGCGTGCCAAGCGCGCCGCGATTCGGCCACGCATTGAATGATGTGGCCATCCTCAAGCACGACGTAGTGCGAGGACACCTCGCTTGAGGGAGTGCACAGATGCCGGACCGCGCCCTCGGCGTCAGCCATGCCGGTGTAGTGAAGCACCAGCATGTCGGGCTTCACGTTATCCTTGCGCTCGCCATGGTTCGGCGACGCGCGAACCTCAGCGACGACACAGGAATCGGGTCGGAATTCAGACACGAACAGGACCATACGCGAACCACGCGTTTGTAGTGTGGCCTGCCGATACGCAATACGGGGGAAACGTCGGCGGTGGACGTGGCGGCAGTTGTGCCAGAATAGCGGCGGGACACAAGCGCCGGCGCCCCGATAGGTGTGGATATGTGCGCCCATCCCCAGGTTGTGAGCCGATAGCGCCCCGCCACCTGAGCCGATCGCGGCTCGGTCTTGATTTCTTCAACCATTTCTTAAGCTTGCGGGTCGTTAATGAGACGTTGAGGGGCCGACGGTGAAAACTGCGCCACCGCCACGATTCCATTGACGCCCAGATAATCCCATGATAACCCATAGCATCCCACATGCAGGCACTGATGTTGCTCCCTGCTTAGGGCTGGTGCGCCCGGATGCTGTCATCCGCCGGGAAGTCGGGCTGCCGGCGGGGCACAAGGGGCGTCATGGACCGGTTCGTGTCGCATTACACGCTGCGTCTCGACGCCAAGGGTCGGGTGTCGATACCGGCGCCGTTTCGGGCCGTGCTGGCGCGCGACGGGTTCGAAGGCATCTACTGTTATCCGGCGCTCGGCCGGCCGGCGTTGGATGCCGGCGGTCATGCGCTTCTGGCGGAGATCGAAACCTTGATCGCGCGCTTTGCACCTTTTTCGGAGGAACGGGAGCAGCTTGCGGCCGCGCTCTATGGCACCAGCGAGGTGCTCAAGGTCGATGGCGAGGGCAGGGTGACGCTGACCGAGCCACTCAAGTCGCATGCCGGGATTGCGGACGAGGTCGCGTTCGCGGGTCTTGGCCACAAGTTTCAGATCTGGGAGCCTGGTCGCTTTCGCGCGGAACTCGCGGAGGCCACCGAGAAGGTTCGCGCGCTCAAGCAGCAGCTGGGCTCCCGGGTAGCGGCGGAGGGTCCGCCCGGAGCACGGGAATGATGACGGGCAGCGGCAGCAGCTCTGCTGTCGCTGGCGGACTGGCCCGTCACATTCCTGTGCTCGGCCGCCGTGCGGTCGAGTATCTCGCCGTGCACGACGGCGGCATCTATCTCGACGCGACATTCGGCGCTGGCGGCTATAGCCGCGCCATCCTAGCCGCCGCCGATTGCCACGTGCTCGCCATCGACCGCGATCCAGGCGCGCTCGCCTTGGCCGCCGATCTCGTCGCTGAAAGTCATGGCCGGCTTGCGCTGGCGCAGGAGCGTTTTTCCAACCTCGCCGCGGTCACCGCGCGTCATGGCCATGACGCGATCGACGGCGTCGTCTTCGATCTCGGCGTCTCGTCCATGCAGATCGACGAGGCCACGCGCGGCTTTTCGTTCCGCACCGACGGGCCCCTTGATATGCGCATGGCAAGTGCCGGCCCCAGTGCCGCCGATGTGGTGGCGCAGGCGAGCGAGCACGATCTGGCTGCCATCATCGCGATGCTCGGAGAGGAGCGTCTGGCGCGCGCGGTTGCGCGCGCGATCGTGCGCGAGCGTGCGCAGGCCCCCATTCGCAGCACCCGCGCGCTCGCCGAGATCGTCGGACGCGTCGTGCATGTGCGGCCGGGCGCCATCCACCCGGCGACCCGCACCTTCCAGGCGCTGCGGATGTTCGTGAACGAGGAGCTTGCGGAGCTTGCGGCGGCGCTCAAGGCTGCTGAAGCCGTGCTCAAGCCGGGCGGCCGGCTGGTCGTGGTCGCGTTTCATTCGCTCGAAGACCGCATCGTGAAGACGTTCCTGGCCGAGCGCGGCAAACGAGGCGGCGGCTCCCGCCATCAGCCCGAGTTGATTCAGCCGCCGCCGTCGTTTCGCCTGTTGACCGGGCGCCCGGTCACGCCGGACGAGGTCGAAATCGCCGCCAATCCGCGCGCGCGCTCGGCCAAGCTGCGGGCCGCTGAACGCACCGACGCGCCGCCATTGCGCGCCGATCATGGCGTCATGCCGCGGCTGCCATCGCTTGCCGATGTCGTCAGCGGGAGGCGGCGATGATCCGCCTTCTCAACATCTGCGTGATAGCGGCGCTGTTTGTGGCGGCCGCCTACGTTTACACGATCAAGTTCGAATCGACCCGGCGGGCCGAGCAGGTCGCCAAGCTGCGCGCGGAGATCAGACGCGAGCACGACGCCATTGCGGCGCTGCGCGCCGAATGGTCGCGGCTCGACAGCCCGGCGCGCATTCAGGAGCTGGCGAAGCGCCATCTTGGCCTCAAGCCGATCGATCAGCGCCAATTTGATCGGCTCGATCAACTGCCGGAACGGCCGAGCGAGCTGGTGCCGCCCGGCATCTCCGATCCGATCGGGTTCCTCATCGACCTGCCCGAGCTCAGTGAAGCGCCCACGGCGAGCATCACGCCATCGCCCAGAACCAAAAGGTAAGCGTCATGCGTACAGCGTCCGATGCCGCGCGTTCGATCGAGCCCGGCGCTGAGCTCGGTGCCGATCAAAGCTCTTGGCGCCGGCGGCTTTCGCACGCGCTGCTTTATGGCCCCAACGTCGACCGCGCCGCAAAGGCCAAGGCGCGGCTCGGACTTGCCATCGCGGTGTTCGCGCTCGGCTATGCGGTGATCGCGGGCCGTCTCGTCATGTTCGCGGTGGCGCCCGAGAGCCAGCTGGTCAGGCGGTCGAACGCCGCCGACGCGGTGGCGACCGCGCGGCCCGACATCCTCGACCGCAACGGCGAGATCCTTGCGACCGACGTGCGGGCGCCCTCGCTGTTTGCCGAGCCGCACCGGATTATCGATGTCGACGAAGCGGTTGAGTTGCTCACCGCGGTGCTGCCCGATCTCGACACCGCGGAGGTGCGCGAGCGGCTGTCGTCCAAGCGCCGGTTCGCCTGGCTCAAGCGCGAGATCACGCCGGAGCAGCGGGCAGCGGTGCATCGCCTGGGGCTGCCCGGCATCGGCTTCATGATCGAGAACAAGCGCGTCTATCCGAACGGCGTCGCCGCCGCCCACGTCATCGGCCACGTCAACATCGACAACCAGGGCATTGCCGGCATCGAGAAGTGGCTCGACCGCAGCGGGCTCGCCGACCTTCACCTCGCAGGCCTTGCGACCGACCGGCTGCAGAAGCCGGTGGAGCTCGCGGTCGATCTGCGCATCCAGCACGCGCTGCGCGACGAACTGGTCAAGGCGCGCGACAAATACAAAGCCAAGGCGGCGGCCGGCCTGGTCATGGACCCGCGCACCGGCGAGATCATCTCGATGGTGTCGGTTCCCGATTACGACGCCAACAATCCGCGCGAGGCGCTCGATCCGACCCGGATCAACCGCCTGACGACCGGCGTGTTTGAGATGGGCTCGACCTTCAAGGCGCTCACTCTCGCTATGGCGCTCGATTCCGGCAAGATCAGCCTGCGCGACTCCTTCGACGCCCGCGCCGCGCTGCAATACGGCAAGTTCACCATTCATGATTTCCATCCCCAGAATCGCGTGCTCACGGTACCGGAGATCTTCACCTATTCGTCCAACATCGGAACCGCCCGTATGGCGCTCAAGCTCGGTGTCGAGCACCACAAATGGTTCCTGCGCAAGCTCGGCCAGCTCGACCGGCTGCGCACCGAGCTGCCGGAAAGCGCCGAGCCGCTGGTGCCGAGGAACTGGGGCGAGCTGAACACGGTGACGATCGCGTTCGGTCACGGCCTCTCGGTCGCGCCGCTGCAGGCGATGATGGGGCTCGGGGCGCTGATGAACGGCGGCTATCTCGTTCCGCCGACGTTTCGCAAGCGCAGCGAGCAGGAGGCGATGGCGCTGGCCACGCGCGTGGTCAAGCCGGACACCAGCGAGAAGATGCGCTACCTGATGCGTCTCAATGTGGAGAAGGGCACCGCCAGCAAGGCCGAAGTGGATGGCTACTATGTCGGCGGCAAGACCGGCACGGCCGAGAAGGTCGTCGCCGGCCGCTACTCCAAGACCAAGGTGCTGACCAGCTTTACCGCCGTGCTGCCGGCCGACCAGCCGCGCTACGTGGTGCTGATCATGCTCGATGAGCCGCAGCCGATCCCCGAAACCAAAGGCTTTGCCACCTCGGGCTGGAATGCGGTGCCGGTCGGCGGCGCCGTCATCGCGCGGATTGCGCCGCTTTTGGGCCTCCAACCGCGGTTCGAGTTGCCCACCTCCGACAAGCTGATCCTGGCGAGCGTGCGGGAAAGCCGCTAAACCGGCTAGGACTACTGCGTCACTCAGCGTGAGGCGGCTGTCGCTGTGCCCTCTCCCCTCCGTGGGAGAGGGCAGCTCGGCGGTCCAACAACACGGATTGGGTGAGGGGGGAAGCTCGCCCCCTCACCCAACCGAGTATGTTGAGCACTCGGCGTTGCCCTCTCCCACGGAGGGGAGAGGGCACAACAACAGCCGCCCGCTTCCGAAGTTCGGAGCCATGAAGCTCAAGGACCTGCTCACGGTCGACGCCCTCAGCGACGCACGCTTCGACACGGTCGAGGTGGGCGGGATCACGGCCGACAGCCGCACGGTCAAGCCCGGCGACCTGTTCGTGGCGATCGCGGGCTCGAAAGACGACGGATTGCGGTTCGTGGCGCCCGCGGTCGCGGGCGGGGCGGTTGCCGTGATGGCGGAGCGGGTGGCGCAATCGCCGCTGCCGGCTGGCGTTGCCTTCGTGCGGGTGCGCGACGCGCGCCGGGCGCTTTCACTCGCCGCATCGCGCTTCTATCCACGGCAGCCGGAGACGATCGCGGCCGTGACCGGGACCAGCGGCAAGACCTCGGTCGCAGCCTTCACGCGCCAGATCTGGGCGGCAACCGGCGAGGCCGCGGCCAGCATCGGGACTATCGGGCTGGTCGCGCCCGGGCGCGAGGTCTATGGCTCGCTGACCACGCCCGACCCGGTGGCGCTCCATCGCACGCTCGACGGCCTTGCCAGGGAGGACGTGACACACCTGGCGATCGAGGCATCCTCGCACGGCCTCGACCAGCGCCGCCTCGACGGCGTGCGGATCGCGGCCGGCGGCTTCACCAATATCAGCCGCGACCATCTCGACTATCATCCCTCGTTGGAAGCGTACCTGGCTGCGAAGCTTCGGCTCTTCAGCGACGTGGTGCAGCCGCGCGGGGCGGCCGTGATCGACGTCGACCACGAGCACGCGGATGCGGTCGTGACCGCGGCGAAGCAGCGCCGGTTGCGCCTTCTCACCGTCGGCCGCAAAGGCGAGGGCATCCGGCTTCACGATGTCGCCATCGACGGCTTCGCGCAGACGCTCACGGTCGTGCATGCCGGCAACACCTATGCGGTCCGCCTGCCGCTGCCGGGCGCGTTCCAGGTCGAGAACGCCCTGGTCGCGGCTGGCCTCGCGATCGCAACCGGCAGCGAGCCGAAGGCGGTGTTTGCCGCGCTTGCCTCGCTGCGCGGCGCCAAGGGGCGCCTTGATCTTGCCGGCGAGAAGGACGGCGCCCCGATCTTCGTCGACTACGCCCACAAGCCCGACGCGCTCGCCAAGGCGCTCGACGCATTGCGGCCCTATGCCAGCGGCCGGCTGGTTGTCGTGTTCGGCTGCGGCGGCGACCGCGACGCCGGCAAGCGGCCGATGATGGGCGAGATCGCCGCCGCCAAGGCCGACCGCGTCATCGTGACCGACGACAATCCCCGCAGCGAGGAGCCCGCCAGGATCCGTGCCGCCATCCTGCAGGCGTCGCCCGGCGCGCTCGAGATCGGTGACCGGCGCGAGGCGATCTTTTCGGCGATCACCGATCTGCGCCGGGGTGATGTGCTGCTCATCGCCGGCAAGGGCCATGAAACCGGCCAAATCGTCGGCAAACAGACGTTGCCGTTCAGCGATCACGACGCGGTCGCTGCCGCGCTCGGGGAAAAGGGTGCATGACCGCGCAGCCGCTCTGGACACTCGAGGCGATGGCGCAGGCGATGCACGCGGAGCGCTCGGGCGCGCTGCCGGCGTCGATCGACGGCATCTCGATCGACAGCCGCAACATTGGCGCGGGTGACGCCTTCTTTGCCATCAAGGGCGACAATCGCGACGGCCATGACTTCGTGGCGGCTGCGCTCAAGGCGGGCGCCGGCGTTGCGGTTGTGGTTGCGGACTGGCGCGGCAGCGATATCGACAATGCGCCGCTGCTGGTCGTGCCCGACGTGCTCGAAGGCTTGCGGGCGCTCGCCGGCGCGGCGCGCGCGCGGCTCAAGGCGAAGGTGATCGGCGTCACCGGTTCGGTCGGCAAGACCAGCACCAAGGAGGCGCTGCGGCTCGCGCTTGGCGCCAATGGCGTCACGCACGCCTCGGTCGCCTCCTACAACAATCATTGGGGCGTGCCGCTGTCGCTGGCGCGCTGCCCGGCCGACGTGCGCTACGCGGTATTTGAAATGGGCATGAACCATGCCGGCGAGATCGAGCCGCTCTCGCGTCTCGTGCGGCCGCATGTCGCGATCATCACCACGATCGAGCCGGTGCATCTGGAGTTTTTCGAGTCCGTGGAAGGCATCGCCGACGCCAAAGCCGAGATCTTCCGCGGACTGGAGGCGGGCGGGGCCGCGGTGATCAATCGCGACAACCCGCATTTTAAGCGCCTTGCCGGCGCCGCCCGCAGCGCCGGGGTGGCGCGCATCGTCTCCTTCGGTGAACATGCCGAGGCCGATGCCCGGCTGATCAAGTCGTCGCTGCAACCGGATTGCTCGACCGTGCAGGCGCGCATCCTGGGCGCCGACGTCGCCTACAAGCTCGGTGCGCCCGGCCAGCATCAGGTGCTCAACTCGCTCGCGGTTCTCGCCGCGGTCTCGCTCGTCGGTGCCGATCTGGCGCTTGCCGCTCTCGCGCTCGCCGAGCTTGCACCCGCGAGCGGGCGCGGCGTGCGCATCGTGCTCGCGCTGGGCGGCAATGGCCGTGCGCTCCTGATCGACGAAAGCTACAACGCCAACCCGGCGTCGATGCGGGCGGCGATCGCGCTCCTTGGGCAGGCGGAGATCGGGCCACGCGGCCGGCGTATCGCGGTGCTCGGCGACATGCTGGAACTCGGTGCGGCGGGTGCCGATCTGCACCGCGGTCTGGTCGAGCCCGTCCGTGCGCATGGGATCGACCTGGTGTTCTGCTGCGGGCCCCTCATGCATGCGCTGTGGGAGGCTCTTCCCTCCGAGCGCCGGGGCGGCTATGCGGTGAACGCGGGCGCGCTGGAGGCAGAGGTAATCGCCGCCATCCGTCCGGGCGATGCCGTCATGATCAAGGGCTCGCTCGGATCGCGGATGGGGCCGATCGTCAAGGCGCTGGAGCGTCAGTATTCGCGTCGCGATGCGCCGGCGGCGGCGCCGGCACGTGCCCAGGGCTGATCCATGCTCTATTGGCTTTCCGCATTCTCCGACACGATCGGGCCGCTCAATGTGCTGCGCTACATCACGTTCCGCACCGGCGGGGCGCTGATCACCGCGCTTGTGTTCGTGTTCCTGCTCGGCCCCTGGATCATCGATCACCTGCGCCTGCGGCAGGGCAAGGGACAGCCGATCCGCACCGACGGGCCGCAGTCGCATCTCGTCACCAAGAAAGGCACGCCCACCATGGGCGGCCTGATCATCCTGCTCGGGATCGTGGTGTCGACGGTGCTGTGGGCCAATCCGGCGAACTATTACGTTTGGATCGTGCTGGGCGTGACGCTCACCTTTGGGAGCATCGGTTTCTATGACGATTATCTCAAGGTCACCAAGCAGACGCACGCGGGATTTGCCGGCAAGATTCGGATCGTCATCGAGGCGGCGATCGCGCTTGCGGCGTGCTATGTCTTCGTCTCGCTCGGCCGGGAGCCGTTTGCGAGCTCGCTCACATTCCCCTTCTTCAAGGAGCTGATTCTGCCGCTCGGCTTGCTCTTCCCTCTGTTCGGCGCCTTCATCATCGTCGGTGCCGGCAACGCCGTGAACCTCACCGATGGTCTTGACGGGCTGGCCATCGTTCCGGTGATGATCGCAGCCGGTTGCTTCGGCGTGTTTTCATGGGTCGTCGGCAACGCGGTGTTCTCGGATTACCTGCAGCTCCATTTCGTGGTCGGCACCGGAGAGCTCGCGGTGCTATGCGGCGCGGTGATTGGCGCCGGCCTCGGCTTTCTCTGGTTCAACGCACCGCCGGCGTCGATCTTCATGGGCGACACCGGCTCGCTCGCGCTTGGCGGCATGCTCGGCGCGATCGCGGTTGCGACCAAGCACGAGATCGTGCTCGGCATCGTGGGCGGCCTGTTCGTGCTGGAGGCGGTGTCGGTGATCGTGCAGGTGGTGTCGTTCAAGCTCACCGGCAAGCGCGTGTTCCGGATGGCGCCGATCCATCACCATTTCGAGCAGCTCGGCTGGACCGAGCCGCAGATCGTGATCCGCTTCTGGATCATCTCGGTCGTGCTTGCTCTGGTCGGGCTTTCGACGTTGAAACTGCGATGATCCCCATCACCACGTTCGCCGGCAAGACCATCGCCGTGTTCGGTCTCGGCGGCTCTGGCCTCGCGAGCTGCCAGGCGCTGGCCGCCGGCGGCGCCGACGTGATCGCCTGTGATGATGACCAAAAGCGGATGGCGCAGGCGCAGGCCGCAGGCTTTGCGACCGCCGATCTGCGCCGCGCCGACTGGTCCAAGGTGGCGGCGCTTGTGCTCGCTCCCGGCGTGCCGCTCACCCATCCGGCCCCGCACTGGTCGGTCGGGCTCGCGCGCGCGGCCGCGGTGCCGGTGATCGGCGACATCGAGCTGTTCTGCCGTGAGCGGCGGCACCACGTACCGAAGGCGCCATTCGTGGCCATCACCGGCACCAACGGCAAGTCGACGACGACCGCGCTGACCGCGCATCTCCTGGCCTGCGGCGGCCACGCGGTGCAGCTCGGCGGCAATATCGGCACCGCGATCCTGTCGCTTAAGCCGCCGCATACCGGGCAGGTGCATGTCATCGAGGTCTCGTCCTATCAGATCGATCTTGCACCCTCGCTCGATCCGACCGTCGGCGTTCTCATCAATGTGAGCGAGGATCATCTCGACCGTCACGGCACGCTCGCACACTATGCAGCGGTCAAGGAGCGACTGGTGACGGGCGTGCAGGAGGGCGGCACCGCGATCGTCGGCGTCGACGACAACTGGTGCCAGGCCGCGGCCGACCGCGTCGAGCGCGCCGGCAAGACCGTGGTCCGCGTCTCGGTGCGCCGCCCGCTCGCGGACGGGCTCTATGTCGAGGCCGAGCAGATCATGC
>DAIUEP010000054.1:19979-23699 GCA_036845065.1 Xanthobacteraceae bacterium | reverse complement strand
CCGGCCGCCGTGACGCTGGAGAGCCATCTCGAGCACGACCTCGGGATCGACAGCCTCGGGCGCACCGAGCTGATCCTGCGCCTCGAGCGTGGCTTCGGGGTGCGCCTGCCGATCAAGCTCGTCAGCGAAGCCGACATCGTCGGCGACCTCGTCGCGGCGCTCGATCAGGCGGGTGCGGCACAGCCGGTCGTTGAGATTGCTGAAGCGACAGTGCCCGCGGCCGCGATCCCGGCCGCCACCGAAGCCGGAACGCTGATCGAGGTTTTGGAATCGCACCTCGCCCAGCATTCCGACCGGCTGCACGTCACCGTGCTCGAGGACGAGCAGACCGTGCTCGCCACCATGACCTACGGGGAGCTTGCGAAGGCCGCGCGCGCTGTGGCGGCGGGCCTCCTCGCGCGCGATATCGCGCCGGGCGATCGGGTGGCGCTGATGCTGCCCACCGGCACCGATTTCTTCAGCGCCTTCTTCGGCATTCTCTATGTCGGCGCGGTTCCGGTGCCGATCTATCCGCCGATGCAGCGCTCGCAGATCGAGGACTATGCGCGCCGGCAGGCGGGGATTCTGCTCAATGCCCAAGCCTGCATGCTGATCACGGTGCCGGAGGGTCTGCGCCTCGGCTCGCTGTTGCAGGGACTGGCTCCTACCCTGAGCGCGGTCGAGAGTGTCGGCAGCCTCACCGCGAACGTCGCGGATGCCGAGTTACCCAGCCTGCAATCGCAATCCGCGACCGCGCTCATTCAGTACACGTCGGGCAGCACCGGCGACCCCAAAGGGGTGGTGCTCAGCCACGCCAATCTGCTCGCCAATATCCGGGCGATCGGCGAGACCATCGGGGCGAGCTCGCAGGACGTGATGATCAGCTGGCTGCCGCTCTATCACGACATGGGGCTGATCGGCGCCTGGCTCGGCTGCCTCTACTTCGGCGCGCCGTTCTATGTGATGTCGCCCTTGAGCTTCCTGTCGCGGCCTCAGAGCTGGCTGTGGGCGATCCATCGCTATCGCGGCACGGTGACTGCAGGGCCGAATTTCGCGTTCGAAATGTGCCTGAGCAAGATCGAGGACGCGCAGCTCAAGGGCCTCGATCTTGGCTCGCTGCGCTATGTCGCCAACGGCGCCGAGCCGGTCAGCATCGAAACCCTGCGCGGCTTCACCAGGCGCTTCGAGCCCTATGGCTTCCAGCCGGGCGCCATGGCCCCGGTCTATGGCCTCGCCGAGAATGCGGTGGCGGTGACGCTGCCGCCGCCCGGGCGGGTGCCGATCATCGATCGCATCAAGCGGACCGAATTGACGACCCACGGGATCGCCGCGCCGGCGAGCCCGGACGACACCAACGTCATCGAGCTCGTCGCTTGCGGCCGGCCGATCCCCAAGCATGAGATTCGGGTCGTGGACGAGGCCGGCCGGGCGCTCGGCGAGCGCAGCGAAGGACGGCTCGAATTCCGCGGGCCGTCGGCGACCTCGGGCTACTTCGAGAATCCGGCAAAGACGCGCGACCTGTTCCATGACGGCTGGCTCGACACCGGCGACCGCGCCTATGTGGCGGGGGGCGATCTGTTCATCACCGGCCGCGTCAAGGACATCATCATCCGGGCAGGCCAGCACATCGCCCCGCACGAGATCGAAGAGGCGGTGGGATCGGTCCCCGGGCTGCGCAAGACCTGCGTCGCGGCGTTCGGCGCAAGCGATCAGGCTTCCGGAACGGAGCGCGTGGTCGTGCTCGCCGAGACCGAGGAAAAGGATCCGGCGCGGCGGGCCGAGCTGACGACACTGGCGCGGCGCGCCGCCACCTCGATCGTAGGCGGGCCACCGGACGCGGTGGTTCTGGTTCCGCCCGGCACCGTGCCGAAGACCGCGAGTGGCAAGATCAGACGGGCGGCGGCGCGCGAGCTCTATCTCGGCGGCCACCTGGAGGAGCAGCAAAGCGCAGTCTGGTGGCAGGTGGCGCGGCTGTCGCTTGCCGGCCTGCGGGCGCGGCTGTGGCGTCTGACGCGCGCCGTCGGCAGCGCCCTCTATGCCGGCTGGTGGTGGACGGTCGTTGCCATCGGCGTCGCGCTCGGCTGGCTCGCCGTGATGACGCTGCCACGCCTGAGCTGGCGCTGGGCCGCCGTACGGACGCTCGCACGCATGGCGCTCTTCGCCCTCGGCGTGCCGTTCAAGGTGCGCGGCATCAGTCGCATTCCGCGGGGCGGCGCGGTGCTGGTCTTCAATCATTCAAGCTATGCGGATTCCCTGATCGTGGCGGCCGCGATCCCGGGCGAGCCCGCCTATGTGGCCAAGAAGGAGCTCGCCGGACAGATCTTTGCCGGACCGGTGCTGCGCCGTCTCGGGGCGCTGTTCCTCGATCGCCATCAGCTCGTCGACAGCCTCAGCGACCTCGGCAGCGTGACGACAGCCGCGCGCGCGAATCGAAGGCTGGTGTTCTTTCCGGAGGGCACGTTCACACGCCGGCTAGGCCTCTCCGGTTTCTATCTCGGCGCCTTCCAAGTGGCGGCGCGGGCCGGGCTGCCGGTGGTGCCGGGCATCCTGCGCGGCACCCGCATCATGCTGCGCAGCGACCAGTGGTTCCCGCGCTGGTCGCCGATCAGCGTCACGATCGAAAGTCCGCTGACACCCGCAGGCACCGACCTGTCGTCGATCGTCAAGTTGCGCGATGACGCGCGCGCGGTAGTGCTCGCTGGCTGCGGCGAGCCCGATCTGGTCAGGCTGGTGAAGCCGCCGAGGGCCGAGGCGACCTGACAGTGCAGACTGGCGCGCGGAATCGCCGGCGTCGTCGGACGCCGCAGTCGCCGCACCTACGCCAGGAGCTTTTCCAACCTGATCGGCAGCTCCCGCACCCGAATGCCGGTGGCATGATAGACCGCGTTGGCGATGGCTGCCGCGGTGCCCACATTGGCAAGCTCGCCGATGCCTTTGACGCCGGCCGGGTTGACCTTGTCGTCGTGCTCGGAGACCAGGATGACCTCAAGCTCTTGGATGTCGGCATTCACCGGCACGAGATAGTCCGCGAGGTTGTCATTCACATAGCGGGCACGTTTTGTGTCGATCTCGGTCGCCTCGTGCAGGGCCGAGGAAATGCCCCAGATCATGCCACCCATATATTGGCTGCGCGCCGTGCGGGTGTTCATCAGGCGCCCGCCCGCAAACGCGCCGACGATACGGGGCACGCGGATCTCGCGGGTGAGAGCGTGGACCCGCACTTCCACAAACTCGGCGCCCAGCGCGTACATCAGGTATTCGCCTTCGGCGCCGCCGGTCTGAGTGGACTTGCCCTTGTAAAGCTGCGCGATCGCCTCGGGCTTCACCCCCGGCGGCACGAATTCGGCGTATTCCTCGATCGCACTGGCGCCGATGCGCTTGAACACGTCCGCAATCGGCTCGCTCGCTTCGCCATCGTTCGCGACCACGCGCGCGTCCTTCAGGCTAAGCTCCGCAACCGGTCGACCAGCCAGCGCGCCTTCGTTGGCAGTCGAGGCGACGCGGAATAGCTTCTCCCGGATGGCATCGCAGGCCTTCAGCACGGCCGAGCCGGTGCTGGCGGTGGTGTTCGATCCGCCAGCGACCGGGGCCGGCGGAACATCGCTGTCTCCGACCTCGACCATGACCGAGGACAGCGGAACGCCAAGGCGCTCGGCCGCAAGCTGGGCCAACACGGTATAGACGCCGTTGCCGATCTCGTGGGCGGCGGTCTGCACGCGGACGCTGCCATCCGACAGCAGG